>JBEKZS010000014.1:0-70434 GCA_049509635.1 Roseiarcus sp.
CATCCGGCCCATGCGCCCGGCGGCGCCCGTCACAACGAGCCGCATGTCGGCCATACCCATCCCCCTCGTAAGTTTCCGCTCAGCCAGGCTGCGGGCGGTCATAGCCTTCGCCGACCGCCACGTCGCCAACGCTCGCGGCGGCGTCGACCGGCCCCGCGTCGTTCACATCGGCATGGGCGATCCGATAGCGGCTGGCGATTGTCAGACGCCCTCGACGAGCACGAATTCGGCGACCGCGGCGCCTTCGCGCAACGCCTTGGCCTGCTGGTACTGCTGCGAGTAGTAGAATGCGCGGGCGGCGTCGAAGCTGTCGAACTCGATCACGACGATCACGACGTTGCGGGCGCGCGCCTGGCCCTCGACCGCCTCGAACCGCCCGCCGCGCACGAGCGGGCGGCCGCCGTGCGCCTTGATCGCTTCGGTCGCGAGTTTGGCGTAGTTTGCATAGGCCTCGGGATTGGTGACGTCGACGCGGACGATCGTATATCCCTTGGGCATGGCGGTCTCCTTTGCTCTCCAGCGGTTCCCGAGCGAACCTGGCTCGTTCCATCAATGGGCGGCGGCCGCCGCGATTTCGGCGACGATCGCCTCGATCGCCGCGCGCGGATCGGGCGCCTGCGTCACCGGGCGGCCGACCACCAGATAGTCGGCGCCGTTCGCGATCGCCCGGGCGGGCGTGGCGGCGCGCTTCTGATCGCCCGCCGCGGCGTCGGCGGGACGCACGCCGGGCGTGACCAGGATCAGCCGGTCGCCGAACTCGGCGCGCAGGCGGGTCGCTTCGAGCGGACTGGCGACGAGGCCTTCGACCCCTGCGGCGAGGCCCTGGGCGGCGCGCGACGCGACGGTTTCGCCAACCCCACGGGCGTAGCCGGCCTCCATGAGATCGCCGTCGTCGTACGAGGTCAGCACGGAAACCGCGAGCAGCTGGAGCTCGGAGTCCCGGCGCCCGGCGACGGCCGCGCGCATCGTCTGCGGATAGGCGTGGATGGTCAGAAACGTCGCGCCGAGGCGGGCGACCTGGGCGACGGCGCGCTCGACCGTGTTGGGAATGTCATGAAGCTTGAGATCGAGGAACACCCTCCGGCCGGAATCGGCGAGCCGCCGGACCAGGTCGAGGCCGCCGCCATAGGCGAGCTCCATTCCGATCTTGTAGAAGACGGCGCCATCGCCGAGCCGTTCGACGAGCCGTTCGGCCTGCGCGACATCGGGCATGTCGAGCGCCACGATCAGCCGCTCGCGCGGCGCGAGAGACCCGCGCATGACACCTCCTGATCCGCCGGCCGCTCAGTCCCGCGGCGGATGGTTGCGAAACACGTCGAGCGGGGCGTGGCGGCGCGCCCCGTTCAGCATGTCCCGGGCCTGGGCGCGCACCTTCTCGCCGAGGCGGGCGCGCCGGACGCCGAGCGAACAGCGCGCCGCCTCCGCCTTGCTGACCCATTGCTCGCCCATGCGATCGGCGCTCGCGCGCAATCGCGAAAGCAGCGGCGCCGGCGCCTGGGCGCCGCCGCCGCGACGATAGGTCCAGACCCGCGCCGGCGGCAGGTTGAGCCAGATCGGCGCCGTCGCATGCGCCGAGAAATTCGCGCCGCCCGCGGGCCGGGGGATCGGCGAGGCCATGCCGTAGGTGAACTGGACGAAGACGCCGCCCGGGGCCATCAGCGCGAAGGCGTCGGCGACCAGCGCCGAACGGCGCGCGGCGGGCTGGTTGAGCAGAGGAAGGCTGGAGACGATGGCGCGGATCGGCCGATCGGCGCATCCGGCGAGCGTGCGCCGCAGCGTGAACGCGTCGCCCTGGACCACGCGGACGTCGGGAAAGCGTTTGGCGAGCAGACGGCAGAACGCCGCCTCGAACTCGACGAGAACCAGCTGCCCGGGGGGAACGCCCCGTTCGATCAGGGCGCGGGTCACCGGCCCGGTGCCGGGCCCCAGCTCCACGACCAGACCGTCGCCGATCGGCCCCGCGGCGCGCGCCATCGCGCGCGCCAGAAACCGGCCGGACGGCGACACCGCGCCGGTCAGGCGCGGACTTTCGAACCAGGTCTTGAGAAATCGCACCTCGTCCGCCAGCGGGCCTTTCGAGCGCAGGCGCAGGCGCATCCTGGAAAAATCGAGGCGCGGCTTCAAGGAATGGGCCACGACGCGCTCCCACCGGCGGCAACCGCGGCCATTCCCGATCCGCCGGGCGCGCGGAACTCGGGCGGCCGCCTCATTGGCCGCCCAGCCCCTCGAAGAATTCCTTCATCTTGGAAAAGAATCCGGCGCTTTCCGGATGGGTCGTGTTGGACGATTCGGCCTCGAACTCGGCGAGCAATTCGCGCTGGCGGCGCGTCAGGTTCTGCGGCGTCTCGACATTGATCTGGATGTAGAGATCGCCGAAGTCGCGCGAACGAAGCGCCGGCATGCCCTTGCCGCGAATGCGAAGCTGCCGGCCCGACTGCGCGCCCTCGGGCACGCGCACCTTGGCGTCGCCGCCGTCGATCGCGCGCACCGAGAATTCGCCGCCGAGCGCCGCCTGGACCATCGAGATGGGGACGCGGCAATAGAGGTCGGCGCCGTCGCGCTGGAAGAACGGATGCGGCTTGATCGAAAGGAATATGTAGAGATCGCCGGTCGGCCCGCCCCGGTGGCCGGCCTCGCCCTCGCCAGTGAGGCGGATGCGGGTGCCGTCCTCGACGCCGGCCGGCACGTTGACCGAAAGCGTCCGCTCGCGCGTCACCCGGCCGCTGCCCGCGCAGCGATCGCAGGGATTGTCGATCATCTGTCCGCGCCCGTGGCAGCTCGGACAGGTGCGTTCGATCGCGAAGAAGCCCTGCTGGGCGCGAACCCGGCCGTGGCCGCCGCAGGCCTTGCAGACGTGCGGCTTCGAGCCCGCCTTGGCGCCCGAGCCCGCGCAGGTCTCGCAGGTCACCGAAGTCGGCAGCTTGATCGCGGCGTTCTTGCCCAGATAGGCCTCCTCGAGCGTGATCTCGAGATTGTAGCGCAGGTCGGCCCCGCGCTCCTTGCCGGAGCCGCCGCGTCCGCCGCCGCGCCGGCCCATCATGTCGCCGAACAGGTCGTCGAATATGTCGGCCATCGATGACGCAAAGCCGTCGCCCATGCCCGAGCCGCTCTGCTCGAACGCCGCATGGCCGTAGCGGTCGTAGGCGGCCCGCTTGTTCGGGTCCGACAGCGCCTGGTAGGCTTCGTTGAGTTCCTTGAATCTCGTCTCGGCCTGATGGTCGCCGGGATTGCGGTCGGGATGGCAGACCATCGCCGCCTTGCGGAATGCGGCCTTCAGTTCCGCCTCGGAGGCGGTCTTGGCGACGCCCAGTGTTTCGTAGAAGTCGCGCTTGGCCACGTCAGCTTCGGTCCGATTGGTCATTGAGCCATTTGATCATTCAGGCGGCGATTCGAATGTGCGTATCGGCTGGCGTTCCGTCAACCCATCGCAGATCGCGCGTCGGCTGGAAAGGCCCGAAGGACGCAACCTCGACCATGATGCGGCGCCGCGTGTTTCAAACGGGTTAACCATCCCGGCGCCTTGCCGCCCGCCGCTTCCGGCCGGAAGGGCGGCGGGCCGCCGGGACGGCCCGGCGGCCCCGATCGATCAGGCCGACTTCTTCTTGTCGTCGTCGACCTCCTTGAATTCGGCGTCGATGACGTCGTCCTTCGCCTGGCCGCCGGCGCCGTCGGTCCCGCCGGCGCCCGCCGCCTGCTGGGCCTTGTACATCGCCTCGCCGAGCTTCATCTGCGCCTGCATCAGGTCGCTGGTCCTGGCCTTGACGGCCTCGACATCCTCGCCTTCGAGCGCGCTCTTCAGCGCCGCGACGGCGCCCTCGATCGTGCTCTTGTCGGCCGACGAGACCTTCTCGCCATACTCCTTGAGCGACTTCTCGGCGTCGTGGATCAGCGATTCCGCGTGGTTCTTGACGTCGATCAGCTCGCGCCGCTTCTTGTCCTCCGCGGCGTGCAGCTCGGCGTCCTTCACCATCTTGTTGATGTCGGCTTCGCTGAGGCCGCCCGAGGCCTGGATGCGGATCTGCTGCTCCTTGTTGGTCGCCTTGTCCTTGGCGGTGACGTTGACGATGCCGTTGGCGTCGATGTCGAAGGTGACCTCGACCTGCGGCACGCCGCGCGGCGCCGAGGGCAGGCCGACGAGGTCGAACTGTCCCAGCAGCTTGTTGTCGGCGGCCATTTCGCGCTCGCCCTGGAACACCCGGATCGTGACCGCGGTCTGGTTGTCCTCGGCGGTCGAGAACACCTGGCTCTTCTTGGTCGGGATCGTCGTGTTGCGGTCGATGAGGCGGGTGAATACGCCGCCGAGCGTCTCGATGCCGAGCGACAGCGGCGTCACGTCGAGCAGCAGCACGTCCTTGACGTCGCCTTGCAGCACGCCGGCCTGGATCGCGGCGCCGATCGCGACGACCTCATCGGGGTTGACGCCCTTGTGCGGCTCCTTGCCGAAGAACTGCTTGACGATCTCCTGGACCTTCGGCATGCGCGTCATGCCGCCGACCAGCACCACCTCGTCGACCTGTCCGGCCGACAGGCCGGCGTCCTTGAGCGCCTTGCGGCACGGCTCGACCGTCTTCTGGACGAGGTCGTCGACCAGCGCCTCGAACTTGGCGCGCGTCAGCTTGAGCGTCAGGTGCTTGGGCCCGGAGGCGTCGGCGGTGATATAGGGCAGGTTGATCTCGGTCTGGGTCGCCGAGGAAAGCTCGATCTTGGCCTTTTCCGCCGCTTCCTTCAGGCGCTGCAGCGCGAGCTTGTCCTTGGTCAGGTCGATGCCCTGCTCCTTCTTGAACTCGCCGGCGAGATATTCGACCAGACGCATGTCGAAGTCCTCGCCGCCGAGGAACGTGTCGCCGTTGGTCGACTTGACCTCGAACACGCCGTCGCCGATCTCCAGGATCGACACGTCGAACGTCCCGCCGCCGAGGTCATAGACCGCGATGGTGCCGGCCTTGCGCTTGTCGAGGCCGTAGGCGAGCGCCGCCGCGGTCGGCTCGTTGATGATCCGCAGCACCTCGAGGCCGGCGATCTTGCCGGCGTCCTTGGTCGCCTGGCGCTGGGCGTCGTTGAAATAGGCGGGAACCGTGATCACCGCCTGCGTCACCGGCGAGCCGAGATGCGCCTCGGCGGTCTCCTTCATCTTCTGCAGGATGAAGGCGGAAATCTGCGACGGCGAAAATTGCTTGCCGTCCGCCGTCACCCAGGCGTCGGAATTGGGCGACTTGATGATCTTGTAGGGAACGAGCCCCATGTCCTTCTTGGTCATCGGATCGTCGTACGGACGCCCGATCAGCCGCTTGATCGCGAAGAACGTCCGCTCCGGATTGGTGACGCCCTGGCGCTTGGCCGGCTGGCCGACCAGCCGCTCGCCATCGTCGGTGAACGCGACGATCGACGGCGTCGTGCGCGCGCCCTCTGAATTTTCGATCACCTTGGGCGTCGAGCCTTCCATGACCGCGACGCAGGAATTTGTGGTGCCGAGATCAATGCCGATGACTTTAGCCATTGCTACATCCTCATTCTTTCGCGAGACCGCGAGGCCCCGAAGCGGCCCGGCTGTGGACGACGCGGGATCCGGCCGAAAACAGCCTCGTCCCATCCGTCCGGTCCCCGATGGACTGTCCGAATTCCGTGGGTCGGATTCTGCGAAAAGACCTCTTTTTGCGAGAACCCGGATACGGTTGGCCGGTATATAAGAGGGGCTCAGGCGGGGCGCAAGGCGGAACCCGGGCCGCGCGCCCATGCAAAAGCGGCTTCCACTTTGCTCGCGCGGGTCCTAAGGGTGGATGATGAAGAGAGCCATGGCGACGACGGCCTTTTGCGCGGCTTTCGCAGCTTCCCCGGCGCTCGCCCAGCTCGCGCTCCCGGGCGCCGCGCCGCCCGCGCCGGCCGGCGCGGTCGAGAAGATTCCGGAGAAGGCCAAGCCGCCGAGGCCCGCGGCGACCTATGCGCCGCCCGACGCCGCGGCGGTGATCGGCAAGCCGCTGCTGCTCAACGGCGCGAACGGCGCGCTGCAATTGTCGAAGCGCGCCGACGCGCTGCAGATCGACCGGCTGACCCTGTTGGGCGAAGTCATTTCCGACCCCGCCCAGCAATGCCGGGTCGAGGTCGTCGGCGGCGCCGGCGACGGCGGGATCGCGCTCAAGGGGCTCGGGCGGCCCGACGGCCTGCTTCGCTTTGCCGTCGACATGCCCGCCTGTCCGTTCGAATTCGACGTCCTCGAGGGCGCGGTTCTGGTGCCGCCCCAGTTGCGGGCCTGCGTATTTCCGGAAGCCGATTGCGAGGCGAGCCCCTCGGGCCTGTGGGGCCCGGCCGGACTCGCCCTGGAGACCGAGGCCAAGCAGGTTGCGCACGCCCGCGCCCGCGCCGAGGCGGCGCTGGCCGCCTACTACCGGACCCTGAACGCGCGGCTCACCGACCCCGCCAGGATCGACGACCTCGCCCGCGACCAGTCGCGCTTCTCCGCGGACCGCCAGGACATCTGCCGCGGCTATGCCCGCGAGACCGTCCATGCCTTCTGCGCCACACGCCTGACCGAGGCGCGGGCCGCGTTCCTGAAGGCGCGGATCGACGAAACGCGCGAGGCGGCCGGCGCGGGCAAGGTTGCGCACAAGCGCAAGCCCCGGCCGGCGCCGCCGCCGCAACCCACCCAACCGCCGCAACCGGCGCAATGACCGATTGCGACGGTCGCGCGCCGCCGCGGGCGGAGGCCGTCGATGCGCGGCTGCGCGCCCGCGGCGAGGCGCGCGCGGCGTTCGCGCGGGTCGGGGCGCGCACGCACGCGGCGCGCGCCTTCGAGACCGGCGGACTTCGGCTGCGCTTCCCCAGGACCGCGATCGGCTGCGAGGCGGTGCTCGTCAACACCGGCGGCGGGATGGCGGGCGGCGATCGCGCCAGGCTCGACCTCGCGCTCGGAGCGGGCGCCGAGGTCCTGTTCACCACCCAATCGGCGGAAAAAATCTACCGCTCGGACGGGGGGACGACGGTCGTCGAAGCCGAGGTCGCGCTCGGCGCCGGCGCGCGGCTGGAATGGCTGCCGCAGGAGACGATCCTGTTCGAAGGCGCCCGCCTGGCGCGCCGCCTCAGTTTCGATCTCGCCGACGACGCCTCGCTGGTCCTCGTCGAGGCCACGACGTTCGGCCGGATCGCGATGGGCGAACGGGCGGTCGACGCGTCCTTCCGCGATTCCTGGCGGGTCCGGCGCGGCGGCCGGCTGGCGTTCGCCGAGGCTCTGCGGCTCGATCGGGCCGGCGCGACGCTCGACCGTCCCGCGGTCGGACGCGGCGCCCGCGCGATCGCCACGATCCTGCTCGCCGGGCCCGGCGCCGCGGCGCGGCTCGACGCAATCCGCGCCGCGCTCGACGAGGTCCGCGAGGCCGGCGAGGCGCCGCTCGACGCCGGCGCCAGCGCCTTCGACGGGCTCGTCCTGGGCCGCCTCGCCTCGCCCTCGCCGAGCCGATTGCGCGGCGCGCTCGCCGCGGTCATGATGGCGCTGCGGGGGCGGTCGGCGCCGCGCGTCTGGTCATGAGGGCGGCGCCGCTCTTGCACCTTTGCGATGCAAGAAGGATTGGACCGCCCCGATGAATCTGACCCCGCGCGAGAAAGACAAGCTGCTGATCGCGATGGCCGCCATGGTGGCGCGGCGCCGGCTCGAGCGCGGCGTCAAGCTCAACCATCCCGAGGCGATCGCGCTGATCGCCGATTTCGTCGTCGAGGGCGCCCGCGACGGGCGCACCGTCGCCGAGCTGATGGAGGCCGGCGCCCATGTCGTGCGGCCCGACCAGGTGATGGAGGGCGTCGCCTCGATGATCCACGACATCCAGATCGAGGCGACCTTCCCGGACGGGACCAAGCTCGTCACCGTCCATCATCCGATCCGCGGCGACGCCTCGGCGCTCATTCCCGGCGAGGTGATCGCGCCGCCCGGCGACATCCTGATGAACCAGGGCCGCGAGACCGCGACGCTGGAGGTCGCCAACGCCGGCGACCGGCCGATCCAGGTCGGCTCGCACTACCATTTCTTCGAGACCAATCCGGCGCTGAAGTTCGACCGCGCCAAGGCGCGCGGGTTCCGGCTCGACATTCCCGCGGGCACCGCGACCCGCTTCGAACCCGGCCAGAGCCGGCGGGTGCATCTGGTCGCGCTGTCGGGCAAACGCACGGTGTTCGGCTTCCGCCAGGACGTCATGGGCAAGCTTTGACGCGCGCGTCCGGTCCGCGGACGACCGACCCTTCCTGATTCCCCGCTCCTTCGAGACCTCCATCATGGCGAAACTCCCCAACGAACCCGCCCGCGCCTTCCTGCCCCGCGCGGCCTACGCCGACATGTTCGGCCCGACCACCGGCGACCGCGTGCGGCTCGCCGACACCGCGCTGTTCATCGAGATCGAGAAGGATTTCACCACCTACGGCGAGGAGGTGAAATTCGGCGGCGGCAAGGTGATCCGGGACGGCATGGGCCAGAGCCAGGTCACCCGCGCCAGGGGCGCGGTCGACACCGTGATCACCAACGCGGTCATCCTCGACCACTGGGGCGTCGTCAAGGCCGATGTCGGCCTCAAGGACGGCCTGATCGTCGGCATCGGCAAGGCCGGCAATCCCGACATCCAGCCCGGGGTCACGATCATCATCGGGCCGGGCACCGAGATCATCGCCGGCGAGGGCAAGATCCTCACCGCCGGCGGCTTCGACACCCACATCCATTTCATCTGCCCGCAGCAGATCGAGGAGGCGCTGATGTCGGGCGTCACCTCGATGCTCGGCGGCGGCACCGGCCCGGCGACCGGCACGTTCGCGACCACCTGCACGCCCGGCCCCTGGCACATCGCGCGGATGATCGAGGCCGCCGACGACTTTCCCATGAATCTCGGCTTCGCCGGCAAGGGCAACGCCTCGAAGCCCGCCGCGCTGGTCGAACAGGTCGAGGCGGGGGCCTGCGCGCTGAAGCTGCACGAGGACTGGGGCACGACGCCCGCCGCGATCGACTGCTGCCTGTCGGTCGCCGACGACTACGACATCCAGGTGATGATCCATTCGGACACGCTCAACGAGTCCGGCTTCGTCGAGGACACGATCAAGGCGTTCAAGGGCCGCACCATCCACGCCTTCCACACCGAAGGCGCGGGCGGCGGCCATGCGCCCGACATCATCCGCGTCGCCGGCCTGCCCAACGTGCTGCCGTCGTCGACCAATCCGACCCGCCCGTTCACCCGCAACACGCTCGACGAGCATCTCGACATGCTGATGGTCTGCCATCATCTCGACAGCGCGATCCCCGAGGATCTCGCCTTCGCCGAGAGCCGCATCCGCAAGGAGACGATCGCCGCCGAGGACATCCTGCACGACATGGGCGCGCTGTCGATGATGTCGAGCGACAGCCAGGCGATGGGCCGGGTCGGCGAGGTCATCATCCGGACCTGGCAGACCGCCGACAAGATGAAGCGCCAGCGCGGGCCGCTGCCGCACGAGAAGGGCAACGACAACGGCCGCGCCAGGCGCTACGTCGCCAAATACACGATCAACCCGGCGATCGCCCATGGCGTGTCCAAGCACATCGGCTCGGTCGAGACCGGCAAGCTCGCCGATCTCGTGGTCTGGACGCCCGCCTTCTTCGGGGTCAAGCCCGACCTCGTCCTCAAGGGCGGCGTCATCGCCGCCGCGGCGATGGGCGATCCCAACGCCTCGATCCCGACCCCGCAGCCCGTCCACTACCGCCCGATGTTCGGCGCCTATGGCCGCGCGCGCACCGGCAGCTCGCTGACCTTCGTCAGCCGCGCCGCGGTCGACGGCAAGCTCGCGAGCAAGCTGAAGGTGCACAAGCGGCTCGTCGCGGTCGAGAACACGCGCGGCGGCATCTCGAAGAAGAGCCTCGTCCACAACGACGCGACGCCGGACATCCGGGTCGATCCGGAAACCTATGCGGTGACCGCCGACGGCGTGCTGCTGGTGTGCGAGCCGGCGACCGAATTGCCGATGGCGCAGCGCTATTTTCTGTTCTAGCGCGATCGGGCCGCGTGGCGGCTTCGGCGGCGCGCTAGCCGGCGATCCCGGCGGCCGCCAGCAGCGGCTTCATCCGCGCGCAGGCGCGTTCCGGGTCGGTCAGCAGCCCCGCGCGATCGGCGAGCCGGAACACTTCGGCGTAATGCTCGATCGCGCGCGCGCTCTGCATCGCCCCGAGCATGACGAATTCGTCCTGGAAGCCGTTGAGCCAGGCGAGGAACACGACGCCGGCCTTGTAATGCTGGGTCGGGGCCTCGAAAATCTTGCGCGACAGCGGGACCGTCGGGGCGAGGATGGCGTCGTAGCCGGCGCGGTCGCCCGCGCCCAGCCGCGCGAGCGCGGCCGCCGCCGCGGGCGCGATCGGGTCGAAAATGCCGAGCAGAGCGTGCGAATGATGCGCGCCGTCGCCGGCGATCAGTTCGGCATAGTTGAAATCGTCGCCGGTGTACAGGCGCACGCCCGCCGGGAGCCGGCGCCGCAAGGCGATTTCCTTGTCGGCGTCGAGCAGGGAGATCTTGACGCCGTCGATGCGCGCGGCGTGACGCCCGATGAGGTCGAGCACGACGCCCATCGCCGATTCGAAATCGCGCGCGCCCCAATAGCCCGCCAGCCCGGGGTCGAACATGTCGCCGAGCCAATGCAGGATGACCGGCGCGCGCGCCTGCGCGAGGATCCGGTCGTAGACGAAGGCGTAATCCTCGGGACCGCGCGCGATCCGGGCGAGCGCGCGGCTCGCCATCATCACGACGCGCCCGCCCCGCCCTTCGACGAAGCCGACCTGATCCTCATAGGCGGCGACGACGTCGGCGAGCCCGCGCGCGTCCGCGGCGTCGAGATGGTCCGTCCCGGCGCCGCAGGCCAGATCGGCGCCCGGGCGCGCCTTCGCCTCGTCGAGCGCGCGCGCGATCAACTCCTGCGCGCCGGCCCAGTCGAGGCCCATGCCGCGCTGGGCCGTGTCCATCGCCTCGGCGATCTTGAAGCCGAGGTCCCACAGACGATGCCGGAACGCCAGCGTCCGGTCCCAGTCGATGCGCGCCGGCGCGGCGGGGTCGGCCACGACATGGGCCGCCGCGTAGACGACCCGGGGAAAGCCGCCCTCGCTGCGCGCGGGATAGGGCGAGGGCGCCGAGAGGGTGAAATCGGCGAGGCGGCCCTCGGCGGTCGGCAGGCGCAGGCTCGGCATCATCGCTCCCCTGGGACTCGCTGGCGCGCCGCCGGTCCGGCCGGGGCGGCGGTCCGCAGGGCGCTTGACAAGGGCCGGAGCCGCGAAATAGACAATATGGAACGTTCCAAATGTCAAGTTTGGCCGCCTGGGGAGGAACAAATGACGTCAAGGGTCGGTCTGGCGGCGCGTTCGTGACCCGTCCCATCCGCTGGGGTCTGGTCGGCGCGACCACCATCGCGCGCGAGTGGATGATCGCCGCGATCCGCGCCGAGGGCGGCGAAGTCGCCGGCGTCATGAGCACGGATCCGCACCGCGGCGCCGCCTACGCCGCCGAATTCGGCATTCCCTTCGCCACGACCGAACTCGCCGGCCTCCTCGACAAGGTCGACGCCGTCTATGTCGCGACCACCAACGACCTCCATCACGGCCAGGTCCTCGCGGCGGCGAAGGCCGGCCGGCATGTGCTGTGCGAGAAACCGCTGGCGCTGACGCTGGTCGAGGCGCGCGAAATGGTCGCCGCCTGCAAGGCGGCCGGCGTCGTCCTCGCCACGAACCACCATCTGCGCAACGCCGCGACCCACCGGGCGATGCGTGCGGCGATCGCCGAGGGGCGCGTCGGCCGGCCGCTGTTCGCGCGGGTCTGCCATGCGGTCTACCTGCCCGAACATCTGCAGAGCTGGCGGATCAAGGATCCGAAGACCGGCGCCGGGGTCGTGATGGACATCACCGTCCATGACGCCGACACGCTGCGCTTCGTGCTCGGCGACGAACCGGTGGCGGTGACGGCGATGGTTCAGCGCGCGGGGCTCGGCGAGGGCGGCATCGAGGACGGCGTGCTCGGCGTCGCGCGTTTCCAGTCAGGGCTGCTCGCCCATTTCTTCGACGCCTTCACCTGCCGCTACACCCGCACGGCGTTCGAAGTCCACGGGTCGGACGGTTCGCTGTTCGGCCTCGACTGCATGACCCAGCGCCCGATCGGGACGGTGACCCTGCGCGACGCGACCGGCGACCGGGCGCTGCCGCTCGATCACGAAAATCTCTACGAGCGGTCGGTGCGCGCGTTTCACGCCGCGGTGCGCGGCGCCGGCGCGCCCTCGGCCTCGGGCGAGGACGGCGTGCGCTCGATGGCGCTGGCGATCGCGACGCTCGAGGCGGCCGGCTCGGGCCGCGAGGCCCGCGTCGAGGCCGGGCTGTAGCCGATGGCCTTTCCCCGCGTGCTCAGCGCCGACGAAGCCGCCCGACTCGTGCCGGACGGCGCGGTCGTGACGGTTTCCTCCTCGTCCGGACTCGGCTGTCCCGACGCGGTTCTCGCCGCGATCGGCCGGCGGTTCGAGACGGCGGGCCATCCGCGCGATCTCACGACGCTGCATCCGATCGCCGCCGGCGACATGTGGGGCGTCGGCGGAATCGACCATCTCGCGCGGCCCGGATGTCTGGCCCGGATCATCGCCGGCTCCTATCCCTCCGGTCCGTCCAAGGCCCAGCCGCCGCGCATCTGGCGCATGATCTCCGGCGACGAGATCCCCGCCTACAACATCCCCTCCGGCATCCTGTTCGACATGCACCGCGAGGCCGCCGCCAAGCGGCCCGGCGTGCTGACCAAGGTCGGCATGGACACTTTCGCCGATCCCGCCCGTGAAGGCTGCGCAATGAACGCCAGGGCGGCGGCGCGCGCGATCGTCTCCCGCGTCGCCTTCGCCGGCGAGGACTGGCTGTTCTTTCCCGCCATCGTTCCCGACGTCGCGATCATCCGCGCCACCACCGCCGACGAGCGCGGCAATCTCTCCTACGAGCACGAGGGCGGCTATCTGGGTCCGCTCGACCAGGCGCTCAGCGTGCGCAACAACGGCGGGATCGTCATCGCCCAGGTCAAGCGGCTCGCCAAGGCCGGCACGCTCAAGCCGCAGCAGGTCTTCGTCCCGGGCATATTGGTCGACGCGATCGTGGTCGCTGCCGACCAGATGCAGACGACCCAGACGCTCTACGATCCCGCGATATCGGGCGAGATATTCCGGCCGCTTTCGTCGTTCGAGCTGCAGGAATTCGGCGTCGGCAAGGTGATCGCGCGCCGGGTCGCGCGGGAATTGTGCGAGGGCGATGCGGTCAACCTCGGCTTCGGCGTCTCGGCCAACGTGCCGCGCATCCTCATCGAGGAGGGGCTGCACGGCGCCGTCACCTGGTTGATCGAACAGGGCGCCGTCGGCGGCGTGCCGCTGCTCGACTTCCAGTTCGGCTGCGCGGCCAATGCCGAGGCGATCATGCCTTCGCCCTATCAATTCACCTATTTCCAGGGCGGCGGGTTCGACTGCTCGCTGCTTTCCTTTCTCGAGATCGACCGCCGGGGTTCGGTCAACGTCTCCAAGCTCGGCGCCCGGCCGCATGTGACGGCGGGCGCGGGCGGCTTCGTCGACATATCCGCGCGCGCCCGCAAGATCGTGTTCTCCGGCCTGTTCAACGCCGGCGCGGCGCTCGGCGTCGAGGCGGGCGCGCTGCGGATCGAGCGGGAGGGCAAGGTCGCCAAGCTGGTCGAGGCGGTCGAGCAGGTCTCGTTCTCGGGCGCGCGCGCGATCGCCCAGGGACAGGACATCGCCTATGTCACCGAGCGCTGCGTGATGCGGCTGACCGCCGAAGGCGTGACGGTGACCGAGGTCGCCCCCGGAATCGACCTCGCCCGCGACATTCTCGCCCAGGCGAGATTTCCATTGCGGGTGTCCGATCGGCTGACGACGATGGAAGCCGCCCTGTTCCATCCCGCGCCGATCGGCCTGCGCCTGCCGCCCGCCCGGCGCCGGGCGCCCGAGCCCACGACATGACCGACAGCCGCGTCCATCTCGCCATCGAAGGGCCGATCGCGCGCATCGTCCTGCGCCGCCCCGACAAGCTCAATGCGCTCGATCGCGAGATGATCGTCGCGCTCGCGCGCGCCGCCGCGACGATCGAGGAGTCGCGCGAGGCGCGCGTCGCCATTCTCAGCGGCGAGGGCAAGGCGTTCTGCGCCGGCGGCGACATCGCCGCCTGGGGCGATCTGCACCCGCTGGAAATGTGGCGGGACTGGACCCGGCTCGGCCACCGCGCCTTCGAGGCGCTCGCGCGGCTGCGCGTGCCGCTGATCGCGGCCCTGACCGGCCACGCCTTCGGCGGCGGCCTCGAACTGGCCGCGACCGCCGACATTCGGATCGCCGAGGCCGGAATCAAGCTCGGCCTCCCCGAGACAGGGCTCGGCATGGCGCCGGGCTGGTCCGGCACGCAGCGGCTCGTGCGCCGGTTCGGCGCGCGCGCGGTGCGGCGCATGGCGCTGGGCGGACGGATGTTCGAGGTCGAAGAGGCTCTGCTGCTCGGCATAATCGATGAGGCCGTCGGCGTCGGCGAGGCGCTCGCGCGCGCCGATGCGCTCGCCCACGGCATCGCCGGGCGCGGGCCGGTCGCGGTGCAGGTCGTCAAGGCGATGATCAATTTCGCGGAGGGCGAAGACCGCGACGCGCCGATCGAGGGGCTCGCCGGCGCGCTGACCTCGACCACGCATGATCTGGGCGAGGGCGTCGCCGCCTTCAATGAAAAACGCTCGCCGCATTTCGAGGGACGGTGATCGAAATGCCGGCGCGCGCATTCCTCGACCCTGGCGAAAATTCGCGCAGCGGCGGACGCGGCCGGCGCTTGGCCGCGCCGCGCGCGCGCACTAGACTATCCCACGGGATTCCACGTCGACGGCCATTCGCGCGCCGAGAGGCCGCGCGACTCTTGCTCATGACGTGAACGGGACCAGGGGCCGGAACCGCAGCCCCTGACGACGACGGCGCCGGACCGAATCCGGCAGGGAGATGTCGCTACTGGAAGGCACTATGATGAAATTACGCACCATGCTCATGGCCGGCGCGATGGCCGTGTCCGCCGTCGCCTCGGCGCAGGCCGCCGACAACAAGGAAGTGCAGATGCTGCACTGGTGGACGTCGGGCGGCGAGGCGGCCGCGCTCAACGTGCTCAAGGGCGACCTCGCCAAGGAAGGCTATTCCTGGAAGGACGTCCCGATCGCGGGCGGCGGCGGCGAGGGCGCGATGACCGCGCTCAAGGCGATGGTGGCCGCCGGCAATCCGCCGACGGCCTCGCAGATCCTCGGCTATTACGCGGTCGACTACGCCGAGGCCGGCAAGCTCGGCGACATCACCTCGCTCGCCACCAAGGAAGGCTGGGACAAGGTCGTTCCCAAGGCCCTGCAGAAGTTCACCATCACCAACGGCAAGTGGGACGCCGTTCCCGTCAACATTCATTCGGTCAACTGGATCTGGATCAACAAGGCGGCGATGGAAAAGATCGGCGGATCCCAGCCCAAGACCTTCGACGACTTCCTCGCCTTGCTCGACAAGGCGAAGGCGGCCGGCATCGTTCCGCTCGCGCTCGGCGGCCAGCCCTGGCAGGAAGCCACCATGTTCGACTCGGTGGTGATGTCGACCGGCGGCGTCGACTTCTACAAGAAGGCGTTCATCGACCTCGATCCGGCCGCGCTGAAGTCCGACACGATGAAGAAGGCGTTCGACAATCTGGCCAAGCTGAAGCCCTATACCGACCCGAACTACGCGGGCCGCGACTGGAACCTCGCCACCGCGATGGTGATCAAGGGCGACGCGCTCGTCCAGGTGATGGGCGACTGGGCGAAGGGCGAATTCGTCAACGCCCACCAGCAGGCGGGCAAGGACTTCCTCTGCTACCGCTTCCCGGGCACCGACGGTTCGGTGATCTACAACACCGACATGTTCGCGATGTTCAACGTGCCGGCCGACCGCAAGGCCGCCCAGCTCGCGCTCGCCGACGCGACGATGAGCATCAGCTTCCAGTCGGCGTTCAACGTCGTCAAGGGCTCGGTGCCGGCGCGCATGGACGTTCCGGACACCGCCTTCGACGCCTGCGGCAAGAAGGGCATCGCCGACGTGAAGGCGGCCAACGCCGACGGCAAGTTCGTCGGCTCGATGGCGCAGAACTACGCGCAGCCGCCGGCGATCGCCGGCGCCTATCACGACGTGGTGACCAAGTTCTTCCACGGCGAGATCAAGACCTCCGACAGCGCCGTGACCGAACTCGTCAAGGCGATCGACGCCGCGAAGTGATCCATGAACCCGCCCCCGTGCGAACGGGGGCGGGCCAATCCGCCGAGGCAATGGGCATGACCGAGCTGACCGTCGCCCCCGTTTCCGACGTCACGATGCCGCGCCCGCGCGCCTCGATGCGCGGGCGCCTGCAGGACGCGCTGCCCAAGCTCGTGCTGGCCCCCTCGTTCGCCCTCGTCATGTTCTTCGTCTACGGCTTCATCCTGTGGACGCTGTATCTGTCGTTCACCAATTCGAAGGCCTTCACCAGCACCAGTCTGGTCGGCCTCGCCAGCTACCAGAAGCTGTGGACCTGGACGTTCGAGACCGACCCGCCGTCGAGCTGGTACACCGCGATCGTCAACATGGGTCTGTTCGGCGGGCTCTACGTCGTCTTCTGCCTCGCGCTGGGCCTGACCCTGGCGATCCTGCTCGACCAGAAGATCCGCGGCGAGGGCTTCCTGCGCCCGATCTATCTGTATCCGCTCGCGCTGTCCTTCATCGTCACGGGGACGGCCTGGAAACTGTTCCTCGATCCCGGCATCGGTCTGGAGAAGGCGGTCCACGACTGGGGCTGGACGAGCTTCAAGTTCGACTGGGTCGTCAACCCGCGGATGATGATCTATTGCGTCGCGATCGCCGGCATCTGGGCGAGTTCCGGCTTCGTCATGGCTTTGTTCCTTGCGGGCCTGCGCGGCATCGACGGCGAGATCTTGAAGGCCGCGCAGATCGACGGCGCCTCGGGCTTCGCGATGTACCGGCGGATCGTGATCCCGATCATGCGGCCGGTGTTTCTCTCGGCGCTGATCATCCTGACCCATCTGGCGATCAAATCCTACGATCTGGTGCTCTCGGTCACCGGCAAGAATCCCGGCGGCGCCGCCGAGCTGCCCTCGACCTTCATGTATTCCTACACGTTCACCCGCAACCAGATGGCGGTCGGCTCGGCCAGCGCGGTCATCATGCTGATGGCGATCGCTGCGATCATGGTCCCCTATCTCTATTCGGAACTGCGCGAGAAGCATCAATGAGCGCCGCCGACGCGCTGCTCGCCGCCAAGCCGGGCCGCGACCCCGGCCGCTCCTCGACGACGACGCGCATCGTCATCTACGGACTGCTCGGCCTGTTCGCCATCGTCTACATCCTGCCCCTGCTCGTGATGGTCATGACCTCGCTGAAGCCGATGAGCGAGGTGACCGGCGGCAACATGTTCGCCCTGCCGCGGGCGCCGAGTTTCGCCTCCTGGAGCAAGGCCTGGGGCGAGACCTGCGTCGGGCTCACCTGCGAGGGCATCAAGGGCTATTTCTGGAACTCGATCAAGATGGTCGTCCCCGCCGTGCTGATCTCGACGCTGCTCGGCGCGCTGAACGGCTACGTGCTGACCAAATGGCGCTTCACCGGCCACCGGCTGGTGTTCGGGCTGATGCTGTTCGCCTGCTTCATTCCGTTCCAGTCGGTGCTGATCCCGATGGCGGTGATCCTCGGCAAGCTCGGCGAATGGGGCAATTTCTTCACCGACGCGATCGGCGTCTCGCTCGGGTTCGGCAATCCGACGGTCAATCTGGTGATCGTACACACCGTCTACGGCCTCGGCTTCACGACGCTGTTCTTCCGCAATTTCTACGAGGCGTTCCCGACCGAACTGGTCAAGTCGGCGATGATCGACGGCGCCGGCTTCTTCAGGATTTTCTGGCGCATCCTGCTGCCCAATTCCGGCCCGATCTTCATCGTCACGGTGATCTACCAGTTCACCAACATCTGGAACGACTTCTTGTTTGGGGCGACCTTCGCCGCCGGCGACCAGAGCCCGATGACGGTCGCGCTCAACAACGTCGTCAACACCTCGACCGGCGTCGTCGAATACAATGTCAACATGGCGGCGGCGATCATCGCCGCCGCGCCGACGCTGTTGGTCTATGTCGTCGCCGGCCGCTACTTCGTGCGCGGCCTGATGGCCGGCGCCGTCAAAGGGTGAAACCGATGTCCTTCCTCGAAATCCGCAACCTGAAGAAGCGCTTCGGCTCGCTCGACATCATCAAGGGCGTCAGCCTGACGCTCGAGCGGGGCGGGTTTCTCGTCCTGGTAGGACCGTCGGGTTGCGGCAAGTCGACGCTGCTCAACATGATCGCCGGACTCGAGACGATCAGCTCGGGCGAAATCGCGATCGACGGCGACGTCGTCAACGATCTCCATCCGTCCAAGCGCGACATCGCGATGGTGTTCCAGTCCTACGCGCTCTACCCCAACATGAGCGTCGAGCAGAACATGGCGTTCGGCATGGAGATGCGCGGCGTGCCCAAGCCCGAGCGCGACGCCGCGGTCGCCGACGTCGCCAGGACGCTGCAGCTCGGCCATCTGCTCAAACGCCGGCCCGGCCAATTGTCGGGCGGCCAGCGCCAGCGCGTCGCAATGGGCCGCGCGCTGGTGCGCAAGCCGCGGGTGTTCCTGTTCGACGAGCCGCTGTCCAATCTCGACGCCAAGCTGCGCGTCGACCTGCGCACCGAGATCAAGCGCCTGCATCAGAACACCCACGCGACCATCGTCTATGTCACCCACGACCAGATCGAGGCGATGACGCTGGCGACCAAGATCGCCGTGCTGAAGGAAGGCGTGTTGCAGCAGGTCGGGACGCCGCACGAAATCTACAACCATCCGTCAAACCTGTTCGTCGCCGATTTCATGGGCTCGCCGTCGATGAACCTGATGCCGGGCAAGGTCGCGCGCGTCAACGGCCATGCCTCGGTGCTGCTCGAGCGCGGCGAGGGCGCGCCGATCGCGCTGCCCGCGCCGCGCGGCGCCGATGCGAGGGAACTCACCGACGGCCGCGCGGTGATCATGGGCATCCGGCCGGAGGCGATCACCGACCGCGACGGCGCCGATCGCAATTCGACGGGGATCTCGATGGTCGACGCCAGGGTCGACGTCGTCCAGCCCGCCGGTTCCGACACGTTCGTCGTCACCCGGATCGCCGGCAAGGAGGTCACCGCGCGGATGCGCGCCGAGACCGAGGTGCAGCCGGGCCAGACCGTGCCGTTCGCGTTCAACCTCGACAAGGCGCTGCTGTTCGATCCGGCCTCGGGCGTGCGGCTTTGACCGGGAAGCCGTCGACCAGGCGCGCGCCCGCGGCGGGCAGCGTCGTCGAGGTCGCGCCGGCCCTCATCCGGCCGGCTGCGCCGGCCACCGTCTCCCGCAAGCGGGAGAGGGGCGCGCGCAGCGTGACGGCCGGCGGTCGGCGCCGGCGTCTCCCGAGGCATCGTCGCATCCATGCCCGCGCCTGATCCCATCGACGTCCTCGTGATCGGCTCCGGCATGGGCGGCGCGACCTTCGCCGCCGGGCTGGCGCCGTCGGGCGCGCGCATCCACATCCTCGAGCGCGGCGAGCGGCTGGTCGACCGCCCGGAGACGCGCGACGCGCGCGCGATCTTCCAGAGGGGCGTGTTCCGACCGCGCGAGGAATGGTTCGACGCCGCCGGCGAGTCGTTCAATCCGGGCAATTACTATTATGTCGGCGGCAACACCAAGCTCTACGGCGCCGTGCTGATCCGCTACCGCGCCCAGGATTTCGCGCCGATCCAATATGCCGAGGGCGCGACGCCCGGCTGGCCGTTCGGCTATGACGAGATCGAGGCGTGGTACGGACGCGCCGAGGCGCTCTACCAGGTGCGCGGGAGCCTCGGCGAGGATCCGACCGAACCCGCCCATTCCGGTTCCTACCCGCACCCGCCGGTGCCCGACGAGCCGGCGATCGCCGCGGTGCGCGAGCGGCTCGCCCGCGCCGGCATGCACCCGTTCTCGCTGCCGCTCGGCGTCGACATCGACCGCTGGCTCGCGCGCGCGCAGACGCCGTGGGACGCGTTTCCCGACACGAAGACCGGCAAGATGGACGCCGAGACCTGCGGGCTCGAGGCGGCGCTCGCCCATCCCAATGTCACGCTGGAGACGGGCGCGCGCGCGACGCGGCTCGAGACCGACCCGGCGGGCCGGCGGATCGAGGCGGTCGTCTACGAGAGCGGGGGCGAGACGCGCCGCGCGCACCCGAAGCTGGTCGCGCTGGCGGCGGGCGCGGTGAACTCGGCGCTGCTGCTGCTCGCCTCCGCCAACGGCGCGATGCCCAACGGCCTCGCCAATCGCGCCGACCAGGTCGGCCGGCATTTCATGAACCACAACAGTTCGGCGGCGCTCGCCATCGATCCGTTCCGGCGCAACGATTCGATCTACCAGAAGACGATCGGCCTCAACGATTTCTACCTGGGCGACGGCCGCGGCGGCCCGCCGCTCGGCAACGTCCAGCTGCTCGGCAAGATTTCGGGGGCGATCCTGAAATCGCAATTGCGGCTTGCGCCCGGATTCGCGCTCGACCTGCTCGCGGGCCATGCCGTCGACTTCTACCTGATGAGCGAGGACCTGCCTTCGCCCGAGAGCCGGGTCAGGCTCGACGGCGCGCGCGTGGTGCTCGACTGGCGCCGCTCCAACATGGCGGCGCAGACCGGGCTCGTCGCGCGCATGCGCGAGGTCTTGCGCGCGGCGGGGTTTCCGATCGTGCTGGTCAAGCCGTTCGACCGGCGGACGCCCTCGCACCAGTGCGGCACGATCCGCATGGGCAACGACCCCGCGAAGGCGGCCGTCGATCCCTACGGCCGCGCCTTCGATCACGACAACCTGTTCGTCGTCGACGCGAGCGCGCTGCCGACCTCCGCCGGGGTCAATCCGGCGCTGACGGTCGCCGCGCTCGCATTGCGCGCCGCCGACCACGTGCGCGCCACCGAGCTCGCCGCATGAGCGCCGCGCCCCGCCCGCTCGCGCTCGTCACCGGCGCCAGGCGCGGCATCGGCCGCGCCTGCGGCGAGGCGCTCGCGCGCGCGGGCTTCGACATCGCCGCCACCGACCTCGTCCTCGACGAAGCCGCACGTGAGGCCGAGGCGGCGTTCGAGGCGCTGGGCGCGCGCGCGGCGTTCCTCGCCCACGATGTCGCCGACGTCGGCGCTCATCGGGCGCTGGTCGCTTCGGTTTTGGAACGTTTCGATCGGCTCGACTGCCTCGTCAACAACGCCGGCCGCGGCGCCGTCGCGCGTGGCGACCTGCTCGATCTCAGCCCCGAGAACTTCGACGTCGTGATCGGCGTCAACCTGCGCGGGACCCTGTTCCTGACCCAGGCGGTCGCGCGTGCGATGCGCGAGGCAGGGACGGGCGATCATCCCCGGTCGATCGTGACGATTTCGTCGGTGTCGGCGGCAATGGTGTCCCCGGAACGCGCCGACTATTGCGTCTCCAAGGCGGGATTGTCGATGGCGATGAAGGCCTTCGCGGTGCGGCTCGCGCCCGAGGGGATCGCGGTGTTCGAGGTCCGGCCGGGAATCATCCGCACCGACATGACCGCCGCGGTCGCCGGCCGCTACGAGGCGGCGATCGCGGACGGGCTCGTGCCGATGCGGCGCTGGGGCGAGCCGGGCGACGTCGGCGCGATCGTCGCGGCGCTTGCCTCGGGACAATTCGCGTTCGCGACCGGCAGCGTGGTCGCGGCGGACGGCGGGCTTTCCTTGCCGCGCCTTTGAGCGCATCGGAGGGGCGATGGTCGACTACATCATCGTCGGCGCCGGCCCCGCGGGCTGCGTGCTGGCGAACCGGCTCAGCGAGGACCGGGACGTTTCCGTGCTGCTGCTGGAAGCGGGCGCCGGCGACCGGCATCCCCTCTACAAGATGCCCGCCGGCTTCGCGAAGATGACCAAGGGCATCGGCGCCTGGGGCTGGCGGACCGTGCCGCAGCGCCACCTCGACGGCCGGGTGTTGCGCTACACCCAGGCCAAGGTGATCGGCGGCGGCTCGACGATCAACGCCCAGATCTATACGCGCGGCAACGCGCTCGACTACGACGCATGGGCGCGCGAAGAGGGGTGCGAAGGCTGGAGCTATCGCGAGGTCCTCGCCTATTTCAAGCGCGCCGAGGACAACCAGCGCTTCGTCGACGACTATCACGCCTATGGCGGCCCGCTCGGCGTCTCCATGCCGATCGCGCCGCTGCCGATCTGCGACGCCTATTTCCGCGCCGCGCAGGAAATGGGCATTCCCTATAACGACGACGTCAACGGCGCGCGCCAGGACGGGGTCGGCTTCTACCAGCTCACCCAACGCAACGCGCGCCGCTGCTCGGCGGCCACCGCCTACCTCGACCCCGCACGCGCGCGGCCCAATCTCTCCGTGCGGACCGGCGCGCTGACGACGCGCGTCGTCGTCGAGAAGGGTCGCGCGGTCGGCGTCGAAATCATCGGCGCCGACGGCGCTCGGGATATGCTGCGCGCCGAGCGCGAAGTGCTGGTCGCATCGGGCGCGCTCGGCTCGCCCAAGTTGCTGCTGCAATCGGGGATCGGGCCGGCCGACCACCTCAGGAGCGTCGGGATCGCATTGACGCACGATCTGCCGGGCGTCGGCGAGAATCTGCAGGACCATCTCGATCTCTTCGTCATCGCGGAATGCACCGGCGATCACACTTACGACAATGTCGCCAAGCTGCATCGGACCGTCTGGGCGGGTCTGCAATATCTGCTGTTCAAGAACGGGCCCGTCGCCTCGAGCCTGTTCGAGACCGGCGGCTTCTGGTACGCGGATCGGCAGGCGCGCTCGCCCGACATCCAGCTCCATCTCGGGCTCGGCTCGGGGATCGAGGCCGGCGTGACGCGAATGAAGAACGCCGGCGTGACCCTCAATTCCGCCTTCCTGCGGCCGCGCTCGCGCGGAACCCTGCGTCTGGCCTCGGCCGATCCGCATGCCGCGCCGCTGATCGATCCCAACTACTGGGCCGACCCCCATGACCGCGCGATGTCGATCGCGGGGCTCCGGCTCGCGCGCGAGATCATGCGCCAGAAAGCGCTGAAGCCGTTCGTTCTCGCCGAACGGCTGCCGGGCCCGGACCTCGTCAGCGACGCCGACCTCTTCGCCTATGGCTGCCGCCACGCCAAGACCGATCATCATCCGGTCGGGACCTGCCGCATGGGCCACGACCGGATGGCCGTGGTCGCGCCCGACCTGCGCGTGCGCGGCATCGAGGGCTTGCGCGTCTGCGACGCCTCGATCATGCCGCGCATCGTTTCGTCCAACACCAACGCGCCGACGATCATGATCGGCGAAAAGGCGGCCGACCTCGTGCGCGGGCGCGAGCCTCTGCCGGCCGTGCTGTTTTCGAGCAATCGCGTGGACGCCTGACCGTGCCGCGCGTCACCATCGTCGACATCGCCCGGGCGGCGGGCGTTTC
This sequence comes from Roseiarcus sp., assembly GCA_049509635.1. Classification (GTDB taxonomy): domain Bacteria; phylum Pseudomonadota; class Alphaproteobacteria; order Rhizobiales; family Beijerinckiaceae; genus Roseiarcus. The sequence continues at coordinate 23,480 of JBEKZS010000014.1, forward strand.
CAAGTCGACGGTCTCGCTCGTGATCTCGGGCTCGGCGCTGGTCAAGGCGGAGACCCGGCAGCGGGTGCGCGCGGTCGTCGACGAACTCGGCTACGTCTACCACCGCGGCGCCGCCAACCTGCGCCTCGCCCGGTCCAACATCGTCGGCATGGTCATCAACGATCTCTCCAATCCATTCTTCGCCGAACTCGCGGTCGGGATCGAAGCGGCGCTGCAGGGCTCCGATTACATCCCGGTCATCGCCAATACCGCCGAGAGCCTGACGCGCCAGGCGCGTGTGTTGCGGACGATGCGCGAGCATGATGCGGCGGGCCTGATCCTGTGCCCCGCCGGCGGCACGCAGGCGGAGGCGCTCGCCGATTTCGCCGCCGCCGGCATTCCGGTCGTGCTCGCGATGCGTCGGGTTCCCGGCGCGATGGTTTCCGCCGTCGTCCCCGACAATCGCGCCGGGGCGATGGCCGCGGTCGCGCATCTGGCGCGCCTCGGCCACCGGCGGCTCGCGTTTCTCGGCGGCCTCGCGTCGATGACCGCGTTCGCCGAGCGGTCGCAGGGGTTCCGCGACGGCCTGGCGGAGGCTGGGCTGGCCGCGGATCCGAGCGCGATCGTCCAGGCGATGCCGACCAGGGCCGGCGGCGCCGCCGCCATGGCGGCCGCGCTGGCGCTGACGCCGGCGCCGACCGCCGCGCTCTGCTTCAACGACATCGTCGCGATCGGCGCCGTCCATGCGCTCGCGCGGCACGGGCTGAGAGCCGGCGCGGATTTCGCGATCGTCGGCTTCGACGACATCGCCGAAGCCGCCCACATGTCGCCGCCGTTGACGACGGTCGCGGTCGACGCTTCGGGCCTCGGCGCGCATGCGGCGCGCATGCTGCTGCGCCGGATCGAATCCGGCGCGGCGCGCGCGGAGACCCATATCGGCGCGGCTCGGCTCGTCGTGCGCGAATCCTGCGGCGCGCCTGGCCCGGAGGCTGAATCGGCCGCCGCGGCGCTGGTTGCATCCCGGACTCCCAGGGTCTAGATCAGCGCCCGACAGAGGACCGACCGATGCGACCTTCCAATCGCGCGCCCGACGAATTGCGGAAGGTCTCGTTCGAGCGCGGCGCCGCGCGCTTCGCCGAGGGCTCCTGTCTGGTGCGGTTCGGCGAGACCCCCGTCCTGTGCGCCGCCACGCTCGAGGACAATGTGCCGACCTGGCTGCGCGGCCAGAAGCGCGGCTGGGTGACGGCGGAATATGCGATGCTGCCGCGCGCGACCTCGACCCGCACCCGCCGCGAATCGAGCGCGGGCAAGGTTTCCGGCCGCTCCGAGGAGATCCAGCGGCTGATCGGCCGCTCGCTGCGCGCCGTCGTCGACCTGCCCGGGCTCGGCGAGAAGCAGGAGAAGCAGATCATCATCGATTGCGACGTCCTGCAGGCCGACGGGGGCACCCGCACCGCCGCGATCACCGGCGCCTGGATCGCGCTGCACGATTGCCTGAAATGGATGACCCGGCGCTCGATCCTGCGCGTCAATCCGTTGAAGGACCACGTCGCCGCGATTTCCTGCGGCATCGTCAAGGGCGAGGCCGTGCTCGACCTCGACTACGCCGAGGATTCGACCGCCGAGACCGACGCCAATTTCGTGCTGACCGGCTCGGGCGGCCTCGTCGAGGTCCAGGCGGCCGCCGAAGGCGCGCCGTTCAGCGAGACGCAATTGCAGGAACTGCTGGCGCTCGCGCGCAGCGGCGTCGGGCGGCTGGTCGAGATGCAGAAGGCGGCGGTGGCCGGATAGGACGGCCGGCTATCCCTCGACCCACGCGCGCAGCAGGTGATTGGCGATCGCCATGGGATGGGGCGCCAGCAGCTTGTCGGGATGGCGGGCGGCCAGCATCGAGGCGGCCTCCGCCCGCGAGAACCAGCGCGCGTCCTCGAGCTCGACCTCGTCGATCCTCAGTTCGCGGGTCGTAGCGAGGCCGGGAACGGCCACGGCTGCGAGGCGAGATAGGCGACCGCGCCGCAGGTGATTCCCGCCTCTTCGAAGACTTCCCGGCGCACCGCGTCCTCGATCGCCTCGCCCGGCTCGAGGAAGCCCGCCAGGCACGAATACATCGCCTTGGGAAAGCGCGCCTGCCGGCCGAGCAGGCAATTGTCGCCGTCGACCGCCAGCATGATGACGACCGGATCGGTGCGCGGGAAATGCTGCGCCTTGCAGAAATCGCATTCGCGCCGCCAGCCCGCCGCCGCGACCCGTGTCGGCGCGCCGCAATTGGCGCAATGGCCATGGCGCGCGTGCCAATGCATCAGCGCCTTGGCCTGGCCGAACATGCCGATGAGAGCGGGCGCGAGCAGGCCCTGCACGGCGATCGAGCGCATGTCGACGAGGACGAGTTCGTCGCGCTCGGGAACGATCATCACCCGCCGGTCGAGGAAGCCGTCGCTGGAATCGGCGCGCAGTTCGACCGCATCGTCGGCCAGCAGGGCGGCGAAGACCGGCGCGCCATCCGCCTCGAGTCCGAGCAGCGCGTCGAGACGGGTTGCGCCGATCGCGGCGATTTCGCCGAGCGCGAACAGCGGGTCGAGGCTGTCGGCGCGCTTCTTCAGGATCGGGGTGTCGCGGCACAGCAGCAGCGCGCGCGCGTCGGGACGGGCGCGCAGCGCGGCGAGGAATCCCGCGTCCTCGCGGCGGTCGGAGACTCGATCGAGCGGGTTGACCGCGAAGCCGAACTGGCGCGCCCGGCCGGCCGATTTGAAAAAAGCCTCATTCATGCCTTCAACGCTCCGTTTCCGCCGGCCGGCCGCCGCGCTGGCCAAGACAGCCATTAGCCGCTTAAATCGCTCGAATCGAGCCGGAGCCCCGTCCTTGCCAGAAAGACTCATGGCGTTGCCAATCACAAGGCGCGCGGCGCTTCAAGCCGCCGGCGTGGCCTTCCTGTCGCCCTGGGCGCCGCCGGCGCGCGCCGCCGCCGAGCAAGGCGAGATCGAAACCCACGGCCTGTCCGCCTTCGGCGATCTGGCGATGCCGGTCGATTTCAAGCACTTCGACTACGTCAATCCCGACGCGCCGAAGGCCGGCCTGCTGTCGCTGCAGATCACCAACACCGGCGGCAACCAGAATTTCGATACGTTCGACACGCTGAACATGTTCTCCAGGAAGGGCGACGGCGCGGCGGGCATGACCGCGACCTTCGACAATCTGATGACGTCGAGCGGCGACGAGCCCGACTCGGTCTACGGCCTGGTCGCGCGGGCGGTGCGCTATGGCCCGGACCGGCTGACCTATCGCTTCCTGCTGCGCCCCGAGGCGCGTTTCAACGACGGTTCCAGACTGACCGCCGCCGACGTCGCCTTCTCCCTGCGCACGCTGAAGGACAAGGGCCATCCGACCTTCTCGCAATTGCTCGGCGACTTCGACGGCGCCGAGGCGGAGGCCGACGACGTCGTCGTCGTGCGCTTCGTCAAGGAGCGCAGTCGCGACGCGCATCTGATCGTCGCCGGCATGCCGATCTTTTCGCAGATTTGGTGGAAGACGCGCGATTTCGACGCGCCGACCATGGAGGCGCCGCTCGGCTCGGGGCCGTACAAGGTCGGCCGCTTCGAGCAGGGCCGCTTCATCGAGTTCGAGCGAGTCAAGGACTACTGGGCCAAGGATCTTCCGGTCAACGTCGGAGTCAGCAATTTCGACCGGTTGCGCTTCGAATATTACCGCGAGCGGCAGGTCGCCTTCGAGGCGTTCAAGGCCGGCGCGACCAATTTCCACGAGGAATACACCTCGCGGGTCTGGGCGGTCGGCTATGATTTCCCCGCCTTCCGCGACGGTCGGGTCAAGAAGGAGGCGATCCACAACGGCGCGCCGACGGGATCGCAGGGCTGGTATTTCAACACGCGGCGCGACCAGTTCAAGGACCCGAAGGTGCGCGAGGCGCTCGGTTTCTGCTTCGATTTCGAATGGACCAACAAGAACATCATGTACGGGGCCTACAAGCGCGTGGTGTCCTACTTCCAGAACACCGCGATGGAGGCGCAGGGCAAGCCCGGCCCCGACGAACTGGCGCTGCTCGAGCCGTTCCGCGACCGGCTCGCGCCGGCCGTATTCGAGGACGCCTATATTCCGCCCGGCGGGGATGGTTCGGGCAGCGACCGCGCGGCGCTGCGTCACGCCGACGAATTGCTGCGCGCGGCCGGATGCAGGCGCGACGGCGAGACGCTGAAGCTGCCGGGCGGCGCGCCGTTTTCGATCGAGTTCCTCGATTCCTCGGAGGCGCTGCAGCCGCACACGACGCCGCTGCAGCAGAACCTCCGCAAGCTCGGCATCGACGCGAAATCACGCATCGTCGACGCCGCGCAATACAAGAGCCGAACCGAGAATTTCGAGTTCGACGTCATCACCGCCGCGTTCGGCGGCGCCCCGACGCCGGGCGCGGAGCTTCGCATCTTCTTCAGTTCGAAGGCCGCCGACCTGCCGGGGTCGCGCAACATGTGCGGCGTGAAGGATCCCGTCGTCGACGCGCTGGTCGAGAGGATCGCCCAGGCCAAGTCGCGCGCCGAACTCAACGTCGCCGCGCGCTGTCTCGACCGGGTGCTGCGGGCGGGGCATTATTGGATCCCGATGTGGTACCGGGACCAGGCGCTGATCGCCTATTGGGACGCGTTCTCGCGGCCGGAACGCCAGCCGAAACTGGGGACGGGCGCGCCCGACACCTGGTGGTGGGACGAAGCAAAGGCCAAGAAAGTTGGCCTCTAGCCGCGCAGGATCGGCTATGAAGCGATTCGGGCCGCCCGTCCCGCGTCCCCGCGCGAAGCCGCTGTCCCCATGCTCGCCTATATAGCCCGCCGAATCCTCCTGATGATCCCGACCATATTCGGGATCATGCTGGTGTCGTTCGCGATCGTGCAATTCGTGCCGGGCGGCCCGGTCGAGCGCGCGATCGCCCAGCTGCAGGGCCTCGACGAGGGTTCGACCTCGCGGATCGGCGGCGGCGGCGGCCAGATCGGCGCCGGCGCCATCGCCCATGCCGGCGACATATCCGCGCGCTATCGCGGCGCCCAGGGGCTCGATCCGAAATTCATCAAGGAGCTCGAGAAGCAATATGGCTTCGACAAGCCGGCGCCCGAGCGGTTCGCGATCCTGGTCAGGGACTACGCGACGTTCAACCTCGGCCGCAGCTACTTTCGCGACGAGCCGGTTCTGCGCCTCATCGAGGAGAAGCTTCCCGTCTCGATCTCGCTCGGCCTGTGGATGACCTTCATCTCCTACGCGATCTCGATCCCGCTCGGCATCAGGAAGGCGGTCACGGACGGATCGCGCTTCGACGTCTGGACTTCGGGGGTCGTGATCTTCGGCTATGCGATCCCGAGCTTCCTGTTCGCGATCCTGCTGGTCGTGCTGTTCTGCGGCGGCTCGTTCTGGCAGATTTTTCCGCTGCGCGGGCTGACCTCCGACAATTTCGCCGATCTCTCCTGGCCGCGCAAGGTTCTCGACTATCTCTGGCACATCACGCTCCCCGTGTCGGCGCTGGTGCTCGGCTCGTTCGCGACCTCGACGCTGCTGACCAAGAATTCCTTTCTCGACGAGATCAAGAAGGCCTATGTCCAGACCGCGCGGATGAAGGGCCTTTCGGAGCGGCGCGTACTCTACGGCCACGTGTTCCGCAACGCCATGCTGATCGTCATCGCCGGATTCCCCGGCGCCTTCATCGGCGCCTTCTTCACCGGCTCGCTGCTGATCGAGCAGGTCTTCTCGCTCGACGGCCTCGGCTATCTGTCCTTCGATTCGCTGATGAACCGCGACTATCCCGTCGTGCTCGGCAATCTCTACATTTTCGCCCTGCTCGGGCTGGTCGTGAATCTCGTTTCGGACCTCACCTACACCTGGATCGATCCGCGGATCGATTTCGAGACGCGGGAGGTCTGAGCCGTGGACATGGCCTCCAAAGTCCCGACGCCGAGGCGCCTCATGAAGCTGGGACCGATGAACCGGCGCCGGCTCGACAATTTCCGCCGCAACCGGCGCGGGCTGTGGTCGTTCTGGATATTCATGGTCCTGTTCGTCGTCTCGCTGTTCGCCGAACTGGTCGCCAACGACCGGCCGCTGATCGCCTATTACAAGGGCGAGCTGCTGTTCCCGGTGCTGATCAACTATCCCGAAGAGAAGTTCGGCGGCTTTCTCGCCGAGACCGACTATCGCGACCCCGTCATCGCCGACGAGATCGACGCGCACGGCTGGGCGATCTGGCCGCCGATCCGCTTCGCCAACAACACCCACAAGCTCGAATTGCCGACGCCGCTGCCCTCGCCGCCGACCTGGATGCTGACCCAGGCCCAGTGCCAGGCGGCGCTCGCGACCCAGGCCGCGCGCGACCCGGCCTCGGCGCGCAAGGGGCCGGGCTCGTGCCGCGATCTCGAGTGGAACTGGCTCGGCACCGACGATCAGGCCCGCGACGTCGTCGCCCGGCTGATCTATGGCTTCCGCCTGTCGATCGTGTTCGGACTGACGCTCGCCGGGATCTCGTCGGTCGTCGGCATCGCCGCCGGCGCGGTGCAGGGCTATTTCGGCGGCTGGCTCGATCTGGTCATGCAGCGGCTGATCGAGATCTGGACGTCGCTGCCGCACCTCTACATCCTGATCATCCTGTCGGCGATCCTGGCGCCGAGCTTTCTGGTCCTGCTGGTGATCCTGCTGCTGTTCTCGTGGGTCAATCTCGTCCATCTCGTGCGCGCCGAGTTCCTGCGCGCGCGCAACTTCGAATATGTCAACGCCGCGCGCGCGCTCGGCCTGTCGAACGCCAAGATCATCGTCAAGCACGTGCTGCCCAACGCGATGGTCGCGACGCTGACCTTCCTGCCGTTCGTCGTCAACGCGTCGATCAGCACGCTGACCTCGCTCGATTTCCTCGGCCTCGGGCTGCCGCCGGGTTCGCCCTCGCTCGGCGAATTGCTGCTGCAGGGCAAGTCGAACCTTTCGGCGCCCTGGCTCGGCCTGTCCGCCTTTGCGATCGTCGCCCTGATGCTGTCGCTGCTGATCTTCATCGGCGAGGCGGTGCGCGACGCCTTCGATCCCAGAAAGACGTTCACGTGAGCGGCGAGCGCGACCGCGGCGCCCCGCCGCTGCTGGAGGTGCGCGATCTCTCGGTCGCGTTCGCGCAGGACGGGCGCGCGCAGACCGTCGTCGACCGGGTCTCGTTCACGCTCGAACAAGGCGAGACGCTCGCGCTCGTCGGCGAATCCGGCTCGGGCAAGTCGGTGACCGCGCTGTCGCTGGTGCGGCTGCTGCCCTATCCCGCCGCGAGCCACCCTTCCGGGGAGATCTTCTTCAGGGGCGAGGACGTGCTGAAGATGAGCGACGCCGCCTTGCGCGGAATGCGCGGCGCCGGCGTCACGATGGTGTTCCAGGAGCCGATGACTTCCCTCAATCCGCTGCATACGATCGAGAAGCAGGTCGGCGAGATCATGGCCCTGCACGGCCGCGCCGATTCGACTCGCGCGCAGGTCGTCGCGCTGCTGACCGAGGTCGGCATCGCCGATCCCGCTTCGCGGCTCGGCGCCTATCCGCATCAGCTGTCGGGCGGCCAGCGCCAGCGGGTGATGATCGCGATGGCGCTCGCCAACCGCCCCGATCTGTTCATCGCCGACGAGCCGACGACGGCGCTCGACGTCACGGTCCAGGCGCAGATCCTGAAACTGCTCGCCGAACTGCAGGCCAAGCGCGGCATGGCGATGCTGTTCATCACCCACGATCTCGGCATCGTGCGCAAGGTCGCACGCAACGTCGCGGTCATGCAGCACGGGCGGATCGTCGAGGCCGGGCCGGTCGCGGAGGTCTTCGCCGATCCGCGCCATCCCTATACGCGCGCCCTGCTCGCCGCCGAACCGAAGGGACAGCCCCCGCGGGTCGACGCCAGCGCGTCGCCGGTTCTCACGGCGGACGACATCAAGGTCTGGTTCCCGATCAAGCGCGGGTTCCTGCGCAAGACGGTCGGCTTCGTGAAGGCGGTCGACGGCGTCTCGCTCGCGGTCCGCGAGGGCCAGACCGTCGGCGTGGTCGGCGAATCCGGCTCCGGCAAGACGACGCTCGGCCTCGCGATCCTGCGCCTCATCCGCTCCGAGGGTCCGATCGTCTATTGCGGCCGACGCATCGATGGACTGCGCTCCAAGGAGATGCGGCCGCTGCGCCGCCAGATGCAGATCGTCTTCCAGGACCCGTTCGGCTCGCTGTCGCCGCGCCTTTCGATCGCCGAGATCGTCGAGGAGGGGCTGATCGCGCAGAAGACAAGGATGAACGCGGCCGAGCGCCGGCAGGCGGTCGCGCGCGCGCTGGCCGACACCGGGCTCGATCCGGCTGCGATGGATCGCTATCCCCACGAATTCTCCGGCGGCCAGCGACAGCGGATCGCGATCGCGCGGGCGATGGCGCTGGACCCCAAATTCGTCGTGCTCGACGAGCCGACCTCGGCGCTCGACATGTCGGTGCAGGCGCAGATCGTCGATCTCCTGCGCGCCTTGCAGAACCGGCGTTCGCTCGCCTATCTGTTCATCTCGCACGACCTCAAGGTCGTGCGCGCGCTCGCCTCCGAGATCGTGGTCATGCGCGCGGGCAAGGTGGTCGAGAGCGGCCCCGCGGCGGAGGTCTTCGCGGCGCCGCGAAGCGCGTATACTAAGGCGCTGTTCGCCGCGGCTTTCGACATCGAGGCCGAGGCGCGCGAGGCCGTCGATCCGTGAACGGGGCGCCGATGAGCATGACGCGGGGCAGGGCGATTCTTATCGTGCTCGATTCGGTCGGCTGCGGCGGCGCCGAGGACGCCGAGGCCTATGGCGATTCCGGCGCCGATACGCTCGGCCACATCGCCCTGGCCTGTGCGGAAGGGCGCGGCGATCGCGGCGGCCTCCGCGCGGGCCCGCTCCATCTGCCCAACCTCGACGCGCTCGGCCTCGGCCGCGCGATGCAGGCCTCGACCGGGCGCGCCCCGCCGGGCATGGGTTCGGGCGAGCCGACCGGCCAGTGGGGCTATGGCGTGGAGACTTCCTTCGGCAAGGACACGCCCTCTGGCCATTGGGAGATCGCGGGTACGCCGGCGCGGTTCCGTTGGGGCTATTTCTCGCAGACCATTCCCGCCTTTCCCGACGACTTCACCCGGGCGCTGATCGCCGAGGCCGGCCTGCCCGGCATTCTGGGCGACAGGCACGCCTCGGGCATGACGATCATCGAGGAATTCGGCGAGGCGCATCTGCGCACGCTGGCGCCGATCTGCTACACGTCGGCCGATTCGGTGTTCCAGATCGCCGCCCACGAGGAGGCGTTCGGACTCGACCGGCTCTACGCCGTGTGCGAGATCGCGCGCCGGCTGTGCGATCCGCTCGCGATCGGCCGCGTCATCGCGCGCCCGTTCATCGGCGCGCGCGCCGGCCTCTTCGCGCGCACCGCCCATCGCCGCGATTTCGCGATGCCGCCGCCGGCCGGCAACCTGCTCGAGCGCGCCGCGCGCGCCGGGCGCGACATCGTCGCCATCGGCAAGATCGGCGACATATTCGCCCATCGCGACACCGGCCGCATCCTCAAGGGCGCGAGCAACGCCGACCACATCGACCTCACGCTGACCGCGCTCGACGAAACCTCCGACGGCGGGCTCATATTCGTCAATCTCGTCGATTTCGACACCGAGTTCGGCCATCGTCGCGACATTGCCGGCTACGCCGCCTGCCTCGAAGCCTTCGACGCCCGGCTGCCGGAACTCGCCGCGGCGATGCGCGAGGAGGATTTCTGCGTCATCACCGCCGACCACGGCAATGATCCGACCTGGCCCGGCTACGACCATACGCGCGAGCACGTGCCGATTCTCGGGTTCGGCGCGACGATCGCACCACGCCCGATCGGCCGGCGCGCGACGCTCGCCGACATCGCCGAGACGATCGCCGCGCGGCTCGGCCTCGCTGCCGGCGCGGTCGGCGCGAGCTGGTGGCCTTGAGTTTCGCGCTCGACGAGCGGCTCGCCGCCGATACGATTCCGATCGGCGAGCTCGCGCTGTCGCGGCTGCTGCTGATGAACGACGCGCGCTTCCTGTGGCTCGTCCTCGCGCCCCGTCGCGAGAATCTCACCGAACTGATCGATCTGAGCGCCGCCGATCGCGCCGCGCTGATGGACGAGATCGTCGCGGTCTCCGGCGCCCTGCTCGAACGACCGGGCGTAGCGAAGATCAATGTCGGCGCGCTCGGCAATATCGTGCGCCAGCTTCACGTTCACGTCGTGGCGCGCCGGATCGGCGACGCCGCCTGGCCCGGACCGGTCTGGGGCCACGGCGCGCCGATCCGCTACGCGGCGCAGGATTCGCGGGCGATCGTCGGTGCGCTCGCGTCACAGTTGCTTCGCGCTGCGACGAGGTGACTCTTGCGCGCCCCAACCGGCGCGACTAGTGTGGCCGCCCGATGCGCCGAAACGAGCTCCTGAGTCGAGCGCGCTTCTGATCACAGAACGAGCTCCCGATGTCCCTGTCCGCCCCGGCCGCCGATTACTTCGTCGATCGCCGGCGATTGCGCCGCCAATTGACCTTCTGGCGCATCGCAGCCTTCGTGGTGGCGGCGATCGCGATCGTCGGCGCGTTCTACCGTTATGCCGGCGTCGGCGGACACAACGAGCCGCATGTCGCCCGGCTGGCGATTCGCGGCCTCATCACCGGCGACGATGCGACGCTGAAGCTCATTCGCGACATCGCCGACTCCAAGGCGACCGCTGTCGTGCTGTCGATCGAAAGTCCCGGGGGGACGACGACCGGCGCGGAGATGCTCTACGACGAGTTGCGGCGCCTCGACGCGAAAAAACCGGTGGTCGCGGTCGTCGGCACGATGGCGGCCTCGGGCGCCTATATCGCCGCGCTCGGCGCCGAGCGGATTTTCTCGGAAGGCAATTCCCTGGTCGGCTCGATCGGCGTGCTCGTCGAGTTCCCCAACGTCTCGGGCCTGCTGGACAAGATCGGCGTGAAGTTCGAAGCGATCAAATCCTCGCCGCTGAAGGCCGCGCCCAATGGGATGGAGCCGACCAGCGACGCCGCCCGCGCCGCAATGGCTTCGCTGGTCGATGATTCCTTCGATTGGTTCAAGGGACTCGTCAAGGATCGCCGAAAGCTCAACGATGACGAACTCGCCAAGGTCGACGACGGGCGCGTGTTCACCGGCCGGCAGGGAATTCCGCTGAAGCTCGTCGATGCGATCGGCGGCGAGCGCGAGGCGATCGCCTGGCTCGAGAGCGAGAAGGGCGTCGCCAAGGATCTGCCGGTGCGCGATTGGAGCCCGCCGCCCCGCGGCGTCGCTTTCGGTCTGCTCGGCTCGGCGGCCTCGATCGCCGACGGGTTCGGATTGCCCGGCCTCGCTGCGCTGCTCAAGCAAAGCGAATCGGCCGGCCAGGCGCAGCTTCTTGACGGACTCGTTTCGGTTTGGCAGCTTCCCGCTGGGAATTGAGCGCCTGCGGCGGCGAGGGTCGCGGGGAAGGGGCAATCCATTGATCAAGTCTGAACTCGTGCAGAGGATGGCGGCGCGCAATCCGCATCTCTATCAGCGCGACGTCGAAAATATCGTCGATGCGATTCTCGACGAGATCACCGCCGGCTTGGCCAGGGGCGAACGGGTCGAGCTGCGCGGCTTCGGGGCCTTCTCGACCAAGCAGCGTTCGGCGCGCACCGGGCGCAACCCGCGCACCGGCGATCAGGTCCCGGTCATCGAAAAGGTGGTGCCGTTCTTCAAGACCGGCAAGGAGATGCGCGAGCGCTTGAACAAGACTCCCCAGGGCTGACGCGGACGTCCCGGTTCCTATTTCGCCCGTGCGAATATCCGGCGCGCCGATCGTCAGCCGGCGCAAGGCGGCGGCGACGAGACCATCTCCATGAAGAGACTCCTCAAACTCATCGTGCTGGCGCCGGTTGCGATCCTGCTGCTGATCTTTGCTTTCGCCAACCGCCATATCGTCACGGTGTCCTTCGATCCATTCGCCGAGGGCGACATTCCGGCGTTCGCGCTCACGGCGCCGCTGTTCCTGGTCCTGATCCTCGCCATCATGTTCGGGGTCGTCGCCGGCGGCGTGGCGACCTGGCTGACGCAGGGCAGATACCGCAGGGCCGCGCGCGACAGCCGCGCCGAGGCCGAGCAGCTGCGTCTCGAGACCGCCAGGCTGCGCGCCGAGGCGCAGGCCGCGCGCGCGGCGACGACCGACGATCGCAATGCGCCGGGCTTGAGCCTGCAGCATCACGCCTGACCGGCGAAGGCGTCCCATGCGACTGGTCTCCGCCGGCGAAATCGACGCCGCGCTCGACTTTCCCGCCCTGATCGACGCGCTCGCGCTGGCCTTTGCCGGCGGGACGATCGCGCCGGCGCGGCACCATCACGCGATCGCCCGCGCCTCAGGCGTCGCGGCGAGCCATCTGCTGATGCCGGCCTGGACCGGGGAGGACGCGCCGGGCGGCGCCTATCTCGGGGTCAAGATCGTCAATGTCTTCCCCGCCAACGGCGCGCTCGGCCTGCCCGCGGTGCTCGGCGTCTACGTGCTGCAATCGGGCGCGACCGGCGAACCGCTCGCCGTGCTGGACGGCGCGCGGCTCACCCACTGGCGCACCGCCGCCGCTTCCGCGCTCGCCGCGCGCTTCCTGGCGCGCGAGGACGCGCGCCGGCTGCTGATCGTCGGCGCCGGCGCCCTGGCGCCGTTCCTCGCGCGCGCGCATGCGGCGGTCCGGCCGATCGAGGAGGTGACGATCTGGAACCACAGGCCCGCCGGCGCGGAACGTCTGGCCGCCTCGCTCGCGGGCGAAGGTTGGGCCGTCGCGGTCGCCGCGGACCTCGAGCAGGCGGCGCGCGATGCGGATGTCATCTCCTGCGCGACGCTTTCCGCGGCGCCGCTGATCTTGGGCGCCTGGCTGCGGCCCGGCCAGCACCTCGATCTCGTCGGCGCGTTCAATCTCGCGATGCGCGAGGCCGACGACGAGGCGCTGCGCCGTTCGCGCGTGTTCGTCGACACCGACGCCGCGCTGAGCGAGGGCGGCGACGTCGCGCTCGCCCTGCGCGCGGGCGCCATCGATCCCGCGCACGTCGTCGCCGATCTCGGCGCGCTGTGCCGGGGCGCGGCGGGACGCACGGGGCTCGACGAGATCACGCTGTTCAAGTCGGTGGGCGCGGCGCTGGAGGATCTGGCGGCGGCGATGCTGGTGTGGCGAAACCTGCCGACGCCTTGACTTCGCGGCTTTTGACAAGCGGCGCAGATTGACGGAAAGGAGCACGGTGTCTGCGATCATCAAAATCTGCGGGCTTTCGACCGCGCCGACGCTCGACGCCACGCTCGACGCGGGCGCCGACGTCGTCGGCTTCGTCTTCTTCGAGAGAAGTCCGCGCCATCTCGGGCTCGACGCCGCGCGCGCGCTCGCGGACCGGGCGCGCGGCCGCGCGAGGATCGCCGCGCTGACCGTGGACGCCCCGGATGCGACGCTGGAGGCGATCGTCGCCGCCGTCGCGCCCGACTTCCTGCAATTGCATGGCCGTGAGACGCCGGCGCGGGTGATCGAACTCAAGCGCCGGTTCGGTCTGCCGGCGATCAAGGCGATCGGCGTCAGCGGCGCCGGCGACCTCGCCGCGGCCGGGGCTTACGCCGAAGCGGCGGACCGCTTCCTGTTCGACGCCAAGGCGCCGCGGGACGCGCGCCATCCCGGCGGCAACGGGCTCGCGTTCGACTGGCGGCTGCTTGCCGGGCTCGAGTCGCCACGCCCCTGGCTGTTGTCGGGCGGCCTCGATCCGGGCAATGTCGCGGAGGCGATCGCGATCACCGGAGCGCGCGGCGTCGACGTGTCGTCCGGGGTCGAGAGCGCGCCGGGCGTAAAGGACATCGCTCGGATCGCAGCCTTCGTTGCCGCGGCGCGCGCCGCCTTCGCCCGCGCCGGTGGCGGGATGTCCGGGCGCCCGAAGCCGGAGGGGAGAGTCGCGTGACCAAGATCGACCAACCCAATTCCTTCCGCAACGGCCCGGACGAGCGCGGCCATTTCGGCATATTCGGCGGCCGCTTCGTCGCCGAGACGCTGATGCCGCTCGTGCTGTCGCTCGAGCAGGCCTACGCCGCGGCCAGGGCCGATCCGAGCTACCAGGCCGAACTCGACCATCTGCTGAAGCATTACGTCGGCCGGCCGAGCCCGCTCTATTTCGCCGAGCGGCTCACCGAAAAGCTCGGCGGCGCCAAGGTCTATTTCAAGCGCGACGAGCTCAACCACACCGGCGCCCACAAGATCAACAACGTCCTCGGCCAGATCCTGCTCGCCCGCCGGATGGGCAAGAAGCGCATCATCGCCGAGACCGGCGCCGGCCAGCACGGCGTCGCCACCGCCACCGCCTGCGCGCGCTTCGGCCTCGAATGCATCGTCTACATGGGCGCGGTCGACGTCGAGCGGCAGAAGCCCAACGTGTTCCGGATGAAGATGCTCGGCGCCGAGGTCCGGCCCGTGCAATCGGGCGCGCGCACGCTCAAGGATGCGATGAACGAGGCGCTGCGCGACTGGGTGACAAATGTCGCCGACACCTTCTACTGCATCGGCACCGCGGCGGGTCCGCACCCCTATCCCGCGATGGTGCGCGATTTCCAGTGCGTCATCGGCAACGAGACGCGCGCGCAGATGGCGGAGCTGGAGGGCCGCCTGCCCGACAGCCTCGTCGCCTGCATCGGCGGCGGCTCCAACGCGATCGGCCTGTTCCACCCGTTCCTCGACGATCCCGGCGTCGAAATCTACGGCGTCGAGGCGGCCGGCCACGGCCTCGACGTGCCCGACGGCCACGCCGCCTCGCTTTCGGGCGGCCGGCCGGGCGTCCTGCACGGCAACCGCACCTATCTGCTGATGGACGCCGACGGCCAGATCAACGAGGGCCATTCGATCTCCGCCGGGCTCGACTATCCCGGCATCGGCCCCGAACATTCCTGGCTGAAGGAGACGGGCCGCGTGACCTATCTGTCGGCCACCGACGCCGAGGCGCTCGCCGCGTTCCAGACCTGCTGCCGGCTGGAGGGGATCATCCCCGCGCTGGAGCCCGCCCACGCGCTCGCCAAGGTGATCGAACTCGCGCCCGAGAAGCCACGCGATCATTTGATGGTGATGAATCTGTGCGGGCGCGGCGACAAGGACATTTTCACCGTCGCCGATCACCTCGGCGGGATGTGACCCCGGCCGTTTCCCCACGCCGCCCCGCCATGCTAACCACCCGCCATGACCACTCGCATCGACACGCGGTTCGCCGCCCTGCGCCATGACGGGCGCGCCGCCCTGGTGACCTTCGTCATGGCCGGCGACCCCGACCCCGCCACTTCGCTCGCCATTCTGAAGGCGCTTCCGGCCGCCGGCGCCGACATCATCGAGATCGGCATGCCGTTCACCGACCCGATGGCCGACGGACCGGCGATCCAGGCCGCGGGGCTGCGCGCGCTTCGCGCCGGGCAGACGATGCGCCGCACGCTGGGGCTCGCCGCCGAATTCCGGAAGGGCGACGCGAGGACGCCGCTGATCCTGATGGGCTATTATAATCCGATCTACGTCTACGGCGTCGACGCCTTCCTGCGCGATGCGGGCGAAGCGGGCGTCGACGGCCTCATCGTCGTCGATCTGCCGCCCGAAGAGGACGAGGAGCTGTGCCTGCCCGCGCTGAAGGCGGGGCTGAACTTCATCCGCCTCGCGACCCCGACCACCGACGACCGACGCCTGCCGGCCGTGCTCGCGAACACCTCCGGCTTCGTCTATTACGTCTCGATCGCGGGCGTGACCGGCGCGGCGGCGCCCGACTCGCGCGACGTCGGCGCGGCGGTTGCGCGGATCAAGGCGCATACCCATTTGCCAGTGGCGGTCGGATTCGGCGTCAAGGACGCCGCGAGCGCGGCCGGGATCGCGGGAATCGCTGACGGCGTGGTGGTCGGCACGGCGATCGTCGAAGCGTTGCGCGGCTCGCTCGTCGACGGCGAGGCGAGCGCGGCGACGCTCCCGGCGGTGACCGGCCTCGTCGGCGCCATCGCGAGGGGCGTGCGCAGCGCAGCGCGGAGTCTCGTCCGCTGACGGCGGCCGGGCGCATGAAGGGATGGCGATGAACTGGATTTCCAATGTCGTGCCGCCGAAGATCCGGTCCTTCCTCAGGCGCGAGACGCCGGAGAACCTCTGGGTCAAATGCCCGGAGAGCGGCCAGCTCGTGTTCCACAAGGACCTCGAGGCCAATCTGTTCGTCGTCCCGGGCTCGGGCTACCACATGGCGATCGGCGCCAGGGCGCGGCTCGCCAGCCTGTTCGATGGCGCGCGCTGGGACGAACTGCCGACGCCGGAGGTTCCCGCCGATCCCCTGAGGTTTCGCGACATCAAGCGCTATTCCGAGCGGCTCAAGGAATACCGGCTCAAGACCGGCGCGCCCGATGCGATCACCCTCGCGATCGGCCGGCTGGAAGGGCTGGCGGTCACCGTCGCGGTCCAGGATTTCGCCTTCCAGGGCGGCACGCTCGGCATGGCGGCGGGCGAGGCGATCATCGCCGGCATGACGGCGGCGCTGGAGCGGCGCAGCCCGTTCATCATCTTCACCGCCTCGGGCGGCGCCCGCATGCAGGAGGGGATGTTCGCGCTGATGCAGATGCCGCGCACCACCGTCGCCGTGCGGCAGCTGCGGGCGGCCGGCCTGCCCTATATCGTCGTGCTGACCAATCCGACGACCGGCGGCGTCACCGCCTCCTATGCGATGCTCGGCGACATCCACATCGCCGAGCCGGGCGCGGTGATCGGCTTCGCCGGCGCGCGGGTCATCGAGCAGACGATCCGCGAGCGGCTTCCCGAGGGCTTCCAGCGCGCCGAATATCTCAAGGCGCACGGGATGGTCGACATGGTCGCGCCGCGCGCCGAACTGCGCCCGTTGCTCGCCCGGCTGTGCCGGCTCCTCACCCACGCGCCCGAGGCGAACCGGCCGGAGCCGGCGGCGGCGTGAGTCCATCCCGCATCGCCGCTTCCATCCCGACCGGCGCGACAGGACGCAAGGCATGAGCCCTCAGGACGCGATCGTGTCGCGCTTCGCCCCGCTGCATCCCAAGCGGATCGACCTCTCGCTGGGCCGGATCGAGCGTCTGCTCGCCGAACTCGGCGCGCCGCAGAGCCGGCTGCCGCCGGTCGTCCATGTCGCGGGCACCAACGGCAAGGGCTCGACGATCGCCTTCATGCGCGCCGCGCTGGAGGCTGCGGGCAAGCGGGTGCACGTCTATACCTCGCCGCATCTGATCCGGTTCAACGAGCGGATCCGGCTCGCCGGCTCGCTGGTCGAGGACGAGCGCATGTTTCATGCGTTCGACCGCTGCGAAACGATCAATTCGGGCCAATCGATCTCGGTGTTCGAGATCACGACGGCGGCGGCATTGCTGCTGTTCAGCGAGACGCCGGCCGACTACCTGCTGCTCGAGGTCGGTCTGGGAGGGCGCTACGACGCCACCAACGTCATCGATCGGCCGGCTGCGACCGTGATCACGCCGGTCTCGATCGACCATCCCGAGTTTCTCGGCGAGACCGTCGAAAAGATCGCCTATGAGAAGGCCGGCATCCTCAAGCGGGGCGCGGCGGCGATCGTCGCCGAACAGGACGCCCGCGCACTCGCGGTGATCGAACGCGAGGCGCTGCGAGTCGGCGCGCGGACGATCGTCGCCGGTCGCGATTTCACGATGCACGAGGAGAACGGCCGGCTGGTGTTCGAGGACGCGATCGGCCTCGTCGACCTTCCCCTGCCGCGTCTGCCCGGCCGCCACCAGCACGTCAACGCCGCGACCGCGCTCGCCGCGCTGCGCGCGATCGAGCCCGATTTCAGCGCGCGCGTGCTGGAGCGCGGCCTTTCCGAGGCCGACTGGCCCGCCCGCCTGCAGCGGCTGCGCAGCGGCCGCCTCGTCGATCTCGCGCCCGATCGCGCCGAACTCTGGCTCGACGGCGGCCACAACGAGGAGGGCGGGCGCGCGCTCGCCCAGGCGATGGCCGATTTCGAGGACCAGGCGCCGCGCCCGCTCGCGCTGATTTGCGGCACGCTCAACACCAAGGACACCGCCGGCTTCCTCCGCCATTTCAAGGGCCTCGCCCAGGAGACGCTCGCCGTGCCGATCGTCGGCGACCATGCGGGGCGCTCCGCCGAGGAAGTCGCCGCCTTCGCCCAGAGCGTCGGTCTCGACGCCGCCGCCTGCGCGAGCGTCGAAGCCGCGCTGCGGTTTCTGGCGGCGAGGGACTGGGCCGTGCCGCCACGGATTCTGATCGCCGGATCGCTGTATCTGGCGGGGCTGGTGCTGGAGGCGAATGGGACGCTGTTGAGGTGAACGCCTGCGTCCGTGGACCGATCGACCGTCATGCGGCCGGCGGTCGAATCAGAGCGAAACGGATGCGCGAAATTGAACTTGAAGCCGACACGGCGCCGCCCTCAGCCTTGGTCGACGACGCATTGAGGGGCGAGGAGCTCGCGATCACAAGGCGGGGCCGCAAGATAGGCGGTATTGATTTCCTGGACGACGTGGGAGCGCCTGGCGAACGCGCCAAGCTTGGGATGGCTTCTCGCCTCGTCTCCTCTCGGGGAAGGCGACATTCTGGAGCCTGGCCGCGAGCCGGTGCGAGACGCAGACCGGAATCAGGACCCTCCAGAGCGGCTTTGACACTCGTTCGTTGTTGCGCGCAGGGTCTGTCTTGTGCGGGCGAACGCAAGCATCGCCGCGGCGACGCCTGAGCATCAGGCGATGGCGTCCAACCCCTTGCCGCGGACAAGAGCGAGCAGCTTCAATGAGGGCCCGCTTGGCCGCTTGGCGCCGCGTTCCCAATCGCTGACCAGTTTGGTCCCGACGTTGATATGGCGCGCCAGCACGGCCTGACTGATCCCTTCGCGTTCGCGCAGCGCCTGAATTTCCTCGCCGGACATGGGCTCCACTTTCGTCAGGCAAAAGGCGTCGATGTCACGCATCGTCGCCTTGTCGAGCGCGCCGACGTCGTGCAGCGCCGTCGCGGTCTTGCGCAGAACCTCGAGGCGGCGGTTACGATGGTTCGTTTTCGTCATGACGCGTGACTTCCGTGATCTCCTGCCGATAGGCCAATGTTGCGAGCGCTGCGGCATCCAGCTTCAGAAACGACTTCGCGATCAACCGCCAAAATTTCAGTTCGTCCGATCCGATATTGGCGCGCTCGTTCTTGGCGAAGCCATGGATGAAGACCGCCCTGTCCTTCTCGCGAAAGGCCATCAACGTTCGGTAGCCGCCGCTCCGACCCTGACCTGCTCTCGCGATCCGTTGCTTGATCAGGCCGCCGCCGAGGTCGGCGTCGATCAGACCACCGCCCGCCCGTTCTGCGGCTTCGCGTAACCGTTCATCGACAATGTCCTCCTGTCGTGCGAAGCGCGTGAACTCCTCAGTTTTGAAAATCCTCACGGCTTCCTAGACCTCACTATCTATCCTCCCCAGTAGGATAGTGCAAGACCATTTCGGCCTGGATTACGACGTTCACGGTTCATCAATCCATGAACCATCACGCGCCTTGCCCGAGCCCCCCCGCGAGCGCCCGCCCGATCAGCGCCCGCGTCTCCTCGATCCCGTAGAGCGCGATGAACGAGCCGAGCCGCGGCCCGCGCTCCTCGCCGAGCAGCACCTGATAGATCATGTTGAACCAGTCGTTGGAGACCCCCGGCCGCTCCGGCGTCGCGCCCTTGGCGTTCATGTCCTGGTAGCGCGCAATCGGGCGGGCGAGGTCATAGAGGGCGTGCTGGATCGCCTCCGCGCTCGCGTCGGCGGGCAGCGCCGCCAGACTCGCCGACAGCGCTTCGAGCGCCGCGGCCTCGACCTCGTCGGCGAGCCGGTAGCGCTTCTTAGGCGCGACGAAGTCGCGGAAATAGGCCACAGCGTAGCGCACGAGACCGTCCAGCCGGGGATGGGTCGCGGGCGAGACCGACGGCGCGTAGCGGCGCAGAAAACCCCAGAGAACCCCGGGATTCTCGGTGTTGGCGACCGCGGCCAGATTCAGCAGCATGCTGAACGAGATCGCCGTCTCCGCGTTCTGGCCGTGGACGAGCCGCTCGGGCGCCGGCGGCGCGCCGGCGTGGATGTGCCAGACCGGATTGCCGAGCCGCTCCTTCCACTCCTGGCGCGGATAGGCGTCGAGAAAGCCCAGATATTCGTCGACCGTGCGCGGGATGACGTCGAAATAGAGCCGCTTGGCGGCCATCGGCTTCTGGAACATGAACAGCGAGAGGCTCTCGGGGCTCGCGTAGGTCAGCCATTCGTCGATGGTCAGGCCGTTGCCCTTGGACTTGGAAATCTTCTGGCCCTTGTCGTCGAGGAAGAGCTCGTAGTTGAACCCCTCCGGCGGCTGGCCGCCGATCGCGCGCGCGATCTGCGAGGACAGCCTGACGGAATCGATGAGGTCCTTGCCGGCCATCTCGTAATCGACGCCGAGCGCGACCCAGCGCATCGCCCAGTCGGGCTTCCATTGCAGCTTGCAGCGCCCGCCGGTGACCGGCGTCTCGAACGCCTCGCCGGTGTCGGGATCGCGCCAGCTGATCGTGCCCGCGCCGGGGTCATGCCCGATCAGCGGAACCTGCATCACGACGCCCGTTCCGGGATGGATCGGCAGGAACGGCGAATAGGTGCCGGCGCGCTCCTCGCGCAGCGAAGGCAGCATGATCGCCTGCACCGCCTCGAAGCGCGCGAGCATGTGCAGCAACGCCGCGTCGAAGCGGCCGGACTTGTAATATTCGGCCGAGGAGGCGAATTCGTAGTCGAAACCGAAGTCGTCGAGGAATCGCCGCAGCCGCGCGTTGTTGTGGGCGGCGAAACTCTCGTATTCCCCGAACGGGTCGGGGACCTCGCTCAGCGGCTTGCCGAGATGGGCCGCGATCATCGCGCGGTTGGGGATGTTGTCGGGCGCCTTGCGGAGCCCGTCCATGTCGTCGGAAAACGCCAGCAGCCGCGTCTTGATCGCATCGCCGGTCAGCAGCCTGAACGCCTGCCGCACCATCGTCGTGCGCGCGACCTCGCCGAACGTGCCCATGTGCGGCAGTCCGGACGGGCCGTAGCCGGTTTCGAACAGGACTTCGCGTTGGCCGGTCCGCTCGACGCGCGCGATCAGCTTGCGCGCCTCCTCGAACGGCCAGGCCCGCGAAGACTGGGCGACGTCGAGCGGAGCGTCGAAGTGCATCTCGAGACGTTCTCTCTCTGGCAGGCTCGAACCGGGGCCGCATCGGCCCGATCGCGCGCACACTAGAAAGACCCGCCGCCATGTCAATCGGCGATCCCGTCGGCTCGGGCAAGCGCGCCGGCCGCCGGCCGCTCTGCGGCGGCGGGCGTCTGGCCGTGCTCGGTCTTCCACCAGTGGAACGGCCGACGCGCGAGGTCGATCAGCGCGGCCCAGGCGGCGAGCGAGACCAGGCAATAATAGAGCGGCAGCAGGGGCAGCCACAGGCAGAGCCGCAACAGGCCCCTGCCGCGCAGCGCGAGCGCGATCGGCAGGAGAATCGCCGCCGATCCCGCGAGCATGAGGGTCAGCGACAGGGCGTCGCCGACGACTGCGCCGATCGATCGCGACGTGAACAGCTGGCCTTCGAGCCAGCGCCACAGCGTGAAGCCGACCAGCGCAGGGCCGAGCAGGCCGCCGAGCACCGGGCCGAGCATCAGCGCCTGCGCCGCCAGGGCGCGCGCCCAGCCAAACTCCCGCACGAGGCGGCGCGGACTGCGTGAGTGGACCGCGAGCGTCTGCACCCAGCCCTTGTGCCAGCGGCGGCGCTGCCCGAACCAGTTGCCGAGCCGGGACGGCGCCTCCTCGAACGTGTCGGAATCCATCGTCGCGACGCGCAGGCCGAAGCGCGCCAGGCGCAGACCGAGATCGGCGTCCTCGGTCACGTTCCAGGCGTCCCACTGACCGACCCGGCGCAGAGTCCGCGTACGGAAATGGTTGGACGATCCGCCGAGCGCGATCGGCGCCCCGAGCGCGGCGAGTCCGGGATTGACGACGTCGAACAGCGCCGCGTATTCGATCGCGAACAGCTTGGGGATCCAGCCGTCGTCGGCATTGTGGATCGCCAGCCGCGCCTGCAGGCATTCGATCGTCGCGTCGGTTGCGAAACGGGCGGCGGCGCGCCGCAACTGGTCGGGGGCGGGAATGTCCTCGGCGTCATAGACGACGATCAGATCGCCGCGCGCGAACGGCAGCGCGACGTTGAGCGCGCGCGGCTTGGTCGCCGGCGCGCCCGGCGGGGCGACGATGACGTCATACCAGGCGGGCAGCTGCAGCTTCGCGAGCGCGACCAGGGTATCGCGATCGTCGCGCTCGATCACGATCTTCACGTCGAGTCGCGCTTTGGGATAGTCGATCGCTTCGAGCGCGCGCACCAGTCGCGGCGCCATCCTCGCCTCGCGGTAGAGCGGCGCGATGATCGAGTAGGTCGGCAGATCCGCATCGTCGAGAGCCGCCGCCTCCGCGGCCGGCCGCCCGGCCGCCGCGGTGGCCGCGAGGCGCAGCGCCGCGGACGCGGCGAATGCGAGCCAGAGGACCACCGCGCAGGACGCGGCGAACGATTCGGAAATCAGCGCTCCGGCCCATAGCGCGCCGAGCGCCAGCAGGATCGCCCATCCGATCCGGCCGCCGGCGAACAGCGGATGCGCGGTCAGGCGCGGATCGGCCATTTCCAGCGCGCTCGCGGCCTGTTCGGCGACCTGTCGCCCCATCTGGCGGCGGACGACGCCGCCGAGCGTCTGCGGCGAGGTGATGACGAAGGATCGCGGCAGACGTCCGGCCGCGAATACGAGCAGCAACAGGGTGAGCGCCCGGCCGCGCGGCGCCAGGACGGCGCGCGCGCCGCCGGCGTTCGGCGCGAGGCGCGCGCCCCCGCGCATCGCCGCCTGTGCGGGATCGGCGCAGCCGACGATCGCAAACTCGCCGACATAGTAGGAAAGGCCGAGATGCGCCGCGAGCAGGCGGTAGAAATCCTCTTCGCGCATGTGACCGCCGCCGAGGAACGCCTGCTCGGGAGAAACGCCGCCGCCGGCCGTCCGGGTCGCGGCGAGCAACGCCTCCCGCGGCACGCCGAACCCGGCGAGAAACGCGATCTCGGGCGCGATGACGTCGCCTGGCGGCGTACGCGCCCATCCTTCCGTCGGCGCCGCGGCCGTAACAATCGATCGGGCCGGAGTCCGGTCCGGCTCGACGAACGGGGCTTGCGGCTCGAAGATACTCACGCGGGTACGCCGACAGATTCAACGCCAACCAAGCGAGCATTGATAGTGAAGCGACGCGCCGCAGTAAAGCGCAGCGCCGCGAATATTGATCGAAGCTGCGCGGCGGAATAGGGTGGCGTCTGGAAGACCGAGCCCCGAGGCAATCCAATCGAGACCCTGCCGTCGCGTATTCTCGGAGCCGCGATTCGCGTCGCGCCGCTCCTTTTGGTCCTCGGTCAGGCCGCCGCGCAGGACGTTCGCGTGGCGACGCCGAGCTTCTGGGATCCGGGCCTCCAGATCGCGCGGCCCGACCTGTCGGGCATTCGCGTCATTCGCTTCCTCACCGACGACGACTATCCGCCGCTGAATTTCGCCCTGGCGGACGGCACGCTCGCAGGATTCAACGTGGCGATCGCGCGCGCTGTCTGCGAGGAACTGCAGGTGGGCTGCACGATCCAGGCGCGCCGCTGGGATACGCTGACCGATTCCCTGCTCGACGGCAAGGGCGACGCGGTCATCGCCTCGATCGCCGCGACGCCGGCGGCGCGCGCCCGGATCGATTTCACCCAGCCCTATTATCGGACCCCCGCGCGCTTCGTCGCGCGCCGGGATTCGGGCCTGCAGGACGCGAACCCCGCCACGCTCCTCGGCAAGACGGTCGGCGTCGTCGCGGGCTCGGCTCACAAGGCCTATCTCGACGCCTTCTTCCCCGGAATCGTCGTGAAGACCTTTCCCGACGCCGCGGCCTCGCGGGAGGCGCTGCGCAGCGGCGCCGTCGATGTGCTGTTCGGCGACAGCCTGTCGCTCGCGATCTGGCTCAACGGCGCCGCCTCCGACGATTGCTGCGTCTTCAAGGGCGGTCCCTACACGGAGAGCCGGTTCTTCGGCGAGGGCGTCGGGATCGCGCTGCGCAAGGAGGACGGCGCGCTGCGGCGCGCGCTGGATTGGGCGCTGGCCCGCCTCGCCGCGCGCGGCGTCTACGCGGAACTCTATCTCGAGCACTTCCCGATCAGCTTCTATTGAACGGGCGGGCGGGATCTCGGAATCACGTCGCTCGGTCATCCGAGCCGCCGAATCCGGACTCAGGAAGGCATTCCATAGCCGCGCGCCATGGCCGCCGCGGCGACCGGGATCGCCAGGAACAAGGCGGCCTCCGCCCACAGCCACAGGCGAACGCTTGCGATGTCCTGCGCGTCGGGGCGGAACGCCGGGTCGCGGCGGCGCTGCCGACCCCAGCCGATGTAGCGAACGGTCGGCGGGATCGACAACAGGCCAACCAGGACGAACAGCGCCATCTTCGTCCAGAAGACCGAATTCTCCACGTAATATTGATAGCCCTTCGCGCCCCAGATCACCCGGGCGACGCCGAAGATCACGACGACCGCCGCCGCGACGCCATAGCCGAGGTCGATCCGCGCGAGCCGCGCGAGGCCGCGCTCGTCGATGCCGACCGTCAGGATCGCGAGTTCGCCCGCCAGGATCGCCGCCAGCGCGAAGACCGCCAGATGATGCAGGCTGGCGAGCGCCCAATCGATCAGCATTGCGAAACTCCACTGGAGGATGGCCTATTCCGCCGCCGGGACGAGCCCGGGCGCGAAGCCGCTCTCGCCCGGCGCCTTGGCCGGCGCCGCGCGGGAGCCGAGCGAATTGCGGAACCAGAGTGCGTAGATCGAAGGCAGGAACAGCAGCGTCAGGAAGGTCGCCACCGACAGTCCGCCCATGATCGTCACCGCCATCGGACCCCAGAACGCGCTCTCGGAGAGCGGGATCATCGCCAGGATCGCGGCGAGCGCGGTCAGCACCACGGGCCGCGCGCGCCGCACGGTCGCCGAGACGATCGCCTGGCCGCGGGTGAGCCCGAGTTCGCGCACGTCGCTCTCGATCTGGTCGACCAGGATCACCGTGTTGCGCATGTCCATGCCGGCGAGCGCGATGAGGCCGAGCAGCGCGACGAACCCGAACGGCTTGTGGGCGAGGTTGAGCGCGATCGAGGCGCCGACGATGCCGAGCGGGGCGGTGAAGAAGACGAGGACCAGCCGCGACAGGCTCTGCAGCTGGATCATCAGCAGGGTCAGCATGCCGAGCAGCATGATCGGGAACAGCAGGAAGATCGAGGAATTGCCCTTCTGCGATTCCTCGATCGCGCCGCCCATCTCGATGCGATAGGCCGGCGAGAGGCTGTCGCGGATCCCCTGCAGCTTCGGCCAGAGCGCGCTCGAGACGTCCGGCGGCTGCACCCCGTCGACGACGTCGGCGCGCGCGGTGATCGCCATGTCGCGGTTGCGCCGCCACATGATCGGCTCTTCGGCGCCGTAGCGGACGCGGGCGATCTGCGAGACCGGCACCACGACGCCGTCGCGGCTCAGCACGGTGAGGCTGTCGAGCTGATCGAGCGCCGCGCGCTCGGTCGGCACGGCCCTGGCGACGACGTCGACCTTCTCCTCGCGGTCGCGGATCGTCGTCACCGTCACGCCGCCGATCAGCGTCTGCAGGGTCTGCGCGATGTCCTGCGGGGTCAGCCCGAGCGCGCGCGCGCGCGGCTGGTCGACCTCGAGCGTCAGCGAGGGCATTTTTTCGTTCCAGTCGAGATTGGCGTCGATGACGCGATCGTCGGCGCGCATGACGTCGCGGACGCGATAGGCGATCTCGCGCACCTCGGCCGGATCCGGCCCGATGACGCGAAACTGGACGGGGAAGCCGACCGGCGGTCCGAAATTGAACCGGTCGATCCGCACCCGCGCCGCGCCGAGGGCGCCCTTGGCGAGCGCCGCCTCGAGCCGCGCCTTGATTCGCTCACGAGCCTCGACGTCCCTGGCGACGATGACGATCTGGGAGAAGGATTCGTTGGGCTGGACCGGCAGGAGGCCGAGCCAGAAGCGCGGCGAACCCTTGCCGATGTACGTCGTGTAGGACGATGCGTCGGCATCGCCGGCGAGCAGGCCCTCGGCCTCCCGGGCGACTTTGGAGGTCGCCTCGATCGAAGAGCCCTCCGCCATCCGCATCTCGAGGAACAGCTCCGGACGCTCGGACATCGGGAAGAACTGCTGCTGCACGCGGCTGAACCCGCTGAGGCCGAGACCGAGCAAGGTCACCGTGACGACGATGACGACCGGCGGCCGGCGGACGCAGAATTCCAGGACGCGGCGGAAGGCGCGGTAGAAGCGCCCGTCGTAGACGGCGTTCGGATCGGCGTGCTGGGTCCTGTGCGCGACGTTGGGCAGGAGCTTCACGCCGAGAAACGGCGTGAACACCACCGCGACGAACCATGAGGCGACGAGCGCGACGCCCACGACCCAGAAAATGCCGCCGGCATATTCGCCGACTGCGGAATTGGCGAGGCCGATGGGGAGAAATCCCATCGCGGTGACCAGAGTCCCGGTCAGCATGGGAAACGCCGTCGAGGTCCAGGCGAACGAGCCGGCGCGCTCGCGATCCCAGCCCTGCTCCATCTTCACGACCATCATCTCGACCGCGATGATCGCGTCGTCGACCAGCAGCCCCAGGGCGATGATGAGCGCGCCGAGGGTGACGCGCTGCAGGTCGAGGCCCATGAAGGCCATGGCGATGAACACGATCGCGAGCACCAGCGGCACGGAAGTCGCCACCACGACGCCGGTGCGCCAGCCCAGCGACAGGAAGCTGACGGCGAGCACGATTCCCAGCGCTTCGAGGAACGAGCGCGTGAATTCGTAGACCGCGGCGTCGACGACCTTCGGCTGGTCGGCGATCCGCGCGATCTCGATCCCTTGCGGCAGGTTGGCCTCGAAATCGGCGAGCGCGACGTGGAGATTCCGGCCGAGCGCGAGAATGTTGGCGCCCTTCTGCATGACGACGCCGATCTCGAGCGCCGGTTCGCCCTGCGCGCGGATGAGGTAGGACGGCGGGTCTTCGTAGCCGTGCTCGACATGGGCGATGTCGCCGAGACGGAACGTCCCGCCATTGGCGAAGACCGGCGTCTCGCGCACCGCCGCGGCGCCTTCGAGGGCGCCGGTGACGCGCACCGGCACGCGCTGCGCCGAGGTCTGGAATTCGCCGGCCGGATTGACCGCGTTCTGCTTGGCCAGCGAATCGAACAGCGCCTGCGTCGGCACGCCCAGCGTGGCGAGCTTGGCGTGGCTGAATTCGACGAAAATGCGCTCCGCCTGGTCGCCGTAGAGGTCGACCTTGGTCACGTCGGGCACGCGCTGGAGCCGCAGGCGGAACGCCTCCGCGACATCCTTCAGCTGCGCATAGGTGGCGCCGTCGCCGGTGATCGTGAACAGGACCGAGTCGACGTCGCCGAATTCGTCGTTGACGTTCGGCCCGATCAGGTTCGCCGGCAGGTCGCCGCGCAGGTCGGAAAGCTTCTTGCGCAGATCGAGGAACAGCATCGGCACGGCGCGCGCGGGGGTCGAATCCTTGAATTCGATGCCGATCGAGGTGAATCCGGGCTTGGTGTAGGTGGTCGCCTTGTCGAACCAGGCGAGCTCGCGCAGCTTCTTCTCGATCCGGTCGGTGACCTGGTCCTGCATCTCCTGGGTGGTCGCGCCCGGCCAGATCGCGCTGACGTTGACGTTCTTGATCGTGAACGACGGATCCTCGGCGCGTCCGAGCTGGAAATAGCTGAGCGCCCCGCCGACGGCGATCGCGAATATGAGGAAGGAAATCAGCGCGGGATGACGGATCGCCCAGGCCGAGAGATTGAACGAGCCCATCACAGCCCCGCGAGATTCTGGACCACGCGCACCTTCTGGCCGGCGTCGATCTTGTGGGCGCCGAGCGCCACCACCTCGGCGCCTTCCGCGACGCCGTCGACGACGAGCACGGATTCGCTCTCATAGCCGGCGATGCGCACCGGCGTTTCCGTCACCGTCCCGTTCGCGCGATCGACCACCCAGAGGCTCGGGCCCTTGCCCCGGTCGAACAGCGCGCCGAGCGGCAGCCGCGCGATGCGCTCGCTCCGGTCGCCCAGCGTGACGGTCAGGCTCATGCCCAGCTGCACGTTGGCGGGCGCGTCGGGCAGCGCGTAGCGCGCCTGATAGGTGCGGGTCGCCGGATCGGCGTTCGGCGCCAGCTCGCGCAGGGTCGCCGCGATCGCGACATCCGGGAGCGCCCAGAATTCGACGCGCGCCGTCGCCGACCGGGCGCGATCGACCAGGGTTTCGGGAATGGCGACCGCCGCCTCCTTCTCACCCGTGTGCGACAGGCGCATTGCGGCCGATCCGGCCGCGAGCACCTGGCCGGGCTCGGCGAGCACGGCGCTGACGATTCCGTCGGCATCCGCGGTCAGCGTCGCATAACCCACGGCGTTATGGGCCAGATTGACCGCCCGCTCGGCCCTGGCGAAGAGTCCGCGCGCCTGGTCGGCCGCCGCCTTGGTCTTGTCGACGTCGGCCGCCGCCGACCAGCCCTGGCGCTTGAGCGTCGCGATTCGCTCTTCCTCGGCCTGCGCCTGGGCGAGCGCGCCCCTGGCGGCCGAGTAATCGGCCTCGGCCTGGTCGACCTGCAGGCGAAAGTCGGTGTCGTCGAGCCGCGCCAGCGGATCGCCCTTGTGGACGATGGCGCCGGCGTCGACGAGACGCTCGGCCAGTTTGCCGGCGACGCGAAAGGCGAGATCGCTCTCGATCCTGGCCTTGACGGTCCCCGGCAGCACCTGGCTGCGCGTGCGCTGTGCATAATGGGCCTGCACCACGAGGACCGGCCGCTGCGGCGGTTCCTTGCGCGCCTCCGTCGGGGCGTTGCAAGCCCCCGTGATCAGCGCGGGGGCCAGCGCCAAAAGGATCGAGCGAAGCTTCATCGCGCTGTCTCCGGGCTCTACGATGTCGCGGGCGGGTTCCGATTTGCGAGCGCGCGCAACGCGAAGTCGATCACGGCTTCGGCGGCCATGGTCGGCTTCATCGCAGCGCATTGCGCGATCATGGCGGGATGGTGGATGACGGCGCAGGCGGCGGAGACCAGCTCCGCGAGCGTCTTCGGGTCGCCCGGGCCGAATTCGCCGCTCGCCTGTCCCTCGGCCACCACCACGGCGATCATCGCCTCATAGGTCTCGATGAACGCGTGCACCGGCGGCCAATGCTCATCCAGCGCGATGGCGACGACCTCGTGGACGCGCTTCTCCTGGGTCATCTGGTCGCGCAGGTTGCTGTGAAGCGTGAGCAGCAGCGCGCTCAGCCGCGTCCGCGCATCGCCGGGCCCCGAAGCGGCCGTCCGCGCAGCCTCGATCAGCGCGTCGAGCAGATTGCCGCAGATGGCCTCGGTGAGCGCGTCCTTCGAGGCGAAGAACCGGTAGATGTTGGCGCTCGACATGCCGAGCGCGCCGGCGATGTCGGCGACGGTCGTCTTGCGGAAGCCGACCTGGCGAAACAGGTCCCAGGCCGCGACGAGAATGCACTGGCGGGTTTCGTCGGCGGTTCGACGGGAGACGTTCATTCCGTGCCATGACAGGTGAGGAGTGACGATAATGATTTTTTATCATTCGTCACGTTAATGTCAAGCCGGCGCCGGGCCGCCCCGCAAACGCGGCGCCCGGACGTTTGACAGAATTGCGCGGGGCTCCTATAGAACCGCTCGCTCCAGCGCGGCTTCCGGCCGCGCTTTTGATTTTGCGCGCGGTCGGGCCGGGCGCGGGCGGAGCGCCAACCAGCAGGTCGACACTGCAAAGAAGCCGATCGCGTCGTTCGCGGCGCAGAGTCGGATTGAACACGGAGAAAACGATGTTCGCAGTCATCAAGACCGGCGGCAAGCAATATCGGGTCGCCGCCGAGGACGAAATCACGGTCATGTCGCTGCCCGGCGAGCCGGGCGAGGCGGTGGCGTTCGACGTGCTCGCGCTGTTCGACGGCGCGACGAACCACATCGGCGCACCGCTGGTCGCCGGCGCGACGGTCGCGGGCGAGATCGTCTCGCACGGGCGCGGTCCGAAGGTCATCGCCTTCAAGAAGCGCCGGCGCAAGAATTCGCGGCGCAAGCGGGGTCACAAGCAGGACCTCACGGTCGTGCGGATCAAGGAATTCCTGACCGGCGGCGCCAAGCCGTCCGCCCGGGCGGGATCGACCGAAACCGAAGCGCCGGTCGCCGAATCCGCCTGAAGCGGATTGGTTCGCGACGAAAGTTGAGGTATGGAAAGCGCATGCGCCGCTCGGCGGCCGGCGCAGCATCTGGAGCAGGTTATGGCCCATAAGAAGGCAGGCGGTTCTTCCCGCAACGGGCGCGACTCGGCCGGCCGTCGGCTCGGCGTCAAGAAATTCGGCGGCGAGACCGTCGTCAGCGGCATGATTCTGGTTCGCCAGCGCGGCACCAAATTCCATCCCGGCCGCAACGTCGGCATCGGCGTCGACCATACGCTGTTCGCCAAGGCGGCGGGCAAGGTGGCGTTTCAGACCAAAGCGAACGGACGCGCCTATGTAGCGGTGGTCGCCCAGCAAGCGGCCGAATAGGCGGGGCAAGCGAGACCCCGCCCGGCGCCAGCCCCGCGGACGGTCTCGAGGAAATCCTGGAGACATCGACGGCGACAACAAAGGTCGACTTCGAACGTCCGGCAGGTCCAGGAGACCGGCGAGGGGAAGTGGGGCGCCGCTTCCCCTTCGTCGTTTCTCGGCGCCGCGCGCGCCTTCCAGAGGACCGGAGCCCATGTTTCCCGACATCGCCCGCGACGACGTGTTTCGCCTCGAGACGAAGCGGCTCTGGCTGCGCTGGCCGCGGGTCGCCGACGCGCGCGCCGTGGAGCGCTATTCCAGCCGCTGGGAGGTGGCGCGCATGACCTCGCGGATTCCCCACCCCTACCCGCCGGGCGAGGCCGAGCGGTTCATCTTCACCGCGCGCGAAGCCAATGCGCTCGGCCGCGACCTCATCCTGGTGATCGCGCCGATCCGCGGCAAGCGCGATCCCGTCGGCATGCTGAGCCTCGAGGGCCGGCGCCAGGGGCGGCTCACGCTCGGCTATGCGCTCGCCCCGGAAGTCTGGGGCAAGGGCCTGGCGACGGAGGCGGCCACGGCGGCGATCGACGCCGGCTTCGCGCTGACCGACGCGGTAGAAATGCTCGCCACCTCGCATGTCGAGAATGCCGCCTCGCGCCGCGTGCTCGAGAAATGCGGCTTCGTCCATGGCGGGACCGGCCTCGAAGGCGCCCCGGCGCGCGGCGGCATGGTGCCCTGCGACCGCTTCCGTCTGGAGCGCGCCGCCTGGACGAGCCGGCGGGCGCCGCCGCCCGGCGCGGTTCCGCCGCACGAACCGCCGAGAGTCGCGCCATGAAGTTCCTCGATCAGGCCAAGGTCTATGTCCGCTCGGGCGACGGCGGCGCCGGTTGCGTTTCGTTCCGGCGCGAGAAGTTCATCGAGTTCGGCGGCCCCGACGGCGGCGACGGCGGCCGCGGCGGCGACGTCGTCGTCGAATGCGCCGGCGGCCTCAACACGCTGATCGACTTCCGCTACCAGCAGCACTTCAAGGCCAAGGTCGGCGTGCACGGCATGGGCAAGAACCGGGCGGGCGGGCGCGGCGCCGACGCCGTGCTCAAGGTGCCGGCCGGCACGCAGGTGTTCGACGAGGACGGCGAGACCCTGCTCGCCGACCTGAAGACCGAAGGCGAGCGAATCTGCCTGCTGAAGGGCGGCAATGGCGGCTTCGGCAACGCTCATTTCACCACCTCGACCAATCGCGCGCCGCGCCGCGCCAATCCGGGCGCGCCCGGCCAGGAGCGCACGCTGATCCTGCGCCTGAAGCTGATCGCCGACGCCGGCCTCGTCGGCCTGCCCAACGCCGGCAAGTCGACGCTGCTGGCGACCGTTTCGGCGGCCAAGCCCAAGATCGCCGCCTATCCCTTCACGACCCTGCATCCCGGGCTCGGCGTGGTCCGCATCGACGGGCGCGATTTCGTGCTCGCCGACATTCCCGGCCTGATCGAAGGCGCGCATGACGGCCACGGCCTCGGCGACCGCTTCCTCGGCCATGTCGAGCGCTGCCGCGTGCTGCTGCATCTGGTCGACTGCACGGGCGCCAACGCCGGCGCCGACTATCGCACGATCCGCCGCGAACTCGCCGCCTATGGCGGCGGCCTCTCGGAAAAGGCGGAGATCGTCGCTCTGTCCAAGGTCGACGCCGTCGACGAGGCGACGCTCGACAAGCAGAAGGAGCGCCTCAGGCGCGCGATGCGCGAACACGGGCCGACGCTCGCCGAAGGGGTCAGACGGGCACGGCCGCTCGAACTCTCCGCCGTCGCGGGCCGCGGCGTCGCCGAGGTCCTGCGCGCCGTCGCCGCAGCGATCGAGGCGAGCCGCGCGCTGGAGGCCCCGAAGCCGACGGCCGAGATGGCGACGGCTTAGCGCGGCGCCGGATCGCGGGCCGGCCGATGAGGCGTCTCCGGCAGCCAGACGCCGGCGATCTTTCTCTCGACGGCGCGACCAGCGCTCGCACTCATCGTCGTCGCGGTCGACGGGCGGCGCGTCCGTCGCGAGCCGACAGCGAAACAAGTCTTCCTGTAAATCAGAAGTCGTGCTATGGTGTTTTGGTGGGCAGAGGGCGACTTCGAGCCGAGCCGGCGCCGCAGATGCGGCGACCCGAACCGCGGCGACGGCGTCGCGGGCCGGCGGCGATGGGAGCAAAGACGAATGGCGCCACGAACGAACTCGGGTCGGCAACCGCGAGGACGGCTTCAGAGGGCGGCTTTCAACGTTGACGAAAGGGGCGCCAGGGGAGGCTCAAGGAGGCTTCATTTTGCTCGCAGACCCTTGAAATCCCTCGAAACCTCGAAAAAGGAATTTCCAATAATTTCCAAGACCTTCCGCCGTCCTTCGAAGCCGGGCGACGCGGAGAGACGGCGGCTGGATGGAGAGCGGCAAAATCTGCTCAAGACCTTGATATCGCTTGATTCGAGGCCGCAAACGACCCTTCGCAGACGTTGGAATCAAGGACTTGCCGACATTTTGACGGCCGTTCGGGACCTGTTTGACCCCAAGACGGGTCGATTGGCGGTCGATTTCGGCGGAGTATCCGGTATCCAAGCAGAGATTCGCGATTCAGCCGGGGATCGCGCGGGCCCGCGCGGCCTAAGTCTGCTCGGCCTGTGGCGCTGCAGCTCCGTGGTCACCCCATCACAATCCGCCTAGTGTCGCGAGTTCGGAACAGAGCGATGGCCGAAACCCTGGGAACTTCGATCCACGCGGTCGATCGGCAAGCGGACCAAACGGTCGGCGTCGGCCGCATCGTCATGGCGAGCCTGGTCGGCACCACAATCGAATTCTACGATTTCTACATCTACGGCACGGCGGCCGCGCTCGTGATCGGCCAGACGTTCTTTCCCAGGTCGGCGCCGGAGGCGCAGCCGCTCAATGCCTTCCTGACCTTCGGAATCGCGTTTCTCGCCCGGCCGATCGGCTCGATCGCCTTCGGCCATTTCGGCGACCGGATCGGACGCAAGTCGACGCTCGTCGCCTCGATGCTGGTCATGGGCGTTTCGACGACGCTGATCGGTCTGCTGCCCGGCTACGCCGAGGCGGGCGTTCTGGCGCCGGCGCTGCTGTGCGTGCTGCGTTTCTTTCAGGGGATCGGCCTTGGCGGCGAATGGGGCGGCGCCGCGTTGCTCGCCACGGAGAACGCGCCGCGCGGCCGGCGCGCGTGGTACGGCATGTTCCCGCAGCTCGGGCCGCCGCTCGGCTTCATCCTCGCCAATGGCCTGTTCCTCGCCCTCATCCTCGGCCTCGGCGAGGCGCCGTTCGTCGCCTGGGCCTGGCGCATCCCGTTCCTGGTCAGCGCCGTCCTGGTCGCCATCGGCCTCTATGTGCGGATGTCGATCGACGAGACGCCGGCGTTCCGCGCCGTCCTCGCGCGTGGCGAGCGGGTCAGGGTTCCGCTGGTCGCGGTCCTGCGCGGCTGCTGGCGGCCGCTGATCCAGGGCTCGCTGTCGATCGTGGTCTGCTATGCGCTGTTCTACATTTCGACGGTGTTCGCGCTCGGCTACGGGGTGAACGCGCGGCACATCCCCCGCATCGACTTCCTCGCCATGCTCTGTCTGGCCGCGCTGTTCATGGCGCTGGCGACGCCGCTCTCGGCGGCGCTCGCCGACCGGATCGGCCGTCGCCCGGTCCTGCTCGGCGCGAGCGCCCTGGCGGCGCTCACAGGCTTTGCGCTGCCGGCGCTGCTCGGCGGCGGCCCGACCGGGACCCTGCTGTTCCTCTGCCTCGCGCTCGGCGTGATGGGCCTGACCTTCGCCCCGCTGGGCGCGCTGCTGCCCGAGCTGTTCCCGACGCCGCTCGCCTATACCGGCGCCTCGAGCGCCTATAATCTGGGCGGCATACTCGGGGCTTCGCTGGCGCCCTATCTCGCCCAGCGCCTGCTCGACCGCGGCGGGCTGCCGTGGGTGGGCTATTACCTCGTGCTGGCGGCCGCGATCAGCTTTCTCAGCGTGCTCAGCATGAAAGAGACGGGAAGGGGCTGACCGGGCGATGTCGGGCGCCAGCGTCGGTCCCTTCACGCTCGACGTCACTCGCCGGCTCGCCGAGACGGTCGAGCGAGCCGGCGGATCGAGCGCGCGCGGCGCCTCAGAGATAGCCCGCCAGCTCTTTGGCCGATTCCTCGGGCTTGCGCTCGAGATTGAACGCCTCGACGAATCTGCCCTTCGCATCCATGAGATAGACGATCGAGCTGTGGTCCATTCCATAGCCGCCGTTCTCCGGCGGACCCTTGCGGGCGTAGACGCGATAGGCCTTCTCGACCTTCGCGATCGCCTCCGGGTCGCCGGAAAGGCCGATGATGCGCGGATCGAAACTGTCGAGATAGTCCTTCAGCGACTGGGCGCTGTCGCGCTCGGGATCGATCGTGATGAACAGCGCGCGCACCGCCTTGCCCGGCAGTCTGGCGAGCACGTCCGACATTTGCGCGAGCGTCGTCGGGCAGACGTCGGGGCAATGCGTGTAGCCGAAATAGACGAGAAACGGCTCGCCCTTCATGTCGGCGTCGGTGACGATGCGCCCGTCGGGGCCCTGCAGGGCGAATGGGCCGCCGATCAGCGCCGCTCCCGGACCGGGCTGCTGCCGCCATAGCGGATAGAGGGCGATGCCGGCGATTGCGAGGACGGCGATTCCCGCCGCGAGCGCGGCGATCCAGCGCCGCTCGGCGGCGGGCGGTGCGTCGGGGACGGGCGCGGCGGCGTTCAAGGCGGCTCCAAGGCGTCGGAGGGACCGGATCATCGAACCGAAATACAGCCAAAACGGGGCCCTCGCCAGCCGTCGCGCCGATAGGCTGCCGCTATCGGCGCGGCCGCACCGGGCCGCTCGCTGTTGCTGTTGCGCCATGTGGGATATCCTCGCGCGCCGGAATGCGCCAGCGCGGTTGCGCCAGGCGGAGTGGACGGCTGACAGGGGCAAGCGATGGTGCTGCGCCAGCTCGAATATCTGGTCGCGCTGGCGCGGGAACGCCATTTCGGCCGCGCCGCGCTCGCCTGCAACGTCTCGCAGCCGACGCTTTCCGCCGCGATCCGCCAGTTGGAGGAGGAACTCGGCGCCCCGATCGTCGAGCGCGGCCACAAGTTCCACGGCCTCACCGTCCAGGGCCGCATGGCGGTCGAATACGCCCACCGCATCCTCGCCGAAGCCGACGGGATGCGTGCGAGCCTGCGCGACATGGACAAGGGCCTGGCCGGCCGGTTGCGGCTCGGCGCCATTCCCACGGCTCTGCCGTTCGTTGCCCAGCTCTCCGGGCCGTTTCACGCGCGCTATCCCAACGTGCGCCTCACCGTGCTGTCCCAGACCTCGCAGGAGATCCAGCGCGGCATCGACGATTTCGCGCTCGACGCCGGCCTCACCTATCTCGACAACGAACCGCTCGACCACGTGCTGGCCAAGCCGATCTATCAGGAGGAATATGTCTTCCTCACGCCCGCCTTCGGGCCCTTTGGGCAGCGCCGGACGATCAGCTGGAAGGAGGCGGCGGGCGCGGCGCTCTGCCTGTTGACCCCGGACATGCAGAACCGGCGCATCATCGACGGCATTTTCCGCTCGGTCGACGCCCAGCCGACCCCTTCGGTCGAGACCAATTCGATCTTCAACCTCTGCGCGCACGCCAGCTTTGGACCCTGGTCCGCGATCGTGCCGCGCCAGCTCCTGCAATTCTTCGGCATTCCACGCCAGACGCGCGCGCTGGAGCTCGTCGAGCCGAGCGCGCGCCGCACGATCGGCCTCATCATGTCCGACCGTCGGCCCGCTGCGCCGCTCGCCCGCAATCTGTTCGCGATGGAAATTCCCCCCGATCTCGGCAGCCTCATCCTGCCCCCGCTCGCATCGGGGGAGATGGTTCCAGTTTGATAGAAGATTACTATCATATATTCGGAAGGTTCGATTTGAATTGCGCAGCGGCCTGGACGATTCTGGGGTCCGCCGCCGCGACGCCTTCAAGGCCGCTCGCCGGCCGGGAGGTCGTCATGAACGGCAAGGCGCCTTGGGACGTCGGGTTGGCGGCCGGGATCATCGAGGAACACAGCGCCCGGCAAGGAGCGGCGTTGCCGGTCCTCCATGCCTTGCAGCAACGCTTCGGCTACGTCGACCGCGCGGCAATTCCCGTGATCGCACAGGCGCTCAACCTGTCGAGGGCGGAAGTGCACGGCGTCATCGGCTTTTATCACGATTTTCGAGCGGCCCCGACCGACGGCGACGTCCTCAAGCTCTGCCGCGCCGAGGCCTGCCAGGCGATGGGCTGCGAGGATCTGGTGGCCCATCTGGCGGCCGCCCATCGCATCCGTCCCGACGACCCCGACCCCCGCGGCCGACTTCGGGTCGAGACGGTCTATTGCCTGGGCAATTGCGCGCTCTCGCCTGCCGCCCTGCTGAACGACGAACCCGTCGGGCGGCTCGATCGGGCGCAAATCGACGCGATCGTGGGCGACGGCGCGACATTCGCGCCATGAGCGTGACCGTCTACGTCCCCGGCGATTCAGCGGCGCTTTCGGTCGGCGCCGGCCGCGTCGCCGCGGCGATCACGGAGGAAGCGCGCCGGCGCGGCCTCGATGTCTCTCTCGTGCGCAACGGCTCGCGCGGCCTGTTCTGGCTGGAGCCTCTGGTCGAGGTGGAAACGGCGCGCGGGCGCGTCGGCTATGGCGCGGCATCGCCGGGCGACGTCGCCTCGCTTTTCGACGCCGGCTTCCTCGACGCCGGCGATCACCCCAAATCGCTCGGGAAGGTCGACGACCTCCCATTCCTGAAAAACCAGCAGCGGCTGCTGTTCGCGCGCTGCGGAATCGTCGATCCCCTGTCGGTAGACGACTATCGCCGGCACGGCGGTCTGCAGGGCCTCGAGCGCGCTGTGGCGATCGGACCGGCGGCGATCGTCGAGGAGGTCGTCGCCTCGGGCCTGCGCGGACGCGGCGGCGCCGGCTTCCCCACCGGGATCAAATGGCGCACGGTGGCCGGCGTCGCGGCCGACCAGAAATATGTCGTGTGCAACGCCGACGAGGGCGACAGCGGCACGTTCGCCGACCGGATGCTGATGGAGGGCGATCCGTTCGTGCTGATCGAGGGCATGGCGATCGCGGGAATAGCCGCGGGTGCGAGCAAGGGTTTCGTCTACATACGCTCGGAATATCCGCACGCCTTTCGTCTGTTCGAGGCGGCGATCGAGATCGGCCGCGGCGCCGGCCTGCTCGGCCCGCGCGTGCTCGGCTCCCCCTACGGCTTCGACATCGAGGCCCGGCTCGGCGCCGGCGCCTATATCTGCGGTGAGGAGACCGCGCTGCTCGAAAGTCTCGAAGGCCGGCGCGGCCAGGTGCGCGCCAAGCCGCCGCTGCCGGCGATCAAGGGCCTGTTCGGCAAGCCGACGATCATCAACAACGTCCTGTCGTTCGCCTCGACGCCGTGGATCCTGACCCATGGCGGCAAGACCTACGCCGGATACGGCGCGGGCCGCTCGCGCGGCACGCAGCCGTTCCAGCTCGCCGGCAACATCCGCCACGGCGGGCTCGTCGAACTCGCGTTCGGCGCGACGATTCGCCACCTGGTCGAGGATTTCGGCGGCGGCACCCGGACAGGGCGAAAATTGCGCGCGGTGCAGGTCGGCGGGCCGCTCGGCGCCTATTTCCCCGACCGCCTGCTCGACACGCCGCTCGACTATGAGGCGATGCTCGCGGCCGGCGGGATGCTCGGCCATGGCGGAATCGTCGTCTTCGACGAGACCGTCGATCTCGCCAGGCAGGCGCGGTTCGCGTTCGAATTCTGCGCCAAGGAGAGCTGCGGCAAATGCACGCCGTGCCGGATCGGCTCGACCCGCGGGGTCGAGACGGTCGACCGCATCGTCGCCGGCGTCGCGCGCGCCGAGAATGTCGAATTGTTGCGCGACCTCTGCACGGTGCTGACCGACGGCTCGCTGTGCGCGCTCGGCGGGCTGACGCCGCTGCCCGTGCTCAGCGCGCTCGACCATTTCGGCGAGGATTTTTCGGCCGCTCCCGCCCACGCGGCGGCGGAATAGGAGACCGACATGGCGCTGCTTCGCGAACTCGACACCGGCACTCCGATCCGCCTCGGCGCCCCGACGGTGAGGCTGACGATCGACGGGCAACGGGTGAGCGCGCCCGCCGGGACTTCGGTGATGGCCGCCGCGGCGAGCATGGGCACGCAGATCCCGAAGCTCTGCGCGACCGACATGCTGGAGGCGTTCGGCTCGTGCCGGCTCTGCCTCGTCGAGATCGAAGGCCGCAAGGGGACGCCGGCCTCGTGCACGACGCCGGTAGAGGCCGGCATGGTCGTGAAGACCCAGACCCCCCGGCTCGCCAAATTGCGGCGCGGCGTGATGGAGCTCTATATTTCCGACCACCCGCTGGACTGCCTGACCTGCAGCGCCAACGGTGACTGCGAATTGCAGACGCAGGCGGGCGTCGTCGGGCTGCGCGACGTGCGCTACGGCTATTCCGGCGCCAATCATCTGAACAACCCGACCGATTCCTCCAATCCCTATTTCACTTTCGAATCCTCAAAGTGCATCGTCTGCTCGCGCTGCGTGCGCGCCTGCGAGGAAGTCCAGGGCACATTCGCGCTGACGATCGAGGGCCGCGGCTTCGGCTCGAAGGTCGCCCCGGGCGGGAGCGACTTCTTCGGCTCGGAATGCGTCTCCTGCGGCGCCTGCGTGCAGGCCTGCCCGACCGCGACGCTCAACGAGAAGAGCGTGATCGCCAAAGGGACGCCCGAGCATTCGATCGTCACCACCTGCGCCTATTGCGGCGTCGGTTGCGCGTTCAAGGCCGAGATGAAGGGCGAGGAAGTCGTCCGGATGGTCCCCTACAAGGCGGGCAAGGCCAATGAGGGCCATTCCTGCGTCAAGGGCCGCTTCGCCTATGGCTACGCGACCCATGAGGACCGCGTCACCAAGCCGATGATCCGCGCCGCCATCGCCGATCCCTGGCGCGAGGTCTCCTGGGAGGAGGCGATCGGCCACGCCGCGCGCGAGTTCAAGCGGCTGCAGGCGAAATATGGCCGCGATTCGATCGGCGCGATCACCTCATCGCGCTGCACCAACGAAGAGGTGTTTCTCATCCAGAAGCTGGTCCGCGCCGGCTTCGGCAACAACAACGTCGACACCTGCGCGCGCGTCTGCCACTCGCCGACCGGCTACGGTCTCAAACAGACCTTCGGCACATCCGCGGGCACGCAGGATTTCAAGTCGGTCGACAAGGCCGACGTCATCGTGGTGATCGGCGCCAATCCGACCGACGCCCATCCGGTCTTCGCCTCGCGGATGAAGAGGCGGCTGCGCGCGGGCGCGCGGCTGATCGTCATCGATCCCCGCCGCATCGATCTCGTCGAATCGCCGCATGTGAAGGCCGACTGGCATCTGCCCCTGCGTCCGGGCTCG
The DNA here is from genome assembly GCA_049509635.1 of Roseiarcus sp. Taxonomy (GTDB): domain Bacteria; phylum Pseudomonadota; class Alphaproteobacteria; order Rhizobiales; family Beijerinckiaceae; genus Roseiarcus. The sequence continues at coordinate 63,443 of JBEKZS010000014.1, forward strand.
AACGTCGCGGTGATCAACGCGTTCGCCCATGTCGTCGTCACCGAGGGGCTCGTCGACGAGGCGTTCGTGCGCGAACGCTGCGATCCCGCCAACTTCGAATCCTGGGCCCGGTTCATCGCGCACGAGCGCAATTCGCCCGAGGCGACCGCCGCCGCCTCCGGCGTCGATCCCGGCGCCTTGCGCGCGGCCGCGCGGCTCTATGCGACGGGCGGCAATGGCGCGATCTATTACGGCCTCGGCGTCACCGAGCACAGCCAGGGCTCGACCATGGTCATGGGCATGGCCAATCTGGCGATGGCGACCGGCAACATCGGCCGCGAAGGCGTCGGCGTGAATCCGCTGCGCGGGCAGAACAACGTCCAGGGTTCGTGCGACATGGGTTCGTTCCCGCATGAATTCTCCGGCTATCGCCATGTCTCGGACGACGCGACCCGCGAGATGTTCGAGCATCTGTGGGGCGTGGCGCTTTCGCGGGAGCCCGGCCTGCGCATCCCCAACATGATGGACGAGGCGGTCGAGGGGTCGTTCAAGGGCCTGTACGTGCAGGGCGAGGACATCGCCCAGTCCGATCCCGACACCCAGCACATCGCGGCGGGCCTGCGCGCGATGGAATGCGTCATCGTGCAGGATCTGTTCCTCAACGAGACCGCGCGCTACGCGCATGTGTTCTTCCCCGGCTCGTCCTTCCTGGAGAAGGACGGCACATTCACCAACGCCGAGCGGCGTATCAGCCGGGTGCGCAAGGCGATGGCGCCGCTCGCCGGCAAGGCCGACTGGGAGACGACGATCGCCTTCGCCGCGGCGCTCGGCGTGCCGATGGGCTATTCCCACCCCGCCGAGATCATGGACGAGGTCGCCCGGCTGACGCCGAGCTTCGCCGGGGTGTCCTACGCGCGGCTCGACGAGCTCAATTCGATCCAGTGGCCGTGCAACGAAGCCGCGCCGACCGGCACGCCGATCATGCATGTCGACCATTTCGTGCGCGGCAAGGGCCAGTTCATGCTGACCGAATTCGTGGCGACGCAGGAGCGCGCGGGACCGCGCTTCCCGTTGCTGCTGACGACGGGACGCATCCTGTCGCAATATAACGTCGGCGCGCAGACCCGGCGCACCGCCAACAATGTGTGGCACGAGGAGGACGTGCTCGAAATCCACCCGTTCGACGCGGAGAGTCGAGGGGTTCGCGACCGCGATCTCGTCTCCCTGCAGAGCCGGGTCGGCGAAATCGCGCTGCATGCGAAGATTTCCGACCGGATGCAGCCCGGCGTCGTCTATACCACCTTCCATCACGCCGAGACTGGCGCCAATGTGGTGACGACCGAATACTCGGACTGGGCGACCAATTGCCCCGAATACAAGGTGACGGCGGTGCAGGTGCGACGGACGAATCATTATTCCGATTGGCAGGAGAAGGACCGCGAGGAGGGATTCTCGCTACGCCGCATCGCCCAGGGGCTGGCCGATGCGGCGGAGTGACGAGTCGCCGTCGGCGGCGATCGCGGCGCGCGAATACAGCTATGAGCGCGGCGCGGTCGGCGCGCCCTCGTCGAGGCAAGTCGCGGTCGAGACCGCGGTCAACATCCTGTTCGGCGGCGTGCCGTTCGCGGTGATGATGACGACCCCCGGGGATCTCGAGGATTTCGCGACCGGCTTCTCGCTGACCGAAGGGATCGTCGAGCGGGTCGGGGATATCAGGGGCATCGAGATCGCGCGCGCCGAACGAGGGCTGACGCTGAACGTCGCGCTCGCCGGCGAGCGGATGAGCGCGCATCTGGCCCGCGGCCGGGCGATGTCGGGGCGCACCGGGTGCGGCCTGTGCGGCATCCAGGATCTCGCCGAGCTGCCGGCGCCGCGCGCCAAGCTCGCCCGATCCGAGCCGATCTCGCCCGCGGCGGTCCATGCGGCGTTGGCCGCGCTCGACCGCAGCCAACCGCTCAACGAGGCGACCCGCGCGGTCCACGCCGCCGCCTGGTGCGACCGGGAGGGCGCGGTCGTCGCGCTGCGCGAGGACGTAGGGCGGCACAATGCGCTCGACAAGTTGATCGGCGCGCTCGCCCGGCGTGGCGTCGACCCCGTCGGCGGATTCATCGTGATCACCAGCCGCTGCTCGTTCGAGATGGTCGCCAAGGCCCTTGCGTTCGGCGCTTCGACCCTCGTCGCACTGTCGGCGCCGACCTCGCTCGCGATCGAGCGGGCGCAGGCGAGCGGCCTCGTCCTGATCGCGGTCGCGCGGGCGGACCACGCCATGATCTTCAACGACCCCGGCGCCCTCGCCGGCGGGGGGCTCGCGGCGTGAGCGGGGCCAAGCTCGCCAAGCTCGTCCAGATGGCAAACCAGATCGGCGACTATTTCAGCGCGATGCCCGAGGCGGAAGCCGCCAACGGCGCGGCCGAACATCTGCGGCTCTATTGGACGCCCGGGATGATCGGGGAAATCGTCGCGCACGCGGCGGCCGGACATTCCGATCTCAATCCGACCGCCGCCGAGGCGGTGGCGAAACTCGGGGACCGGCGCGGCGCTTGAACATTCGTCGCGCAATGACGAGGCCGGCCCGAACGGGACCGGGCCTCGAAAAGGGCAGGGGTGGAAACAGATGACGACTCTTGATTTGGCTGGGCCGCACGGATCCGCCGGCGGCCTTCTCGACCGGGCAAGGACGATCGCGCGGCCCGGCTTCAACCGGTGGCTGGTGCCGCCCGCCGCGCTGGCGATCCATTTGTGCATCGGCATGGCGTATGGATTCTCGGTGTTCTGGGTGCCATTGGGGCGCATGGTCGCGGCGGCGACGGGCGCGGCCAAGCCGGTCGCCTGCCCGGGCGATGCGACGACCTTCTCGGGCAAGCTCGGCATCACGGGTCACGCGCTGTTCGCCACCGATTGCGATTGGACGCAGTTCGATCTCGGCTGGATGTTCACGCTGTTCTTCGTCGTGCTGGGATCCTCCGCCGCCCTTTGGGGCGGCTGGCTCGAGCGCGAGGGACCGCGGAAGGCGGCCTTCGTCGCCGCGCTGTGCTGGTGCGGCGGTCTGGTCGTCTCGGCCGGCGGCGTCTATCTCCACCAGCTCTGGATCATGTGGCTCGGCTCGGGCGTCATCGGCGGCGTCGGCCTCGGTCTCGGCTATATTTCTCCGGTCTCGACGCTGGTGAAATGGTTTCCCGACCGGCGCGGGATGGCGACCGGCATGGCGATCATGGGTTTTGGCGGCGGCGCCATGATCGGCTCGCCGCTGGCGACCTGGCTGATGAACCAGTTCAAGACCACGACCAGCGTCGGCGTCTGGCAAACGTTCCTGGTCATGGCGGCGATCTACTTCGTGTTCATGGTCGGCGGCGCATTCGGCTATCGGATTCCGCCGGCGGGCTGGCGCCCCGAAGGCTGGTCCGCGCCGACCGCGCGACGCGCGATGATCGCCCACGGCAATGTCGCGCTCGCCGATGCGCATCGCACGCCCCAGTTCTGGCTGATATGGATCGTGCTGCTGACGAACGTGTCGGCCGGCATCGGCGTCATCGGGGCGGCCTCGCCGATGTTGCAGGAGACCTTCGGCGGCGCGCTGTTCGGCGACCACGCGGTCGGCTTCGCGCAATTCACCGACGACCAGCGCAAGCTCGCCGCGGCGGTGGCAACCGGCTTCGTCGGCCTGTTCTCGCTGTTCAACATCGCGGGGCGGTTCTTCTGGGCTTCGCTCTCCGATCGGCTCGGGCGCCGGACGACGTATTTCGCGTTCTTCATACTGGGCATCCTGTGCTACGGATCGCTGACGACGATCGCCAATTCGTCCCTGCTTGGGCTGTTCGCGGCGGTGGTCTGCGTGATCGCTTCGATGTACGGCGGCGGTTTTGCAACGGTGCCGGCCTATCTGGCCGACATGTTCGGCGTGCAATATGTCGGCGCCATCCATGGGCGGCTGCTGACCGCCTGGTCGACCGCGGGCATCGTCGGACCGGTGCTGGTCAACTATCTCCACGATTCGCGCGTCGCCGCCGGCGTGCCGCGCGATCATGTCTACGACGCGATCTTCTATTGGCTGGTCGGGCTTCTCGTCATCGGGCTCGTCGCCAACCTGCTGATTCGACCGGTCGCCGATAAATGGTTCATCCGGGCCGACGCCGAGGTCGCGGCCGCCGCGCCCGTCGCCGCGTCGGGCGGTTCCTTCGGCATCGGCCTCGGCGGTCTCGATGCGCGGGCGATCGCCGCCTGGGCGACGGTGGTCATCCCCCTGGCTTGGGGGGTCTATATGACTCTGCTGGGCGCGGCGAAGATATTCCAGTAGCCGAACGCCCCCAGGCGGGATGACGACGTCCACGCCGCGTCACGATGGCCGCGGCGCCGTCGGCGACGGCCGGCTTTACTCGGCCGCGGCAATCGCGTAGTCCATTGTCGCAATGAGCCCCGGCCCAGCCCATTGCGGCTGGGGCCGGGGTTTGTTTTTGGGGCGAGGAGTTCGCGCGGGATGGCCAATGTCGTCGTGGTCGGCGCCCAGTGGGGCGACGAGGGAAAGGGCAAGATCGTCGACTGGCTGTCCGTGTCGGCCGACGTGATCGTGCGTTTCCAGGGCGGCCACAATGCCGGCCACACGCTGGTCGTCGGCAACCGGGTCTACAAGCTCGCGCTGCTGCCGTCCGGGATCGTGCGCCCCGGCAAACTATCGGTCATCGGCAACGGCGTCGTGCTCGATCCCTACCATCTGGTTCAGGAAATCGACAAGCTGCGCGCGCAGGGGATCGAGGTGACGCCGGACAATCTCAAGGTCGCGGAAAACGCGCCGCTGATCCTGTCGCTTCATCGCGACCTCGACGCCCATCGCGAATCCGGCGCGACTGCCGGCGTCAAGATCGGCACGACCAAACGCGGCATCGGTCCGGCCTATGAGGACAAGGTCGGCCGGCGGGCGATTCGGCTGATGGATCTCGCCGAGCCCGACGATCTCGACGCCAAGATCGCGCGCCTGCTCGCCCACCACGATCCGCTCTGGCGCGGTCTCGGGCTCGCGCCGCCCGACCCCCAGGCGATCCGCGCGGAGTTGCTGGCGATCGCCCCCAGGGTGCTGCCGTTCATGGCCGCGACCTTCGACATTCTCGATAGCGCCCGGCGCGCCGGAAAGCGGATTCTGTTCGAGGGCGCCCAGGGCGTGCTGCTCGACGTCGACCACGGAACCTATCCCTACGTGACCTCGTCCAATACGGTGGCGGCCAACGCCGCGATCGGCTCGGGCCTCGGGCCGCGCGCGATCGGCTACGTGCTGGGCATCGCCAAGGCCTATACGACGCGGGTCGGCGGCGGCCCGTTTCCAACCGAACTCGACGACGACGTCGGGCGCCTCATCGGCCAGCGCGGCAGTGAATTTGGCACCAACACCGGCCGCCCGCGCCGCTGCGGCTGGTTCGACGCCGTGCTCGTGCGCCAATGCGTAAAGATCTCGGGAATCGACGGCATAGCCCTGACCAAGCTCGACATCCTCGACGGGTTCGAGGAGATCAAGGTGTGCACGCATTATCGGATCGATGGCGCGGAGATCGACTATCTGCCCGCCGCGCAGGGCGCCCAGATGCGCGTCGAGCCGGTCTATGAGACCATCGAGGGGTGGAGGGGGACGACCGGCGGCGCGCGTTCCTGGGCCGATCTGCCGGCCCAGGCGATCAAATATGTCCGCCGCATCGAGGAGCTGATCGGGGCGCCGGTCGCCCTGCTGTCGACGAGCCCGGAACGAGAAGACACGATTCTCGTGCATGATCCGTTCAGAGACTAATTCGGCGATCGCCCACACGAATATCCAAGGAGCGACCGGGACCGAACATGGCTGACTATTACCCGCTGCTCGCCAAAGCCCTGGCCAACCTGCCGACCAGAACGGCGTCCACGGCTCGTCGCGCGATCTACGAGCGGGCGCGCAAGGCGTTGATCGGGCAATTGCGCGCGATCCAGCCGGAGATCGCCGAGGGCGACATCGCCAACGAGGACGCCGCGCTGAATAAGGCGATCGCGCGTCTTGAAGCCGAATATGAGGCGCAGCGGGCGCCCACCGACGCCGTCCCCCGGCGGCCGACCGCCACCCCGGCGCCGGCGGCCGCCGCAGAAAAGCCCGCGCCGGCGGCCCGGCCGAGCCCGGCCGACGCGCCGCGTCCCCAGTCTACTCCGGCCGCCAGAGCCGCCGTCCCGAATCTGCCCGCGGCCACGAACCCGCTGCCGAAAGCGCCGCTCGCGCCGGTCGCGCCGCGGCGCGCGGCGATGGGACGGACGGTTCTTACCGCTCCGGCTGCGGCCCCCGCGCCTGCTCCCGTGCGCGCCGAGCCGTTGATCGGACCAGAACGGACGCTGGGCGGCCTCGGCCGGTCGCTGCCCGCCCCGCCGGTCGCGGTGGAGCCGGCCTCCCCCGCCGACGACTACGGCTTCGCTCCGCCGGTCGCCGCTTCGCCGCCGGTCGCCGCCGGTCCCGCGCCGCTGCGCGCCAACGGCGACGCCGGACGGCCCAGCGCGCCCGGGCGCCCGCCGCCGCCGCGCCGCAATCCCTTGCCCCTGCTGGCGCTCGTCGCGTTTCTCGGCGTCGCCGCGATCGCCCTGGCCGCCTATCTCTGGAAGGAGCAGCCTCGCGATCTGGGGATCAGGTCGCCTGACGAATCGGCCGACACGGCGGGAACGGTCGGGCAGAACAAGATCGCACGGCGGATCGGCGCCGGCGACGACGGCGTACCGAAACCGGCGCCGGAGGAGACACCGATCCCGACGGTGCCGGTGCCGGTCGTCGCCGTGCCGGTCGCGCCGACGCCCCCACCCGGTCCCGCCGCGCCGGCGGCGACGCCCGGTCCGGCGCCGGACGCTTCCGCGCCGGAAGCGAAGCCCGCGCCGCCCCAGCGCGTGGCCGAGAACGCCGCGCCGCCTGCCGCCCTGCCCGCGACCTCGCGCGCCGCGATGCTGATCGGCGTGCAGAACGACCCCACGCCGCTGGTCGATCTCGGCAGCGCGCTGTGGTCGATAATCCCCGCGGCGTCCGG
>JBEKZS010000140.1:0-10840 GCA_049509635.1 Roseiarcus sp.
GGGCGCCGCTGTCCGGCGCCCCGAGCCGCATCGCTCGAGAAGTCCTTTCGGTGTTGAAATATTCGGAAATCCATTTCTCGGCCGATCGAGGCAAATCAGAGGGTTGCTGCCAAATTGAAACCGCGCGGGGTCGGCGCCGCGCCGCCGTCCGGCTTCCCCGCGCGGCGTCGGCCCGCGCCTTGTCGTCGGCGGCCGGGCGGAGGCATTGTTCGCAGCTCCGTCCGCGCGGCGCGCGCTCCGCAATTCGACGCCCGCGGACTTCGCGCTCGGCGGCGCTGAGGCGGGCGGTGGGCGGTGGCGCGGGGACGGCTGGGTCGAACATTGGCGGGCTCCTGCCGAGGGCTAATGATGGGACTATAGCCAGTCTTTTGGAATTTGGGAAGAACTATCTCAAAATTCTATTTTACAGACGTCCCGGGCCCCACTCGCGATGACGGCTGGCGCGGTGAACGTGAGCTTTCCGTCGCCGGAGGCGGTGGCCCGATGAACCGGGCGCGCTCGGACCAAGAGGGGTGGGACAGGATCGTCGGCGACGCCCGCCTCACGGATACTTGACCTGCAGGTTCTTCACCTGGTCGAGGCTCGTCAGCGCGTCCATGATCGCCTGCCGGTCGGCCTGGACGTCGGAGCGGAGGCGGAAGATCAGCGTATCGCCTTTCGCGTCGACGGCCGCGCCCTGGAACGCCGCGCGGGCGTTCTTCAGCGTCGGGATTGCCAGCTTCACCGTCGCTGCTTGCGCGCGGATCGCCGCGGCGATCAATTGCGACGGGCTCTTGCCGGCGAGGAAGCCGAGGAAGTTCCATTCGAACGGGGTCGTCACCGCGACGTCGACGATTTTGACGCCGAGCGCGGCCGGCGTCGCCTCCGGAACGAAGCGCACGGACAGCCCGACGCTTCCCCAGGACAGCGGGCAGCCGCTCGTCTCGATCTGCGCCGTCGTCGCGAACGTCCCGGTGTTGCCGGAAACCGAAAGGCTGGTCGCGCTGAGCGCGACGATCTTGAACACGCACGGGCCGGCGGGCGCCGCGAACGGGAGGCGGCCGTTGGCGATCGCCTCGATATTCGCCGCGAGCCGCGCCGCGCTCGCCGAGGCGGTCGCGTCGCCCGCCACATGCGCGCCCAGGCGCGTGGTCGAGACGTCGGCCGAAATCTCGAAGCCGACATCGGTCTCCACGCCGTAGAGCACGACCTTCGCCGGGAACGGGCCGAGATCGAGCGGCTCGGCGGCGGCCGGCGCCGCCGGGCCGAGCAGCAGCGCAACCGCCACGAGGAGGGCGGACGCCGCGGCGACGCGGGGCGTCGGGGGTGACGGCGTCGATGCGGGCTCGGAGCAAATCCCTGGCGGACGCGGATCTCGCCACGGGCGGCGGCGACACGACCCGACCTCGACAAACGCCGCCGCATTCAACATCGCACGCCCCCACGGCGTGAAAACTAGCATCGGCGGCGTCGGCGTTCAATCGGGCGCCGGGCGCGCCTTGCGACGCGAAACGATCAATCGTCGTCTCGAACGCGTTGGACGGGAGGAATTCGAATTCGAGGACGACGGCAATGGCGACCGCAGCCGCCGCCGGCCGCCGCCGGGCGAGCCACGAGTTCGAATTCACGCCGCCGATGATGGCGACCGGGCGACCGATGGCCGGTCGGCGCGCCCGCTACGCCGCCTTCGATTTCGGCTGCACCTCGGCCGCATAATCGTCGATCAGCGCGCCGGTGATCGCGCCCGGCTTGTAATGATGGGCGCCGATCTCGCCGACCGGGGTGATTTCGGCGGCGGTCCCGGTGATGAAGCATTCGGAGAAGGTCGCGAGCTCCTCGGGCTTGATGCGGCGCTCGAGCACTTCGTAGCCGCGCCGGCGCGCGAGCTCGATCGCGGTCTGGCGGGTGATGCCGTCGAGGAAGCAGTCGGCGATCGGCGTGTGGATCGCGCCGTCGCGCACGAAGAACACATTGGCGCCGGTGCATTCGGCGACCCGTCCCTGCCAGTCGAGCATCAGCGCGTCGGCGTAGCCGCGCCGCTCGGCGCGGTGCTTGGAGATGGTGCAGATCATGTAGAGCCCGGCGGCCTTGGCGCGGCAGGGGGCGGTGGCCGGATCCGGGCGACGGTATTCGGCCATGTCGAGCCGGATGCCCTTCAGCCGCTGGGCCGGATCGAAATAGCTCGGCCATTGCCAGGCGGCGATCGCCAGATGGATCGTGTTGTGCTGGGCCGAGACGCCCATCATTTCCGAGCCGCGCCAGGCGATCGGTCTGACGTAGGCGTCGGAAAAGCCGTTCTGCTCGAGCACAAGCGCCTTGGCGGCGTCGATCTGGGCGACGGTCCAGGGCACCTCGAAATCGAGGATGCGGCCGGATTCGCGCAGGCGCTCGGAATGCTGGGTCGACGCGAACACCGTCCCGCCATAGGCGCGCTCGCCCTCGAAGACGGCGCTGCCATAATGCATCGCATGGGTCAGCACATGGACCCTGGCGTCGCGCCAGGGGATCAGCGCCCCGTCCATCCAGATCAGACCGTCGCGGTCGTCAAAAGCCGGCCCTGCCATGGTGCTCTCCCTGTCGATTGCGCCGCCGTTTGGATTTTGACCGCGCACGGCGTAAATACCCCGGGCGCGGCGGCATGCGTAGCAGGGAAGTTGAAATATGTCAACATTGCTGACTTAATTGTCCCCAAGCGTGGACATGGCGGCCGGCGTCGCGCCCATGTATGATCTGATCGAGCTGTTTTTCTTCGCCTATCGCGATTTTGTCGGCGACGCCGACCGCCTGCTCGAATCCTATCGTTTCGGGCGCGCGCATCATCGCGTCCTGCATTTCGTCAGCCGCCAGCCCGGGCTGACGATCGCCGAATTGCTGGAGATCCTGAAAATCACCAAGCAGAGTCTCAACCGGGTGCTCAAGGAACTCGTCGCCGAATCGTTCATCGAGGCGCGCGCGGGCGCCCAGGACCGTCGCCACCGGCAGCTCCACGCCACCGCCAAGGGCGCCCGCCTGGCGCGCGAACTCGCCCAGCTGCAGACCCGCCGGTTCCTGAAGGCGACCGACACGCTCGGCGCGGGCGGGCGCGAAAAGGCCGCCGCCTTCCTGCTGGCGATGATCGACGACCTCGAACGCGAGCGGGTCGTGGCGCTGATCGGCGCCCGGGATCCGGGCGCCGCCGAGCCGTTCGCGCCGGCCGGCGTTTCGGGCGGGGGCGCGGCGTGACCGGCGCCGCGCCGGCGCCGGTCGACGACGCGGCCCATGTGCTCGTCGTCGACGACGACCGGCGCATCCGCGAGCTGCTGTCGACCTACCTGCGCAGGAACGGCTACCGCGTGACGATCGCCGCCTGCGCCGAGGAGGCGCGCGCCTACCTCGACAGCCTCACCTTCGAGATCATCGTCCTCGACGTCATGATGCCGGGCCAGAATGGCTTCGAATTCGCCGCCTCGCTGCGCGAGACCTCGCAGGTGCCGATCCTGATGCTGACGGCGCGCGCCGAGCCGGGCGACCGCGTCCGGGGGCTCGAGATCGGCGTCGACGACTATCTGGCCAAGCCGCACGAGCCCAAGGAACTGCTGCTGCGGATCGGTTCGATCCTGCGCCGAACGAAGATGGCGCCGCCCCGGCCCGCGGCGGGCGCGGTGAAATTCGGACGGTTCAGCTTCTCGCCGGAGCGCGGCGAGCTGCGCGCCGGCGACGAGCTCGTGCGCCTGACCGAGCGCGAACGCGACATGCTGCGCCTGCTGTGCGCCACGCCGGGCGAAAGCGTCTCGCGCCAGGCGCTGGCGGACTCCGGGGCGGCGGCCAACGAACGCACGATCGACGTCCAGATCAACAGGCTGCGGCGCAAGATCGAGGTCGATCCCGCCAATCCGCTGTTTCTGCAGACCGCGCGCGGCGCCGGCTATCGCCTCGTCGTCGATGGGTGACGGCGATGTCGATCGAATCGGCGCTGAATCTGTCGGGACCACGGGAAGCTTGGCGCCATGTCGCGCGCGCCGTCGCCGATCTCCTGCCCAAGGGGCTCTACGGCCGCTCGCTGCTGATCGTGATCCTGCCGATGGTCCTGCTGCAGGCGGCGGTCGCCTATGTCTTCATGGAGCGCCACTGGGAGCTCGTCACCCACCGCCTGTCGGCGTCGGTCGCCCGCGACATCGGGGCGATCATCGATCTCTACCGCGCCTATCCGCCCGCGCCCGGCGACGACCGCCTGCAGGCGATCAGCGCCGAGCGGTTCCACATCGACGTCGCCCTGCTGCCGGCCGGCCCGCTGCCGCCGCGGATGCCGCGGACGTTCTTCGATGAGCTCGACCCGCTGACCTCGGCGCTCCCCGACGAGATCGCCAGGCAGGTGCGCCGGCCGTTCTGGATCGACACCGTCGGCCGGTCCGGCCTCGTCGAGGTGCGGGTCGACCTCGGCGACGCCGTGCTGCGGATGTTCGCCCATCGCTCGCTCGCCTACGAGCCCAACGTCCATATCTTCATCCTCTGGATGATCGGCGCCGCGCTCGTCCTGCTGTCGGTCGCCGTCCTGTTCCTGCGCAACCAGATCCGGCCGATCCTGCGGCTGGCCGGCGCGGCGCAGGATTTCGGCAAGGGCCGCGACTTCGAGTTCCGGCCGCACGGCGCGCGCGAGGTCCGCCAGGCCGGCTACGCCTTCATCGAAATGAAGCGGCGCGTCGAACGCGCGCTCGAGCAGCGCACCGCCATGCTCAACGGCGTCAGCCACGACCTGCGCACGATCCTGACGCGGTTCAAGCTGTCGCTCGCGGTGATGGACGACCATGCCGAGCTCGAGCCGCTGCAGAGGGACGTCGAGGAAATGCAGGGGATGCTGGAGGGCTATCTCGCCTTCGCGCGCGGCGACGCCAGCGAGGCGACGGTGGCGACCGACCTGCGCGACATCCTCGAGGAACTCAAGGGCGACGCCGAGCGGCAGGGCGCGCGGGTCGGCGTCGAGGCGAGCGGCGCGCTGGTGGTCAGGGTGCGGCCGAGCGCGATCAAGCGCTGCCTCGCCAATCTCGTCGCCAACGCCCACCGCCATGCCGACCGGATCGTCCTGCTGGCCTCGCGCGAACACCGCTTCATCGCGATCCATGTCGACGACGACGGGCCGGGGATCGCGCCCGAACATCGCGAGGACGTCTTCCGCCCGTTCTACCGGCTCGACGACGCGCGCAACCAGGACGAGGGCGGCGCCGGCCTCGGCCTCGCGATCGCGCGCGACATCGCGCGCTCGCACGGCGGCGACGTCGGTCTGGCCAGGAGCCCGCTGGGCGGCCTGCGCGCGACGTTGCGGCTGCCGGTGTAGCAAAGGGAGCGGACGCCGGGGCGAAGCGGCGCTCGAGAGGCAAAGCGGGAGCCCGTAGGGTGAGCGGATGAGCCGGATCCTCGCCCCGACCAGGGTCTCTTCCTGCATATGCGGGCGCGTCAAGTGCCGAGCGATCGGCGCGCCGATCGTCAGCCTCGTCTGCTACTGCGACGACTGCCAGCGGGGCGCCCGCGAAATCGAGGCGCTTTCGAACGCCGCCGCGTTCCGCGACGCCGACGGCGGAACCCCCCTGCTGGCCTATCGCGACGACCGGTTCCATTGTTCGGACGGCGAGGACCTGCTGGTGAGCTACAAGCTCAGCGAAGGCGCACCCACGCGCAGAGTGGCGGCGTCCTGCTGCAATTCGGCGATGTTCCTGAAATATGCGCCGGGATTCTGGACCTCGGCCTATCGGGCCCGCTTCGCAGGCGATCTGCCGCCGCCGGACATGAGGATCCAGATCGAGCACCGGCGAGCCGACAGCCCGATTCCCCGCGATGCCCCGTGCTGTCGCGGTTTGCCGATGAGGCTCTACGCCAAGATGATCGCGGCGCGCCTTTCGATGCTTCTTGGACGCTAGCCGCTCCGCTCCGGCTTGCCGACGACCGGCGCGGCGGCGCGCTCCTGCCTGACGCCGAGGTGGCCGGGCCGAGGTGAAAGGCGGCCGCCCGAATCAGAATCCAGCGGTCTTCGGCGTTGCATGTCCCAACCCGGGGTATTCGACCCGGCAGGCCGGCCATTTGGCCAGGGCCGCGCCGATTGTCGCCGCCGCCTCGAGCCAATCCGGCCGGCGGCTGAACAATTCGACCGGAGGAGGGCCGACGCCGGATATCCGATCGAGCCCCTTGTTGATCCACGTTCGGAGGCATGCCACCATGGCAGCCGTTACTGGGCAACCGGTCATGGGCGACGACGACGGAAAGTCGCGTCGCCATCGTTGAAAGGGCTCATCGAGCAGACGCGATCGACCGCCCGCTCCCCGCATGAAGCGATGAACGACTGAAAATTCAGCGCTGCGGCGGAATCATCGGTCTGATCGGCGCCGCCCGAAGCCGTCGAGGGAGGAGAGAACAATGCTGCGCAAACGAGCGCTATTCGCGGTCGCGACCGCGCTGGCCGTGGCCATGGCTTCACACGGCGCCGCCGCCGCCGCCAGGATCAAGATCGGCTTCCTGCCGGGCGTCGTCGACCCGTTCTATCAGGTGATGCAGACCGGGGTCGAGACGGCCGCCAGAGACCTCGGCATCGAGGTCGTCACCCAGGTGCCGGCCACTTGGGGCGTCGACGTCCAGACGCCGATCCTCGATGCGATGGTCGCCCGCGGCGACCTGAACTACATCATCATCGCGCCGACCGACAAGGATCAGATGGTCGGCCCGTTGAAGGCCGCCGCCGACGCCGGCGTCAAGATCATCACCGTCGACACCTATCTGGGCAACGGCGACTACGTCAGCGGACCGGTGAAGTTCCCGCTCAGCTATATCGGGTCGGACAACACCGAGGGCGGCCGCATCTCGGCCCGCGGGCTCGCCAAGGCGATCGGCGGCAAGGGCACGGTCTACATCAATTCGACGAACCCCAACGTCAGCTCCGTCGAAGGCCGCGAAAAGGGCTTCAAGGAGGTGATGGAGAAGGAGTTCCCGAGCATCAAGGTGCTGGGCCCGGACTACAATCTCGACGATCCCAACAAGGCGACCCAGCAGACCGCGGCGGTGCTCGAGCGCGAACCCAAACTCGGCGGCGCGTTCGGCACCAACGTCTTCAGCGCGCAGGGCGCCGGCGCCGCGGTGGTCAATGCGGGCCTCGGCGGTCACGTTCAGGTCGTCGCCTATGACGCGACCAAACTGGCCATCGAGCTGATGGGCAAGGGCGTGGTTTCCCTGGTGCTGGCGCAGAAGCCGTTCGACATGGGCTATATGGCGGTGCAATTCGCCGCCGCCGACGCGGCCGGGGTGACCAGCCTGCCGCGCCGGGTCGAGACGGGCTTCGCCATCATCGACAAGGACAATGTGAAGGACCCGGCGATCGCTCGCTTCATCTATCAGGTTCCTGGCAAGTAGGTCGCCCGCGGAACCGGATCGGGGGCCAGCGCTTGGTCCTCGATTTGATTGCCGTCGCGATTCGCACCGGTATCTGCGAGGAAACCGCCACGTGACCGAGCGCGGGTCGAGAATGGTCGCCCCCGCCCGGGCGACGCCTGCGGGGGCCGCGACGCCTGCGCAGCGGCTCGCGTTGTTCGCAAGCGGGGTCTGGGCGTGGCTCTTCCTCGCCGTCATGGTCCTTTTCTTCGTCGTGATGGTGCCGCTGGTCAGCGGAGGCGCGGTCAATTTCCTGACCGTCCGCAATTCGCAAAACATCCTGGTCGCCATCATTCCGGTGCTGTTGCTCGGATTGGGTCAGACCTTCGTCATCATCGCCGCCGGCATCGACCTGTCGGTCGGGTGGGTCATGAGCCTCGGCTCGGTCCTCTCCGCGCTCGCCCTGCGCTCTGCGTTCGACAGCGGTCTGCCGCTTTCCGTTTCGGTGCTGGCCGGGCTGGTCGCCGGCGTCGGCGGCGCGGCGCTGGTCGGCCTCGTCAACGGCGTCATCATCGCCAAGCTGAAGGTCCCCGCGTTCATCGTGACGCTCGGCACGTCGTTCATCGTGCGCGGCGTCGCCTACCTGATGTCCGAGAATACGACGGTGATCGGATTGCCGGCGGGCATTCGGGCCTACGGCAATGACGCGCTCTTCTACTATATCCGGGGCGAGGGCGGCGGCCTCTATTTCCTCGAACGGCCCGACGTCAGGGACGACCTGCTGCGCCGGATGGACATCATCCTGCCCTACCCGGTCATTGCGACCGCCTGCGTGGTCGCCTGCGCGATGTTCCTCCTTCACAAGACCCAGTTCGGCCGGCATACCTACGCGATCGGCGGCGGCATGGAGGCGGCCGTGCGCACCGGAATCCCCGTCGACCGCCACGTCATCAAGCTCTACATCCTCTCCGCCGCGACCGCGGGAATAGCGGGCTTCCTCTCGACGCTGCGGTTCACGGCCGGGTCCGCTGTCATCGGCGATCCGCTGCTCCTGTCGTCGATCGCCGCTGTCATCATCGGCGGGGTGAGCCTGTTCGGCGGCGCCGGAACCGTGATCGGGACGGTGATCGGCGCCCTCATCATCGCGGTCCTCACGACCGGGCTGGTGATGCTGAACGTCGAGGCGTTCTGGCAGTTCATCGTGGTCGGGACGGTGGTCATCGTCGCGGTGCTGATCGACCAGTCTCGCGACCTCATCACCGGCCGCAGCCGCAGGAGCGCGGCGGCATGACGGCGCCGCTGTTCTCGGTCCGCAACGTCACCAAGCGCTTCGGCGGCCTGGTGGCGGTGGACGACGTGAGTTTCGAGATCGCTCCGGGCGAAGTCGTCGGCCTGCTCGGCGACAACGGGGCGGGAAAGTCGACGCTGATCAAATGCATATCCGGCGTCCACCACGCCGACGAGGGCGAGATGTTCTTCGCCGGCGAGCGGGTGCGGTTCGCCCATCCCATCGACGCCCGCCGCCACGGCGTCGAGACGATCTACCAGGACCTCGCGCTCGCCAACAATCTCGACGTCGGCGCCAATATCTTTCTCGGGCGGGAGGTGAAAAAGCGCCATTTCGGCGGGCTGATCAGGACGCTCGACGACCCGCACATGCTGCGCGAATCGCGCCGGACGCTCGATCTGCTCCAGATCCATTTTCCGACCCTCACCGAGCCGATCGAGAGCCTGTCCGGCGGCCAGCGCCAGGCGGTCGCCATCGCCCGGGCGGTCTACTGGGACGCCAGGCTCATGATCATGGACGAGCCGACCAACAATCTGGGCGTTCCCGAACAACGCAAGGTGCTCGAGCTCATTCGCAGGCTGCGCGACCACGGCGTGCCGGTGATTCTGATCACCCACATCCTGCCCGACGCGTTCGCCGTCGCCGATCGGCTCATCGTCATGCATCGCGGGCGCAAGGTGGCCGAGAAGGCGACCACGGACACGAATACCGAGGAACTCGTGCAATACATGGTCGGCGCCCGCGACGATTCGAACCGGGGCGTCCCGACCCTGCAGACAGAAATTCCCCCGCCGCAATAGGCCGGCGGTTCGGGCGCGATCCCCGCGACGACTTGCCCGCTACGGGTCCATGACCGCGAAGGCTCGATGTCCGATCCGGCTGCCAAGGCGAGCAAAGGGTCGCTTCGGGTCCCTGGACGCAGGGACCGTGCTCATTCGGGGTGGGCGCGCGACGGCGCGGCGAGGGCCGCTCAGCCCTTCTTCGCCGCCGTCGGCTCGACATGCCCGCCGAACCCCTTGCGCATCGCCGAGATCACCTTCTCGGCGAACGTGTGCCCCTGGCGCGACCGGAACCGGGTGTAGAGCGCCGCCGAAAGCACCTCGGCGGGCACCGCCTCCTCGATCGCCGCCATGATCGTCCAGCGTCCCTCGCCGGAATCCTCGACGAAGCCGGAATAGGAATCGAGCCCGCTCTCATGGGCGAGCGCGGCCGAAGTGAGGTCGAGCAGCCAGGACGTCACCACGCTGCCGCGCCGCCAGACCTCGGCGATGTCGGCGAGGTCGAGCGAGAACCGGTGCTCCGCCTTCAGGCCGGGGTCGTCGGCGTGGCGCAGGATGTCGAAGCCTTCGGCGTAGGACTGCATCATGCCGTATTCGACGCCGTTGTGGATCATCTTGACGAAATGGCCGGCGCCGCACGGGCCGGCGTGCAGATAGCCCTCCTCGACGCGCCGGTCGCGCCCGTCGCGGTTCGGTGTCGGCGCGATGTCGCCGCGCCCCGGCGCGAGCGCCCGGAACAGCGGATCGAGCCGGCCGACGACCGCCTCCTCGCCGCCGATCATCATGCAATAGCCGCGCTCCAGCCCCCAGACGCCGCCGCTGGTGCCGACGTCGACATAGTTCATGCCCCTCGACATGAGTTCATGGGCGCGGCGGATATCGTCGACATAGTAGGAATTGCCGCCGTCGATGATCGTGTCCCCAGCCTCGAGCGCCGGCAGAAGATCGGCGATCGTCTGGTCGACGACCGCCGCGGGAACCATCAGCCAGACGGCGCGCGGCTTTTCGAGCCTCTTGGCCAGATCCGCAAGCGAGGAGCTGCCGATCGCCTTTTCGTCGACCAGCCCCTCGACGGCTTTGAGAGACATATCGAAGACCACGCATTCGTGGCCGCCGGTGAGGAGCCTGCGGACCATGTTGGCGCCCATGCGCCCAAGACCGACCATTCCAAGTTGCATGTGCAGCTCCTTCAGACGAGCGAGGGATTCAATCGCGGTTCAAGACCGTTTCGACCTTACCGTTGGGCGCAACTTGGTAGCAACCGCGGGACCCGCCTGGCCTGCCGGCGATTCGGATCTCGGGGCCTCCGCCCACATCAGGAACCCGCCCGTGAACGCATTCTCGTTGTCGCCCAGCCGGCACCCCGGCGGCAGCTCCTTCAGAACCTTGGCGTTGCCGCCGCCGAGCACAACATCGTCGGGCTCGAGCGCGGCGACCAGTCGATCAACCACGCCAAAGACCTGCT
>JBEKZS010000141.1:0-10680 GCA_049509635.1 Roseiarcus sp.
GCGCGCAGCTTGGCGATCTCCATGAAGAAATTCATGCCGATCGCCCAGAAGAACGACAGCCGCGGCGCGAACCGGTCGATGTCGAGCCCGGCGGCGATCCCCGCGCGCAGATATTCGACCCCGTCGGCGAGCGTGTAGGCGAGTTCCAGGTCCTGCGTCGCGCCCGCCTCCTGCATGTGATAGCCGGAGATCGAGATCGAATTGAACTTCGGCATGTGCCCCGAGGTGAAGGCGAATATGTCGGCGATGATCCGCATCGAGGCGGCGGGCGGGTAGATATAGGTGTTGCGGACCATGAACTCCTTGAGGATGTCGTTCTGGATCGTCCCCGACAGCGACTCCATCGAAGCGCCCTGCTCCTGCGCGGCGACGACGAACAGCGCGAGCACCGGCAGCACCGCGCCGTTCATCGTCATCGACACGCTGACCTCGCTCAGCGGAATCCCGGAGAACAGCGTGCGCATGTCGTAGATCGAATCGATCGCCACGCCCGCCATGCCGACGTCGCCGGCCACCCGCGGATGGTCCGAATCATAGCCGCGGTGGGTGGCCAGATCGAAGGCGACGGAGAGGCCCTTCTGGCCGGCGGCGAGATTGGCGCGATAGAAGGCGTTGGAATCCTCGGCGGTCGAAAAGCCCGCATATTGCCGGATCGTCCAGGGCTGGTCGACGTACATCGTCGGATAGGGCCCGCGCAGATAGGGCGGCGCGCCCGGCCAGGTGTCGAGGAAATCGAGGCCGGCGAGATCGTCCGGCCCGTAGATCGGCTTGACCGCGATGCCTTCGGGCGTCAGCCATGGCGCGCCGCCGCGCGGCGCCGGCGGCGCGGGCGGCGCTGCGAAAGGGATGGCGCTGAAGTCGGGAATCGGGTTCATCGTGCCTTCGCGACGCGGGGCCGCACCGTCCATTCAGGATCGGGAGCTTACGACGGAGGCCGCCGTCGCGCCACAGCGTCCTGTGACGCGGCCCGACCCGCCGCGCTCAGCCCGCGGCGATCCGCGCATGCGCCGTCCGAAGCGCGGCGAGCGTGTCGCAGCCGACGAAGACGAAGCCGTCGACGCCCGCGGCCCGCAGCGCGGCCTCGCGCCCGCCCGGCCTGCCCGCGAGAAATACGGCGCGCGCGCCCGAATCCTTCACCGCCCGCGCGACGCCTTCCCCCATTTCGGCGTAGACCGCGTCGGTGGAGCACAGGCAGGCGATCGTCGCGCCGCTGGCGCGGAACGCCGCGGCCGCCTGCGCGGCGTCCAGGAAGCCCGCCTCGCCGATCGCCGCGACGCCGCCCGCCTCGAACAGGCTCCTGGCGAAGCCCGCGCGCCCGTTGAACGCCGCGAGCGGCCCGAGATTGGCGAGGAAGATCGACGGGCGCCGCCCCTCGCGCGCGAGCGCCGCGTCGGCGGCGTCGCGCAGCGCCTCGAACGGCTCGGCGAGCCGATGCGGCGCCAGCGGGGCGGCGCGAAGCTCGCCCTCGAACGCGAAGGCCGGCCGCGCCGCCGCGAGCGTGTCGACCTTGGCCTCCGCAAGATCGGCGAAGTCGCTGATTCCGGTCAGCGGCGCCTTGCGCCGCGCGACGTCGCGCGCGCGCGCCTCGGCGACTTGGGCCACCTCGCGCTGAAAATCGCCGCGCGCCAGCGCGGCGTAGAGGCCGCCCTCGGCCTCGATCGTCTGGAACAGCGTCCAGGCCGCCTCGCACAGCGCCTGCGTCAGCGCCTCGAAGGCGCCGGCGCCGGCGGCGGGGTCGGCGACGAAGCCCAGATGCGATTCCTCCAGGAGGATCAGCTGCGTATTGCGCGCGAGGCGACGCGCGAACGGGTCGGGCAGGCCGAGCGCCTGGGTGAACGGCAGCACACTGACGCCGTCGGCCCCGCCGAGCCCGGCGCTGAACGCCGCCATGGCGCCGCGCAGGACGTTCACCCAGGGGTCGCGCGCGCTCAGCATCCGCCAGGCGCCGGCGGCGTGGACGCGGGCCGGGCGCGGCGGCAGCCCGCAGGCCTCCTCGACGCGCGCCCACAGCAGGCGCAGGGCGCGAAACTTGGCGAGGCTGAGGAATTCGTCGGCGTCCGCCGCGAGCCGGAATCCGATCGCGCGCCGCGCCGCCTCGCGTTCGAACCCGGCGCGTTCGAGCGCGCGCCAGTAATCGATCGCGGCAGACAGCGCGAAGGCGAGTTCCTGGCCGGGCGAGCCGCCCGCCGCATGAACGCAGCGCGCATCGGCGGCGACCAACGGCCCGCAAAAGCCCCGGTCCCGCAGCGCCGCGGCGCTCCGGCCGAGCCGCCCGGCGGTCTCCGGCCAACCCTGCGCCGCGCGTCCGCTGCGCGCGAGCGCGCCGAGCGGATCGAGGCCGAACGCCAGATCGACGACCGCCGGTTCGGCGCCGCTGCGCGCGACCGCGTCGGCGATCGCGCGCGCCGCATCGTCGGCGGCGGGGCCGAGATCGCATTCGATCGTCGGGCCGAGATCGAGCCGCACGCCGTCGAGCAGGGCGTCGAGGCTGGCCGCGTCGGCGTCGGCGAGCCCATAGCCATGGGCGCCCGCGGCGCCGGCGAAAATGATTTCCAGACCGTCGGCGCCGTTGGCGAGGTCGTCGAGCGCCTGGGCGTTGGCGCGCGCGGCCTCGGGGTGGTCGATGCGCGCGAGCGCGCGCCAGCGGCCGCCCTCCCGGTTGGCGCGCGGGCCGACCCGCCGCGGATAGATCGGCTGGATCGCAAAATCATCGGCGCTCCGGGACGCCAGACTTTCGAACCCCCGGCCTTTCAGCGCGCGCAGGACCAGCCGGCGCCAGTCCTGCTCGCTGGTCGGCGCGAAATCGCCCGCCGGTCCGGTCATCCCCATCGCCTAGATGAACTGGGAAAGACCCGGAATGGCGGCCGCGATCTCGCCGACCACGTCGTCGCCCGCCACCTCGCGCGCATAGGCGAAGATTTCCTTGCCGATGGTCTGGATCTGGCCCATGCCGAGGCCGAGCCCCATCATCTGCGCGCCGAGCGCCATGATGCCGCCGCCGCCCATCGCGCCCGAGGCGACGCCCATCAGGCCCTTGAACAGGCCGCCCATGCCCTCGCCGCTGGTCCCCGCACCCGAGGCGACGATCGCGTTGAGCGCCGGCGCGCTCGCGAGCAGCTTGTCGACGGCGTCCTGCGGCGCTTCCCGCTTGATGAAATCGACGACCAGGCTGATCGCCTGGCGGGCCGTGTCCGGCGGGATGTCGGCGGCGGTGGCGACACGCGCGATCAGATTGTCCATGTCGATCTCCTCTCGGGGCGGATTGCGATCACCTGTCGCCGCTTCGGCGGACAAAATCAAGCGCGGGCGCCGGCGCCGTCGCGCGAGTCCGCGAAGAGCGCCGAGGTCAAACCCAAGCCGCCCTCTATTAGTCTATCATATTCGTCAATTGAGTTTGCCGGGCGGATCGTATAATCCTTGGCGCAGCATCCGCCGCCGCGCCGGCGGCGGCCGGCGAATTCGCGTCCACAGAGGAATCCCCATGTTGCAGATAGGCCAGACCGCCCCCGACTTCACCGCCCAGACGACCCAGGGGCCGATCCATTTCCACGAATGGCTCGGGGATTCCTGGGGCGTCCTGTTCTCGCATCCGAAGGACTTCACCCCGGTCTGCACGACGGAGCTCGGCGCGATGGCCAAGCTGAAGGCCGAGTTCGACAAGCGCCGGACCAAGATCATCGGCCTCTCCGTCGACCCCGTCGATTCCCACGCGCGCTGGGCCAAGGACATCGAGGAGACCCAGGGCGCGGCGCCCAACTATCCGATGATCGCCGACACGGACCTCTCCATCGCCAAGGCCTACGGCATGCTGCCGGCCGCGACCCCGGGCAGTTCCGAAGGGCGCACGGCGGCCGACAACCAGACCGTGCGGACGGTGTTCGTCATCGCCCCGGACAAGAGCGTGAAGCTCCAGCTCGCCTATCCCATGACGACGGGGCGCAATTTCGACGAGGTGCTGCGCGTCCTCGACAGCCTCCAGCTGACCGCCAAGCACAAGGTCGCAACGCCGGCCAACTGGAAGAACGGCGACGACGTGATCATCGCCGGTTCGGTCTCCAACGAGGAGGCGGAGAAGCGCTTTCCGGCGGGCTGGAAGACCCCCAAGCCCTATATCCGCGTCGTCGCCCAGCCGCAGTAGCGGCGCGGGTCGAGCAGATCGGCGCGGCCCGTCCCGTCTCCCGCCCGCCGGCGCGGGCGCAACGCGCAAGCGCTCCGCGAGCGGCGGATGCGCGATAGTCTTCGACAGCCCGCACCCCAGGCCATCCCCTCGTCCCGCCCCGCTTGCGCAACGGGAGCGGGGCGATATCGCCGACGCAGATGAGCGCGCGCAGGGGGCCGCCGCGGCGCGATCCGCATCGCGGGCCGATCCTGTCACACACGCGTCATACGCCGCCGCTTTAGATGCGGCCCGTTTCGACGACAGGAGCCGCTCGCATGTCCGCGATCACCGACGCTCAAGCGCCGTCCTCCGCCCCCGCGACCGTCAGGCTCGACAAGCCGCTCGACATGCGCGGGGTGATCGCCTTCCTCGCCGTGCTGGCGGGCGGCCTGTTCTTCATGGGCTACAGCATCTACAGCGACATCGCCGATTCCGGCGCGCCGGCGCCGACCACCGCGCTGCCGTTCATCCTGCTCGGCGTCGCGATGCTGATCGCGCTCGGCTTCGAATTCGTCAACGGCTTCCACGACACCGCCAATGCGGTGGCGACCGTCATCTACACCCATTCGCTCGCCCCCCAATACGCGGTCGTCTGGTCGGGGACGCTGAACTTCCTCGGCGTGCTGACGTCGACCGGCGCGGTGGCCTTCGGCGTCGTCTCGCTGCTGCCGGTCGAACTGATCCTCCAGGTCGGATCGAGCGCGGGCTTTGCGATGGTGTTCGCGCTGCTGATCGCGGCGATCATCTGGAACCTCGGCACCTGGTGGCTCGGACTGCCGGCGTCGAGTTCCCACACGCTGATCGGCTCGATCATCGGGGTCGGCGTCGCCAACGCGCTGCTGCGCGGACAGGACGGGACCTCGGGCGTCGACTGGAGCCAGGTCACCAAGATCGGCTATGCGCTGCTGCTCTCGCCGCTGTTCGGCTTCGTTTTCTCCGCCCTGCTCCTGCTGGTCATGAAGTTCCTGGTCCGCACGCCCGCGCTCTACACCGCGCCGACCTCCGCTTCGCCGCCGCCGTGGTGGATCCGCGCGCTGCTGGTGTTCACCTGCTCGGGAGTCTCGTTCTTCCACGGCTCGAACGACGGCCAGAAGGGCATGGGCCTCATCATGCTGATCCTGATCGGCGTGGCGCCGACCGCCTATGCGCTCAACCGCGCGCTGCCCGACAGCCAGATGGCGACCTTCGTCAAGACCTCGGACGCGGCCTCGAAAATCATCGAGGCCCAGGGCGCCGGCTACCAGATCCTCGGCGATCCCAGGCCCGTCGTCACCGAATATGTCCATGACCACAAAATCGCCGAGGGCACGTTTCCCGCCCTCGCCGTGTTCGTGAAGGACATCGGGAGCCAGGTCGCCCGCTTCGGCTCGCTCGCCAAAGTGCCGTTCGCCCAGGTCGGCAACACCCGCAACGACATGTATCTGGCCTCCGAGGCGATCCGCTTCCTCGCCAAGGACAAGGAGAACGGCCTCGCACCCGACGAGGTCGCCAGCCTCAACGCCTACAAGAGCCAGCTCGACGCCTCGACCAAGTTCATCCCGACCTGGGTCAAGATCGTCGTCGCGCTCGCGCTCGGCCTCGGCACGATGATCGGCTGGAAGCGCATCGTCGTCACGGTCGGCGAGAAAATCGGCAAGGAGCACCTGACCTATGGCCAGGGCGCCGCGGCGGAGATCATCGCGATGGCGACGATCGGCGCCGCGGACGGTTTTGGCCTGCCGGTGTCGACGACCCATGTCCTGTCCTCGGGGGTGGCGGGGACGATGCTGGCCAACGGCTCGGGAATCCAGCTGTCGACCCTGCGCAACATCGCCATGGCCTGGGTCCTCACCCTGCCCTGCGCCGTGTTGCTGTCGGGCGTGCTTTACGTGCTGTTCCGCCAGATCTTCTGATCGCGGCGAGGCGAGCGGGCGCGCGGCGCCGCCGCCCGGCAGTTGGAGCGGCGGCGCGAGGCTGATAGGTTCCGCGCCGCACGGGCGTCGGGGTCGACGCTCGCCGGAGCCGCTCATGCCGACGCTCGACCACGTACTCGCCAAGATCGACGCGAACCAGTCCGAGGCGCTGGCGCGGCTGTTCTCGTTCATCGCGATCCCTTCGGTGTCGGCCGACCCCGCCCATTTCGGCGACTGCGAGCGCGCGGCCGATTGGCTTGTCGGGGAATTGTCCGGGCTCGGCTTCGAGGCGAGCAAGCGGCCGACCAAGGGGCGCCCGATGGTCGTCGCTCACGCCAGAGCCAAGCGGCGCGACGCGCCGCACGTGCTGTTCTACGGCCATTACGACGTCCAGCCGCCGGACCCGCTGGCGCTGTGGACGACGCCGCCGTTCGAGGGGCGCCTCGTCGAGGCCGAGCGCGGACAGCGCATCGCCGGCCGCGGCGCGGCCGACGACAAGGGCCAGTTGATGACCTTCCTCGAGGCGTGCCGCGCTTTCGGGCAGACCGGCGGCCTGCCGTGCAACGTCAGCCTGCTGTTCGAAGGCGAGGAGGAGACCGGCTCGCCCTCCCTGCCCGCCTTCATGACGGACAACGCCGGCGAGCTGAAGGCCGACATCATGCTCGTATGCGACACCGGGATGTGGGATCGCGACACGCCCGCCATCACCACCATGCTGCGCGGCCTCGTGCTGGAGGAAGTGACCCTCCACGCCGCCGCGCGCGACCTGCATTCGGGCCTCTACGGCGGGGCGGCGATCAATCCGATCCGGGTGCTCGCGCGCATCATCGCCGATCTCCACGACGAGACCGGCGCCGTCGCCCTGCCCGGCTTCTACGAGGGCGTCGCCGAATTGCCGGAAGAGGTCGCCGCGCAATGGCGCGCGCTCGATTTCGACGAGGCGCAGTTCCTCGGCGACATCGGCCTCGCGGTTCCCGCCGGCGAGAAGGGGCGCAGCGTGCTGGAGATGACCTGGTCGCGCCCGACCTGCGACGTCAACGGGATCTGGGGTGGCTATGCCGGCGCGGGATCGAAGACGGTGATTCCGGCGACGGCCAGCGCCAAAGTGTCGTTCCGGCTGGTCGGCAAGCAGAATCCCGAGCGGATCGCAAAAGACTTTCGCGCCTTCGTCAAGGCGCGCCTGCCGGCGGACGTGCGCGCCGAATTCATCGCGCATGGCGCGAGCCCGGCGCTCGCGCTGCCGACCCGTTCCGAGGCGCTGCGCCGCGCGCGGCGCGCGCTGGAGGCCGAATGGGGCAGGCCGGCGGTGCTCGCCGGATCGGGCGGCTCGATCCCGATCGTCGGCGCCTTCAAGCGCGAACTCAACATGGACGCGCTGATGATCGGCTTCGGCCTCGAGGACGATTCGATCCACTCGCCCAACGAGAAATACGAGCTGTCGTCGTTCCACAGGGGCGCCCGCTCCTGGGCGCGCCTGCTCGCCGCGCTCGCCGCATGACGCAGGTCGGGGTCGGCTGCGGCGCCGCAATCGTGCGCGACGGCCGCCTGCTGCTCGTGCGTCGCCGCAAGCCGCCGGAGGCGGGCTGCTGGAGCCTGCCGGGCGGCAAGGTCGAGTTCCTCGAGCGCGCGCAAGACGCCGCGGCGCGCGAGATCGCCGAGGAGGTCGGCCTCGCCCCGACGATCGGGCCGCTGCTGTGCCTGATCCAGATGATCGGGATCGACGGCGAACACTGGGTCGCGCCGGTCTATCGCGCGGAGGCCGCGGCGGGCGAGCCGGTCAATTGCGAGCCCGACAAGATCGCCGCGATCGGCTGGTTCGCGCTCGACGACCCGCCCGGGCCGCTCGCGCAGGCGGCGCGCGAGGCGATCGCGGCGTTGCGGGGCGCCGCGGGGCAGAGCTGATTCGCCCGGCGCCGGCGTCGCCACCCGACTTCTGGGGAGCTCACATTGCCGTCGTTGATCCGAACGGCCGGGCCGCGGGCCCGGTCGCACCTTGACATGCAGGTATTCAACTGCATATTTCAATCTTGCATTCGAGTGAGGCCGATGCACGCCGACAAGGTTTTCAGGGCGCTGGGCGACCCGACACGCAGAAGGCTGCTCGACCTTCTTCATGAGAAGAACGGGCAGACGCTCGGCCAGCTTTGCGAACACCTCGACATGGCCAGGCAATCCGCCACGCAGCACCTCGCGATATTGGAGGCGGCCAATCTGGTGAGCACGATCAGGCGGGGCCGGGAAAAGCTGCACTTCATCAACCCGGTGCCGCTCCACGAGGTCTACGAGCGGTGGGTGCGGAAATTCGAACGTCAGCGGCTCGGCCTGCTGCACGATCTGAAGAAGGAACTCGAAGGAGAGTGACGATGACCAAAGAGACGACCAAGACCTATGCCGGCGGATGCGCGTGCGGCGCGATCCGCTATGAAACGAGCAGCGAACCCGTGTTCGAGAACCACTGCCAATGCCGCGATTGCCAGAAACGAAGCGGTACGGGGCACGGATCCTATCTGACCTTCCCCCGGCGGGCCGATGTGACGATCACGGGCGAGGCGAGCGCCTGGCGGGTAGCAGGCGACAGCGGGAACGAAAAGGTCCACGCCTTTTGCCCGACCTGCGGAACGCCGGTCTATCTGACGTTCGTCGCAATGCCGGAACTGATTGCGGTCAACGCGGCCAGCCTCGACGACCCCGGCCAGTTCAACCCGCGGGTGGTCACCTACGCCATCCGCGGCCATGCGTGGGACACGATTGACTCCACGTTGCAGAAATTCGAGCGCATGCCGCCCGGATGAATGCCGCTGAGAGCAGCATTGAATCGCCGACAATCCCGGCGACCCGCCGGGGGCTTCGTCAAGCCGTTGGTCGCGATGGTCGGGAGTGTCGGCATCGGGCCGTTTGGCGCGACAGGCCGCGCTGAAAGCGCCTAGCGTGAATCTGTATCCCAATGCAGAGGCGCCTCCTCGTTGGGATAGTCCCCGTCGCGCGCGACCGCCTGCTCGATGTCGCGGTTTTCCTGGTAGTCGGCGACCAGATCCTGCGTCTCGATCGCCGGGCGCAGGCCGTAGCGGCGCTCGAGGTCCCAGGCGGTGATCCAGGACTTGATGTACTGGCGCATCGATTTGGTCGCCGTGATCTCGCCGACCTCGGACATCGCCGGGCTCCAGCCGTAGGCTTCGGCGTAGAAGCCGCGGGTCTTGTCGAGACTCGCCTCCAGCAGCTCGGCATCCGGCGGCCGCAGGAGGGCCTGCTTCGTCTCCAGCGCGTCGATGCCGCGACGGGCGCGCGCGGCCGTCCGGCGTTCGTTCCGCTCGGTCAGCTTCAGCGGCGCCTTTTCCTCGTCGCGACGCTTGCGGATCACCTCGCTGACGAAGTCGTCGGTGATCGCGGCGACGGCGACGACGCCGGGAATCCTCTCCTCGTCGTCGAGGCCCAGCCAGCGCGCCAGTTCGGCATAGCTGCGCCCGCGCTGCAGGACGCCGTAGCGGCCGATCAGCTCGACCTCGTCGAGCAGGAGGACCCAGCCGCCATAGCCGGCGGCCGCCATCAGCCGGGGCACGAAACGCAGCCGCTGCCGCACGAGATCGGGCTGCTTGACCGGCTTGATCGCAAACAGCTTCGCCGCCCCGACTTCGCGCAGCCATTGCTTGACGTCGGCGAGGCTGATCCTTCCCCCGGCGAGGTTCCTGTTCCAGGGTCGCGTCCATGCCCATCCCTCGAAGCGCTCGCCGGGGCTAGTGGGGCGCGGCGGCAATCTTGCGTGGCTGGCGTCGAGCGGGGCGGCCGGCGATGATCCGCCCCGCCCCTTCCCCAAGAACCGAGCGCCCGACCATGACTCAATCCAGGCCAGCGCCGCAGCTCACGGTCTGGTACAACACGAAATGTCCGGTCTGCAACGCCGGCGTCAACTGGCAGCGCAGCCGCCTCGTGCGCGCGGCGCGCGCCGGCGTGGTCGAATTTCGCGACATCGGCCTCGAGCCCGACGCGCTCGCCCGGTTCGGCGCCGGGATCGAGGACGTGCGCCGCCGCCTGCATGGGGTCGACGCGGACGGCCGGCTGCACGTCGGCGCCGACTGCGCGATCGCGATCTGGCTCCGCACGCCCGGCGACCGCTGGCTCGGGCGAACGCTCGGCCTGCCGGGAATCGGCGCGGTCGCGCGGTTCGGCTACGACCGGTTCGCCGATCTCCTCTACGGCTGGAACCGGCGCAAGGGGCGCTGGTGAGCCGCCGCTATTCCTCCGGCTCGGTGGTGAACAGCAGCGGATAGCCCCTGGCGCGGCCGGCGTCGGTGGCGCGGGTCGCCTTGGTTTGGGCGATGTCGCCGGCGAACACGCCGACGACGCAGACGCCCCGGCGATGGGCTGTCATCATCACCTTGTGCGCCTGGTCCTCGCTCATGTGGAACTCGCCCTTCAGCACGATCACCACGAATTCGCGCGGGGTGTAGTCGTCGTTGACGAGGATGACCTTGTGCAGCTTCGGCCGCTCCGTCCTGGTGACGGTCCCGGTCTTCGGGGTGGTCGCGATTTCGCTCATCGGAGGGGGCGCTCCTGATGACGCGCGGCTGCTGCGGCGCGACGTCGCAATATCCCATTTCCCTCGCCGTTCGTCCATGCGGCGCCCGGCCGCGT
>JBEKZS010000142.1:0-10626 GCA_049509635.1 Roseiarcus sp.
ACGATCTGCCAGTAGAACGAGGTCGTGTCCTTGACGATGATCGGAATGGTCGGCTCGGCGGCGAACGCCGGCGCGTGGAAGGCGGCGGCCGAGGCGAGCGCGGCGGCGGCGATGATGAGCGTCTTCATGGTTCCTCCTGTGTCGAGCGGGTTGGCTCGTTGACGATCAATAACGATCCGGTTGGCCGGACATGCTTGTTGGGACGACGTCGCGTCATCCGGCGGCGGCGAGGGCCGCCTCCAGGCGGGGTTGCGGCAGGGCGAGGCCGCGCGCAGTCCGAAGTTCGATGAGGCCGCCGAACCTGCGGCGCTTCTTGGCCGCGTGATTGGTGTGGATGTCGACGAGGTAATGATCGAGAAACGGGTTCATGAACCGCTCGAGCACGGATGCGCGGTAGTTCTGCGCCTCCAGGCCGAGGCCGATCGCGGCGAACACCGGCAGCACTTCGCGGTCGTAGAGATCGTTCAGCTCGTCCCTGACCGAAGCGTCGGCGAGCAGCGCGCGCACCGTCGCGGCGCCGTCGGCGCCCCGCGCGGCCCAGCCCTCGGCGAGCCAGCTGTGGCCGAGATTGAGGATGAACAGCTTCAGCCGCTCGTAGCGGGCGAGATCGTCGGTGAGCACGATGGCGGGATGCGCGCAGGGCATTTCCAGCCCCGGCCGGCGCTCGACCGCCCAGAGCGCATAGGGCTCGGCGACCGCGCCCGCCGGCTCCAGCGGCTCGGAGACGATGCGGTCGACGAGCGAATTGACCCACAGGCAGTCTTCGCCCGCCCAGCGGCGGAACGCGCCGTCGAGGCCCCAGGAATCGGCGAGCTCGAGCACGACCGCCCTCAGCCGGTCGCCGTTGCCGACGATCAGCTCGCACGGCAGCAGGGTCGGCGGCGCCCGCCCGGCGCGCCAGCGCGCGAGCAGCAGCCGGGTCAGCTTGGCCGGAAACGCCCGCGGGACGGCGCCGTCGGGCCGGTCGCCGGGGTCGAGCTCGTAGCCGCGGTCGCCGGTGTTGGAGACGATCCAGCGCGCCTCCTCGACGAACAGTCGCTCGACTTCGGCCCACTGGCCGTTGGCGTCGAGCCCGGCGCCGATGCTCGAAACCGCGATCCATTGGTCGATGGTCCGCCCGTCCGCGAGCCCGCGGACATGGACCCGGTACGGCTGGCCCGCGGCGAACACGGCGAGCCGCCGGCGGCTGTCGGCGGAGGCGGTGGTCTGGACGACGGCGATCCGTCCCGCCGCCTCGCCCCGGCCGAGCGCCTCGCTGACGAACAGGTCGGCATGGGCTTGCAGGAAGCGGCTGGTCCCGAACTGGAGGATGGGGAAGGTCATCCCGGCGCCTAGATTTCGATGACCGCCTTGATCACGCCCGCTGCGGGCGTGATCCAGACCGGGAACAGGGCGGGGGCGTCTTCGAGGCGTGCGCGATGGGTGGCGAGCGCGCTGGTCGGAACCAGCCCGCCGCGCAGCGCCGCGAACACCGTCTCGAAATCCTCGCGCGTCGCGTTGCGGCTGCCCAGCAGCGTCGTCTCGCGCTTGTGGAATTCGGGATCGGCGAAGGCGATCGTATCGCGCACGATGCCGACCAGAACGTAAGATCCGCCATGGGCGACATGGTCGAAGCCGGCGCTCATCGCCGCGGCATTGCCGGTGGCGTCGAACACGCAGTCGAAGAAATCGCCGGAAGTGACGTGCGACAGGACGCTTTTGGCGTCTGCGTCGGCGAGCGCTGCATGGTCGGCGCCGATCTCGCGCCGGCAGAAGTCGAGCCGGTCGGCGCGGGTGTCGAGCGCGGTGACGACCGCGCCGGCGAGCCTGGCGAAAATCATGCAGGCGATGCCGATCGGCCCGGCGCCGGTGACCAGCACGCGGTCGCCCGCGCCGACGCGGCCGCGGCGGACCGCATGGGCGCCGATGGCGAGGAATTCGGCCATCGCCGCCTGATCGAGGCTGAGGTCGTCGGCCGCCATGAGATTGGCTTCGGGCACGCAGAGGTAATCGGCCATGCCGCCGTCGACATGGACGCCGAGCACGGCGAGCCGCTGGCAGCAATTCGTCCGACCGCGCCGGCAGGCGACGCAGAATCCGCAGGAGAGATAGGGGATGATCGCGACCCGCCCGCCAGGCGCGAGCAGGCTCGCCGGACCGACCGCGTCGATCTCGCCGGCCAGTTCATGGCCGATGACCCTGGGATAGGCGAAATAGGGCTGGGCGCCCTCGAAAATGTGGAGATCGGTGCCGCAGACGCCCGCCCGACGCAGCCGCACCCGCGCCTCGCCCGGTCCGGGCTCGGGAATCGGCCGCTCGACGATCGAAAGCGCGCCCGGCGCGCCGCACAGCAGCGCCCTCATCGGCCGCGCCCTCGCACCGGCCTCGCGCCGGCGTCGGGAGCGCTCGCGCGAGAACGGCCGTTCCGGTCGACCCGCCCCGTCATTCCACCCTCGAACATCGCTTTGTTTCTTTTGGATAAAAGAGAAATCTCGGCGCCCAAGTCAAGTTGTTTTTTATGCGCAAAAATCGCAGAATGAAAAACAGGCCGGCGACGGCTGTCGCGGCATCGCCCGCGGGCGTCTCAGCGAGCGTTCAGGCAGGCCTGCGCGATCGCCTCCACCCGCATGCCCGCCGGCCCGACGAGTTCGCGCACCACGATGGTGGCCCGGCTCGGATAGGGCTCCCTGGTGAAAAACTCGCCATAGGCCTTGTTCATGCCCGGCACGTCCTTGGGGTCGGTCAGGTAGAAGGTGATCTGGGCGACGTCGGCGAGGCCGCCGCCCGCCTGCTTCAGTAGCGATTCGAGATTGGCCAGGACCTGGCGGGTCTGGACTTCGATCGCGCCGTTGACGAAATTGCCGGTCAGGAGATCGACGGGTAGCGTGGTCGCGAAGAACATGTCGCCGGCGACGATCGCCGGACTGATGGCAAAGGCGACCTTCGGCCCGACCGCCTTCAGCATCGATTCGCTCCGGAACAGAATTTTTGGACCGCAATTGGGTTCGGATTCGCCGCCATGATCATTCGCCGCGCTCGCCTGTCAACCCAATTCGGCCGATCGCGCTCCGTGCATCGGCCGCCCCGGCGCCGGCGGATCGGCGCCGGCGTCGCACCGGGAGTCCGGCCGTGAAGACCAATGCGATCTTCAAGCGGACGTTCAACGCCTGCCTCGATCTCATCGCCGAGCGGCCGGTCGGCGCCGATCTCGGCTCGGAGCCGCGGCTGGCGGCCACGCTCGACGTCAGCCGGACGACGGTGCGCGCCGCGCTCGCCGCGCTCGGCGCGCGCGAGCTGATCGCGCTCGACGGCCGCGAGAAGATCGTTCGCCGCCGCCCGGCGGCCGCCGATTATTATCCCCCGCTCGAGACCCAGGAGGTCAGCGACCGCGTCGAGAAGCGGTTCATGCAATGGATCCTGCACGGCGACTGCCGGCCGGGCCAGCAGATCAACAGCCTCGAGCTCGCCCGCCAGTTCGGCGCGTCGCGATCGGCGATCCGCGAATTTCTCAACGGATTCTCCCAGTTCGGCCTGCTCGAGCGCCGCCCGAGCGGCAGCTGGATCGTCAAGGGCTTCACCAAGGAATTCGCGCTCGAACTGTCCGAAGTGCGCGAATTGTTCGAACTGCGCTCGGTGCAGCGCTTCGTCGAACTGCCCGAGGGCGACGCCGCCTGGCGCGCGCTCGATTCGATCGAGCGCGACCACCTGCTGCTGAAGCGCGAAATCGAGGACCGCCACCCCGATTTCTCCGCGCTCGACGAGCGCTTCCACCGGCTCGTCAACGACGTCTCGCGCAACCGGTTCATGGTCAATTTCTACACGCTGATCTCGATGATTTTCCACTATCACTATCAGTGGAGCAAGATCGGCGAAAAGGAGCGCCATGGCGTGGCGATCGACGAGCACCTCGCCTATATCGACGCGCTGAAGCGTCGCGACCCGGAACTGGCGATGGCGCGCTGCCGGTCGCATATGAACACGGCGCGCGCGACCCTGCTGCGGTCGATCGCGACGATCAATCCGGCCTGAGCGCCGGGCGGGAGGGCAAGATGGAATATCGGCAACTCGGCAATTCGGGTCTGAAGGTGTCCGCGCTGACGCTCGGCACGATGACGATCGGCGGCGCCGGCGGCTTCGCCAGGGTCGGCAACGTCGGCCTCGCCGATGCGCGCCGGATGATCGACATCGCGGTCGAGGCGGGCGTCAACCTCGTCGACACCGCCGACGTCTATTCCGGCGGCGCCGCCGAGCAGGTCCTCGGCGAGATCCTCGAGGGCCGGCGCAAGGGCGGCCTGATGATCGCGACCAAGGCCCGCTTTCCCATGGGCGATGGCCCCAACGACCGCGGCCTGTCGCGCTGGCACCTCATCCGCGCCTGCGAGGCGAGCCTGAAGCGGCTGCGCGCCGACGTCATCGACCTCTACCAGGTCCATCAATGGGACGGGCTGACCCCGCTCGAGGAGACGATGGAGGCGCTGGATTCGCTCGTGCGCGCCGGCAAGGTGCGCTACGTCGGCTGCTCGAATTTCTCCGGCTGGCACGTGATGAAGGCGATGGAGGTCGCCCGGCGCGACGGCCGCGTCCCGTTCGTGTCGCAACAGATCCACTATACGCTGCAGGCGCGCGAGGCCGAATACGAGCTGATCCCGATCGCGCTCGACCAGAGGCTCGGCGTGCTGGTCTGGAGCCCGATCGCCGGCGGCCTGCTGTCGGGCAAGCACCGGCGCAACCAGAAGACCCCGGAGGGGACGCGCCAGTTCGCCGGCTGGAAGGAGCCGCCGATCCATGACGAGGGCAGGCTGTGGGACATCGTCGACGCGCTGGTCGCGGTCGCGCACGGGCGCGGCGTGTCGGGCGCGCAGGTCGCGCTCGCTTGGCTGCTCGGCCGGCCCGGCGTCACGACGGCGATCGTCGGCGGCCGCACGGTCGCCCAGATCCAGGACAATCTCGGCGCGGCCGAACTGAAGCTGACGCCCGAGGAGCGCGCGCGGCTCGACGCAGTCAGCCAGCCCGCGCTGCTCTATCCCTATTGGCACCAGGCCTGGACCGCCAAGGACCGGCTGGGCGCGGCCGATCTGGCGCTGCTGGCGCCGTATCTGGCGGGGTAGGGCGGGAGGGCGATGCGCGCCGCCAACGAGCGGATGACGACGCAACAGCCGACGGTGGCTTGGAATGCGCCCCGTTTCCCGGACACCGCTGCTCGGGCGACAAACCGGTTTCAGCGTCTGGCCGGCGCTTGCGCGACCGGTTAACCTCGGCTTCGGAGACGATCGGTTGGGCCCTGCGCCGGCCGCGGATCAGTCGAGGAGCCATGGGGCCGCGGATGCAAGCGCGAACCGCCGATCTCGCCCGCGCAACCCGCGCGCCCCGGCCATCGCGCGCCTTCTTCGCCCTCAGCCTCCTCGCCGCCTCGCTCGCGCATCCCGCTTCGGCCGACGAGGCGCGGCAGAAGGCGATGCTCACCGAGGTCCGCCGCGGCTTCACCTTCGACGGCAAGCCGATTCCGCCCGAGATCTTCCGGGATTTCGGCGACGGCGACCTCGCCGATTCCTCGCCGATCTGGCTGGCCGTCGATGTCGAGGCCTCCATCGGCAGCAATCTCTACGCCGACGCGATCGAGCGGCGAGGCCGATGGGTCGTCCAGCGAAAGGTCTCGCGCAGCGACCCGCCGGAGGATGCCGGCTACGACTATCGCGGTACGACCGCGAACGGCCTGCTGGTCGCGCTCGCCTCGTTCAGCGGCGGCGGCTCGGGCGACTTCATCAGCCTACACATCCTCGAGCTCAGGCAAGCCCGCGCGTTTGACGGCGAGGGCAAGCCGCGACGGCGCATCGTCCTGACCAATCTGCGCACCATCGCGCTCGGCGACCGCTGGGATGGCGACATCCGCATCGAAGGCGATGCGATCCGCGTCCTCACGACCCGCAAGGGGCCCACGGACGACAGCGGCAAGACTCGGACGGTGACGATCGAGGCGCGGCGGCCGTGACGTAGCCCGGTACGCGGCGGCAGTGGCCTTTCGCAGGCCTTCGGGATCAGCCTTGATCGCGCACAACAGCCTCCGCGCCGGACCACTCGGGCCTCTGGCGCCGCACTCCCAACCCTGCACGGTTCGAATGCTGAATTCATCGGCGTCGGCGAACTGCCCCCGTGTCATGCCGGCGGCGCGGCGGATTGCGCGCCTGTCGATCTCCGACGCCATGTCGGGCGCCGCGAGCGGATTGGCGCCGATCCGCCCCGCCAGGTCCTTGTCCGTCATGGCGTCGATCCCGCGCCATTCCGTAGCCGCCGGCGCAGCGAGCGCCGCCTCGCTCGAGGGTTTCGCCACAGCGATTCACCTCTCGCCTGCTCGAGGCCGCCGCCGTGGTCACTCGCCGCCTTCGACGCCGCACTGGGTCGACGCGTTCGGTCCGGCGCTGCCGGCGCCGGCGATGACGCAGGAATCCGGCAGCGTCTGCGTCCAGCCGCCGTGCGCATAGGGGTTACCGCGGACCACGATGGCGCCGGTGCGCACGACGACATCGCCCGCCGGATGCCGCCGCGCGTCCTTGCCCCGGACCACCCACGCCGGTTCCGCCCCCGCTGGCGCCGCGAGCGCGAGGACCACGATCGAGGCGATGCATAAGCGCGACACGACAGTCTCCTGTTTGCCCCGAAAAGCCTCGCGGCGTCCGATTGGTTGCGCAGCCTGCAGGCCTTCGCGCCGCAGGCCGACGCGCAGTCGGCATGAACTCTTGCCCCCTGCCGAAGCATCCATTCGAATCATAGCGCGCCGCGCCGCCGAAAGACAGGCGCGGCGCATCGACGGCGGGTCTGGAGGGCCGGCCGAGCGGCTTTGGGCAGCGATCTTGAAAGCCGCCCTGCGCGCAAGTTTACCGTGAGTTCGAATCGCACCCGTTCCGCCGTTCCGGAACAGATTTGGGCACGCGGCATCGTCAGCATACTGGCTTGCGCTCGTCAGGCTGCACCAGCAGGCGGAACAGGGGCGCGTCCGTCTCGTCCGTGGTCAAGGCGCAAATCGTGATCGAGTCGGTCGCGTCGAAGCTGTCGTCCTGAACGATCACGACCCGCAGGCGGCCGGCGAGCCCCGCCGCGTGGAGATCGTCATCGGGCCCCGCTCGCCTCGTCGAGCCGCCATAACCGGCGCGCGTTGCGTTCGAACAGCCTCCCCCGCTCGTCGGCGCTCGCCCCCTCGATCAGCGCGCGCGTCGCCGCGACCCAGGTCGACAGCGAGGCGCTCAAAGTGCAGACCGGCCAGTCGCTGCCCCAGACCACGCGGTCCCAGCCGAAGCTGGCGATCGCGTGCTCGACATAGGGCCGGATGTCGTCGAGCGTCCAGCTCGCCGGCTCGGCATAGGCGACGACGCCGGAGATTTTCACCACCACGTTGGGGCGGCGCGCGATCTCGGCGATGTGCGCGCGCCAGGGATGCTCGGCGCGGTCTTTGACCGCGGGCACGCCGCAATGGTCGAGCACGAATTGCACGTCGGGACTGAGATCGGCGAGCGCGATCGCCCGGTCGATCTGGTGCGGCAGCACGCAGAGATCGAACGGTCGGCCGCGGCCGCCGAGCCGCGCGACATTGGCGCGGAACAGCGCGGATTCGCTCAGTGAGTCCGGCGCCTGATGGAGAATGCGGCGGAAGCCCTTGACGAAGGGATCGGCGAGCGCGCGTTCGAGGAAGGCGGGGAAGTCGGCCCTCTCCGGCCGGCAGGCGCTGATCGCGCCGCGCAGCAGCCCGCCGGGTGCGGCGGCGAGCCCCTTCAGATTGCTCGTTTCGGCCTCGATGTCGGCCTCGTCGACGTCGACCTCCATGTGCAGCGCGGCGTCGATCCCGCACCGGCGCGCCTCGGCCTGGTAGCGTTCGAGCGGGAAATCCTGCTGGAGATGCGGCGCGCCGGCGAGCCAGGGATAGCGCAGCAGGCCGCGGTAGATGAGATGGACATGGGTGTCGAGGATGGTCACGTTTCGCTCCCGGCTCCGGCGCCGTCCGCGCGCGGCGGCGTCCTTGGCGCCGATGATCGCGCGATCGGCGGCAGGCGACAAGGGCGGGCGGAACGGACGCGGCCGTTCACGCCGCGTCCATCCTGAGGAACCCGCCCGACTGGCGTCGCCACAGCGCGGCGTAGAGGCCGTCGCGGGCGATGAGTTCGCCGTGCGAGCCGGTCTCGACGATCGCGCCCTTGTCGAGCACGATGAGCCGGTCCATCGCCGCGATCGTCGACAGCCGATGGGCGATCGCGATCACCGTCTTGCCCTCCATCAGCGCATAGAGGCTCTCCTGGATCGCCGCCTCGACCTCGGAGTCGAGCGCCGAGG
The DNA here is from genome assembly GCA_049509635.1 of Roseiarcus sp. Classification (GTDB taxonomy): domain Bacteria; phylum Pseudomonadota; class Alphaproteobacteria; order Rhizobiales; family Beijerinckiaceae; genus Roseiarcus. Next base: position 8,299 of record JBEKZS010000142.1, read on the forward strand.
TCGCCTCGTCGAGCACCAGGATCGGCGCGTTCTTCAGCAGCACGCGCGCGATCGCGATGCGCTGGCGCTGGCCACCCGACAGCTTGACGCCGCGCTCGCCGACCTCAGCGTCATAGCCGCCGCGGCCGAAGGGATCGGCGAGTTCGCGGATGAACGCGTCGGCATGCGCCTGGCGCGCCGCCGCGACCACCGCCGCCATCGAGGCCTCGGGCCGGCCGTAGAGTATGTTCTCGGCGACCGAGCGATGCAGCAGTGAGGTCTCCTGGGTAACCATGCCGATCTGCTGGCGCAGGCTGTCCTGGCTCACCCCGGCGATGTCCTGGCCGTCGATCAGGATCCGGCCCGCCTCGACATCCCAGAACCGCAACAGGAGGTTGACCAGCGTCGACTTGCCGGCGCCCGATCGGCCGACCAGCCCCACCTTCTCGCCCGGCGCGATCGCGAACGAGAGGTCGTCGATTACGCCGCCCTCCTTGCCGTAGTGGAAGCGCACGTTCTCGAACCGGATCGCGCCGCGGGCGGCGACGAGCGCCGGCGCGGCGGGCGCGTCGACCAGCGCGTGCGGTCGCGCGATCGTCCGCATGCCCTCCTGGACCTGTCCGACATTGTCGAAAATGCCGATCGACACCCACATGATCCAGCCCGACATGTTGGCGATGCGGATCGCGAGGCCGGAGGCCAGCGCGATGTCGCCGAGCGTCACCGCGCCGCGCATCCACAGACCGATCGCCAAGCTGCCCGAGGCGACGATCAGCACGCTGTTGAGCACCGACACCGTCGCGTTCAGCGCGGTGATCAGCCGCGTCTGGCGCTGGAACGAGCCGAGATGATCGGCGAGCGCCTCGCGGGCGTGCTGGTCCTCGCGTTCCAGATGGGCGAACAGCTTGACCGTCTGGACGTTCGCGTAGCTGTCGACGATCCGGCCGGTGACGGTCGCGCGCCGGTGGGCGAGATCCTCCGAACGCCGACGAATCTGCGGCACGAAGTAGCAGAGCGCGCAGACATAGCCGAGTATCCACAGCGCCAGCGGACAGGCGAGGCGCCAGTCGGCCTGGGCGAAGATCACCAGCGCGCTGACCGAGAAGATCGCGACGAACCACAGGGCGTCGATCGCCTGCACGATCGATTCCCGGATCGAGGGGCCAGTCTGCACGATGTTGGACGCGATCCGGCCGGCGAAATCATTGGCGAAATAGTTCAACGACTGGCGCAGGACGTATCGGTGCGCCTGCCAGCGGATGAGGTTGGTCAGGCCCGGCGCGATCGCCTGCTGGGTCAGCAGATCGTGCAGGAGCCCGGCCAGGGGACGGCCGACCAGCACGACGGCGCCCATGATCGCGAAGCTGGCGCCGTAGTCGCGCAGGACCTGTTGCGGGCTGGTCGCGCGCAGCATGTCGACGAGCGCGCCGATGAACCGCATCATCGAGACCTCGATCAGCGACACGACGAGGCCGACCGCCATCAGGCAGGCGATGACCGGCCAGACCTGCCGGCAATAGCGCCAGTAGAAGCCGACGAGGCTCGCCGGCGGCATGGATTCGTCGTGATCGCGGAAGGGGTCGATCAGGGATTCGAACAAGCGGAACATGGGTCGGGTTTCCCACGCAATGGTTGCAGGCCGCCTTGGCGGCGGCGGGACGCGGCGCTCCGGCGGGGCGCGCCGCAAAAGGTTCGATCGTGATTTCGCGCGGATGTTCGCGCGGAACGGCGCCGTTCGGGCGCGGCGCGGCGGCTTCAGCGGACGCTCAGGCCGGAACTCGCATCGCCCATCGGCGCGGGGCGGTGGCGACGAGCCGGTACGGGGCGCGGGAGGCGGGCCGGACGGTATGTCGAATATTGTTCATCCGTGCCTCCTGGCGCCGAGCCCCGAGCCGATCCGCGAATCCAGCGCGATCGCGAATCCGCACCCCGATAGCCGAATTCGGCGGGAAAATCGCGGGGAATCTCGGGCGCCGCCGCTTTCGCGGCGCCCTGTTGCAGCGCGGTGACACCCCGCCGCCGTGCGGCCGACTTCACGCGCGATGTTCCATATAGCCGGGATATTGCGCAAGCGCGTCGAGAATTCGGCGCGCCGAGGCGTCGAGATGAGCCTTCATCGCGCGGTCGGACCGCTCGGGATCCCTGGTGCGCAGCGCGGCGACGATCGCGCGATGTTCGGCGATCGGCTCGGTCAGCGGGCGCGGCCTGCGCACCGAGAGATGGCGCACGCGCAGAATCTCGTCGCGCGAGGCTTCGAAGGCTCGGCCGCGATGGCGCCCTATGCCGCGGTGAGCGCGTTCGAGGTACTCGAGCACGTCGTCGATCCGCTCGAATTTCTGTCGGATCTGA
>JBEKZS010000143.1:0-10556 GCA_049509635.1 Roseiarcus sp.
CCATCTCCTCGAACCGCTCGACGAAGGCGAGTTGACCCGCTGCCTCCGGGCGCTCGCCGACCGGGCGGGCGAAGCCGGAGAGCCCGTCCGGACCATTCTGGAGACGGAGCCCGGACGGCTGCGCGCGCTCTACGCGCTCACCGGCGGCAATCCGCGCGTGCTGACGATGATCTATCAATTGCTGGAGCGGCGCGAGAGCGGCGACGTCTTCGCCGATCTCGAGGCGCTGCTCGACAAGGTCTCGCCCTATTACAAGGCGCGCGTCGAGGACTATGCGACCGCGCAGCAGCGCGCGGTGATCGACGCGATCGCGTTGAACTGGGACCCGATCCTCTCGCATGATCTCAGCGCGAAGGCGGGCGTCGAGATCACGACCGTCTCCACCCATCTGCATCGCCTGAAACGGGACGGCTTCATCGAGGAGGTCCAGACCTCGGGCGCCCGCGCGGGCTACCAGATCGCCGAGCGCTTCCTCAACATCTGGTATCTCATGCGTCACGGAACCCGCCGAACGCGGCAGCGGCTGGCGGGCCTCGCAGCATTCTTCGCGAGGCTGTACACCCCGCCCGAACTCGGACGGCTGGCGCGCCTCGCGCACGACGCCGAGACCTCGCGCCATTGGCTCCCCCATTATCGCGAGGGGTTGATCGAGGCGGAGAGGCTGGTTTCCTCGGCCGAGCAATATTCGTCCGCCCCGGCGCGCTCGGCCGCGAAAGCCGTCGACGAGGCGTCGCCGGGCTTCAGCGAACCGAAGAACGACGAGGTCATCGCGCTGCTGTCGGAGGCGCACGCGGCGACCGCGAAGGGGGATAGGCGGCTCGCTCTGCGGTTGTTCGACCAGCTCATCGCAAACATCGGCGACTCGCCCGGAGGGCCTCAGAAGGCTATCCTCGCGCACGCCATGGTCGGCCGCGGTTATGGGTTAGGGAATCTGGGGCGCGGCGAGGAAGCTATCGGCGTCTATGACGCCATCGACGTGCGCTTCGGAGAAGACGGCGGAAGGGCCGTCCGCGCGGAAGTCGCGGGGGCGCTGTTCAACAAGGGCGCCGCGCTCGGCGAACTCGGGCGCCGCGAGGCCGAAATCGCCGCCTATGACGCCCTCGATGCGCGCTTCGGCGCGGACGACGAACCGGCGGTCCGCGCAGCAGTGGTTGCGGCGCTGTTGACCAAGGGAATCACGCTCAATGCGCTGGGGCGCCCCCAGGAAGCCATCGCCGTCTATGCTGACCTCGACGCTCGCTTCGGCGCGGACGGCGAGCCGACCGTCCGTACGGAATACGTCAGGGCGTTGGTGTATCAAGGCAATTTGGAACTCGACTTATGCGGCGATCTGGACGCCGCCGAGCGCGGCTATCGCCGCGCGCTCCTTCTCGATCCAGGTTCGGAACCGGCGCGCGCCAATCTGGCGTGGCTCGCGATCATGGCCGGACGCGCGGATGAAGCTTCGGCGCTCGCGGCGGCGTTGCCGTCGCTTCCGCCGGCGGGACGCGCGCTGCTCGACGCCGCGCTCGCGCTCGCCAAGGACAATTTCGGTTCCGCGACGGGCGCGCTCGGCGAGGCGCTGACTCTCGGCCTCACGACCTCCGGATGGGATTTCTTCGACGACCTGCTGCGGCTGCTTCGTCTTGCAGACACGCGCGGCCATGGCGAGCGGCTGATCGGCTGGTTCGAGACCAGCGGCTTCGACATCAAATATGCGCCGGTCCATGCGGCTTTCCTCGCCATGGTCAGGGGCGAACGCTTCCTGCGCGACGTCAACCCGGAAGTCCGCGGCCCGGCGCGCCTATTCTATGAAAGACTCACGGCGCCGAGGCTGCATGCGGGCGGCGCGAAGCCGGCTCCGAAGAGCGGGCGAGGTCGAGGGCGCAAGACGTAGGCGGGATTGGGCGTCCTTGGAAGGAACCAAGGGGTTCCCTGCCGCGCGGGGGCAAGATAGCATTGCCAGGATTCAGCCCCCTGGCCCGCCCCCTCGCATGGACCTCGCCGCCTTCCGCCGCTCGCTCGCCGACCCCGCCCCGCCCGCCGGACTCGGCCCGGCGCTGGAGGCGCTGTGGCACGACGCGCGCGGCGAGTTCGACCGCGCGCATGATCTGGCCCAGCGCGACGAGGGCGGCGCGGGCGACTGGGTGCACGCCTATCTGCATCGCAAGGAGGGCGACGCCGGCAATGCCGCCTATTGGTACCGCCGCGCGCGGCGGCCCGTGAGCCGGGAGCCGCTGGCGGCGGAGTGGGAGGCGATCGCGCGGGCGCTGCTGGGCTGAGCGCGACGCGTCGCGCCGCTCACGCGAACTTCGGATCGAGTTCGCCGCTCGCATAGCGCTTGGCCATTTCGGCGAGCGGGATGATCGAGGCTATTTTCGAGGCCTTGCCGGCGGCGCCGAATTCCTCGAGCCGCTGGCGGCACAGCTTGACCATCGCCTCCATCGCCGGCTTGAGATATTTGCGCGGGTCGAACTCGTCGGGATGCTGGGTCAGCACGCGGCGGATCTGCCCGGTCAGCGCCATCCGGTTGTCGGTGTCGATGTTGATCTTGCGGACGCCGTGCTTGATGCCGCGCTGGATTTCCTCGACCGGGACGCCCCAGGTCTGCGGCATCCGGCCGCCGAACGCGTTGATGACGTCCTGCAATTCCTGCGGCACCGAGGACGAGCCGTGCATGACCAGATGCATGCCCGGCAGCTTCCGGTGGATCTCCTCGATCACGTTCATCGCCAGGATCGCGCCGTCGGGCTTGCGCGAGAACTTGTAGGCGCCGTGCGAGGTGCCCATCGCGATCGCCAGCGCGTCGACCTTGGTCTCGCGCACGAACTTGACCGCCTCGTCGGGATTGGTCAGCAACTGGTCGTGGCTCAGCGTCCCCTCGGCGCCGTGGCCGTCCTCCTTGTCGCCCTTGCCGGTCTCGAGCGAACCGAGCACGCCGAGCTCGCCCTCCACCGATACGCCGCCCAGATGGGCGATTGCCGTCACCTCGCGGGTGACGCCGACATTATAGGCCCAGTCGGCCGGCGTCTTGCCGTCGGCCTTCAGCGAGCCGTCCATCATCACCGAGGTGAAATTGGCCTGGATCGCGGTGACGCAGGTCCCCGGCCCATTGCCGTGGTCGAGATGGACGCAGATCGGAATGCGCGGATGGATTTCGGTCAGCGCGTCCATCATGTGGCGCAGCATGACGTCGTTGGCGTAGGCGCGCGCGCCGCGCGAGGCCTGGATGATGACCGGCGCGTCGACCGCGCTCGCCGCCTCGCCGATCGCCAGCGCCTGCTCCATGTTGTTGATGTTGAACGCCGGCACGCCATAGCCGTGTTCGGCCGCGTGATCGAGCAATTGCCGAAGCGTGATGCGGGCCATTGATCCTCCCCTTGTCTTGCCGACAGGCCCCGACCTTCAGGCCCGCAAGGCCTCGACGCCCGGCAGCGCCTTGCCTTCCATCCATTCGAGGAAGGCGCCGCCGGCGGTCGAAACATAGGTGAAATCGTCGGCGACGCCAGCCCCGTTGAGCGCGGCGACCGTATCGCCGCCGCCCGCCACCGAAACGAGTTTGCGCGCCTTGGTGCGCCGGGCGACGTGGCGCGCCAGGTCGTAGGTGCCGTGCTGGAACCCGGAGAGTTCGAAGGCGCCGAGCGGGCCGTTCCAGACCACCGTCGCCGCCCCGTCGATCGCCGCCTTGATCCGGTCGACCGACAGCCCGCCGATGTCGAGCATCATGCCGGAATCGGGAATCGCGTCGACGCCGTAATCGTGCGCGGGCGCGTCGGCGGCGAAATGATAGGCGACGATCGCGTCGATCGGCAGCAGCACCGCGCAATGGGCCGCCTGCGCCTTGTCGAGAATCTCGCGCGCGGTCCCGGCGAGATCCTTCTCGCACAGCGACTTGCCGACCGCGTAGCCCTGGGCGTTGAGGAAGGTGTTGGCCATCCCGCCGCCGATGACCAGCGCGTCGACCTTGGCGACGAGATTGCCGAGCAGGTCGAGCTTGCTCGACACCTTGGCGCCGCCGACGATCGCGACCACCGGCCGCGCCGGCGCATCCAGCGCCTTGCCGAGCGCCTCGAGCTCGGCCTGCATCGCCCGCCCGGCGAAGGCGGGCAGCCGGTGGGCGACGCCCTCGGTCGAGGCATGCGCGCGATGGGCGGCCGAGAAGGCGTCGTTGACATAGAGATCGCCGAGCGCGGCGAGCGCGTCTGAGAAGGCGGGGTCGTTCTTCTCCTCGCCCTTGTGGAAGCGGGTGTTCTCGAGCAGCAGGACGTCGCCGTCCCTCAGCGCCGCGATCGCCGCGGCCGCGAGAGGACCGACGCAATCGGCGGCGAAGGCGACCGGCTTGCCCAGATGCTCGGCGACCGCAGCGGCGACCGGCCGCAGCGAATTGGCCTCGTCCGGGCCGCCCTTGGGCCGGCCGAAATGGGCGAGCAGGATCACCTTGCCGCCCTTGCCGGCGATCTCGCGGATCGTGTGCAGGACGCGGTCGATCCGCGTCGCGTCGGTCACCTTGCCGTGCTCCATCGGCACGTTGAGGTCGACGCGCAGCAGGACGCGCTGGCCGGCGACGGAAGCGGCGTCGAGGGTGCGGAACGGGTTTGTCATGAGTGCGAAACCTTGACGAGGGCCAAAACAATTCCGGCGCCGGCGCTCCAAGTTGCGGTGAGGGCCACCACCAGCATCCACCAGGTCGGCAACATCGACAGGCGACCGCGAATCTCGTCGATGTCCGCCCTCAACAGGCCGATATCGTTGGATTTCGGCAAATGCCGCAACTCACCCGCGATCTCCGATATCCGCGGCTCAATTCGGATGATCGCGGCCTCGATACGGTCGACCTTGTCTTCGAGTCGCGCAACTCGTCGTTCGAGCATGGGATCATCGGGGCCGTCGCCGCCTTCACCCTTCTCTCCAAAAGGAATGACGCTCATGACGACGCCGCAGATTTCTCAAACCCGATCGGTTTCGACGCCTCGCGAAGTCGATCGCTGAGATGTTGCTCGATATGTCCGCATCGCGTGCAGGCCAGCGTTATGACCGGAAGCAGCCTCGGTGCGGGGGACGCGCCCATCAGAAATGTCTGTCGAATCGCCGGCAGAATGTAGAACTCGCCATGCCCGCACCGCAGGCAGTGGACGTCCGGGAAGCTCTCCCTGAAAAGCTCCGCCAGGTCGTCGACTCTGCTGTTGGTCGGCTCCTCGCCCATCCTGCTATCCGTCACTCGGCGCCCATCCGAAAAGCGCTGCCGTATCCACCATTGCAGGCAAAATGGCAATCCCGACAGCGCGATGCGGCAGCGGCTCTATCTGGATTGCTCTCCGCTGTCCCTCGCAGAGATTCCCCATCGATCCACCCATCGACCGACAGCCTCTCAAATCAGCCTGCCCATCGCCACCGCCGTGTCGGCCATCCGGTTCGAGAAGCCCCATTCGTTGTCGTACCACGACAGCACGCGCACGAACGTCCCGTCGATCACCTTGGTCTGGTCGAGATGGAAGATCGAGGACCGGCTGTCGTGGTTGAAGTCCGCGGAGACATTGGGCTGGTCGGTGAAGCCGAGTATGCCCTTCAGCGAACCCTCGGCGGCGGCCCTGATCGCGGCGTTGATCTCGGCGACCGTGGTCGCGCGCCCGGCCACGAACTTGAAGTCGACCACCGAGACGTTGGGCGTCGGCACCCGGATCGCCGAGCCGTCGAGCTTGCCCTTGAGCTCGGGCAGCACGAGGCCGACCGCCTTGGCGGCGCCGGTGGTGGTCGGGATCATCGACAGCGAGGCGGCGCGCGCGCGGTAGAGATCCTTGTGCAGGGTGTCGAGCGTCGGCTGGTCGCCGGTGTAGGAATGGATCGTGGTCATGAAGCCGTGATCGATGCCGATCGCATCGTTGAGCACCTTGGCGACCGGGGCGAGGCAATTGGTCGTGCAGGAGGCGTTGGAGACCACCAGATGATCTTTGGTCAGCCGGTCGTGGTTGACGCCGTAGACGACGGTGAGATCGGCGCCCTCGGCGGGCGCCGAGACGATGACGCGCTTGGCGCCGGCGGTCAGATGCGCGGCGGCCTTGTCGCGCGCCGTGAATATCCCGGTGCATTCCAGCGCGATGTCGACGCCGAGCGCGGCGTGCGGCAGTTCGGCGGGGTTGCGGACCGCGGTGACCTTGATCTTCCCCGCGCCGACGTTGATGCAGTCGCCCTCGACCGAGACGGCATGGGGAAACCGGCCGTGGATGCTGTCGAAGCGCAGGAGATGGGCGTTGGTCTCGACCGGCCCGAGATCGTTGATCGCGACGACCTCGATGTCCGTGCGCCCGGACTCGAAGATCGCGCGCAGGATGTTGCGCCCGATGCGCCCGAAGCCGTTGATCGCCACCTTCACCGTCATCGTCCGTCTCCCTGAAATGCTCTCGATAGAGGACCCGCGCGCCCGCGCGCGGTCATTGATCCATCACAAACGCGCCGGCCGCGGCGGCGGTCAGCCGAGCCGCGCGAGCGCGGCCTCCGCCACCGCCTTCGGCGTGATGCCGAAATGTTCGTAGAGCGCCTTGTAGGGGCCGCTCGCGCCGAAGCCGGTCATGCCGATGAACGGCCCGTCGCCGATCAGCGCGTCCCAGCCCTGACGCACCGCCGCCTCGACGCCGACCCGCACCTTCGCGCTTCCGATCACCGAGCGCCGGTAGGCCTCGGGCTGGTCGAGGAACAGGTCCATGCACGGCACGGAGACCACGCGCGTGGCGACGTTCTTTTCGGCGAGCAGCTTCTGCGCGGCGACTGCGATCGCCACTTCCGAGCCCGAAGCGAACAGCGAAACCGCCGCCGCGCCGGCGGCCGGCGAAATCTCATAGGCGCCGCGCGCGCTCAAGTTGTCCGGGACATGGGTCAGCCGCAGCGCCGGCAGGCTCTGGCGGGTCAGCGCGAGGATCGAGGGCGAATGGCGCGCCTCCAGCGCCGCCTGCCAGCATTCGACCGTCTCGATCGAATCGGCGGGGCGGAACAGCAGCAGATTGGGGATCGCGCGCAGCGACGCCAGATGCTCGACCGGCTGGTGGGTCGGGCCGTCCTCGCCGAGGCCGATCGAATCATGGGTGAACACATGGGTCACCCGCAGCCGCATCAGCGCGGCGAGCCGCAGCGAGGGCCGGCAATAGTCGGTGAACACGAGGAAGCTCGCGCCCGAGGCGATGAAGCCGCCGTGCAGCGACAGGCCGTTGCACGCCGCCGCCATGCCGTGCTCGCGGATGCCCCAGTGGAAATAGCGCCCGGACATGTCGTCGGGGGTGATGTCCTTCGTCGCCTCGACCCTGGTGTTGTTCGACGGCGTCAGGTCGGCCGAACTGGTGATGAGTTCGGGCACGGCGGGCGCGATCACCTTCAGCGCCGCCTCGCCCGCCTTGCGGGTCGCGATCTCGGGCTTCTCCTGCGCGAGCTTGCGCTTGTAGGCGTCGATCGTCGCGTCGAACCCGGCGGGCAGGTCGCCGCGCAGGCGGCGTTCGAATTCGGCGCGCTGGGCGGCGGGCCGCGCGTCGAAAAGCGCGCGCCAGCGCGCATGGGGCGCCGCGCCCTTGGCGCCGACCGCGCGCCAGGCGGCGAAAATATCGTCGGGGACGACGAACGGCTCCCACGGCCAGTGCAGCGCGAGCCGCGCGCCGGCGATCTCGGCGGCGCCGAGCGCCTCGCCATGCGCCTTGGCGGTCCCGGCGCGGGTCGGCGCGCCGAAGCCGATCGTCGTCTTGCAGGCGATCAGGCTCGGCCGGTCCGCCGCCTTCGCCTTGACCAGTTCGCGCAGGACCGCCGCCTGGTCGTGGCCGTCGATCAGCGCCGCGTTCCAGTCGGCCGAGCGGAAGCGGCCGATCTGGTCGACCGAATCGGACAGCGAGGTCTTGCCGTCGATCGAAATGCCGTTGTCGTCGTAGAGCACGATCAGCTTGGCGAGCTTGGCATGGCCGGCGATCGCGATCGCCTCCTGGCTGACCCCCTCCATCAGGTCGCCGTCGGAGGCGAGAACATAGGTGTGGTGGTCGACGATGTCGCCGAATTCGGCCGCCAGCATGCGCTCGGCGAGCGCCATGCCGACCGCGGTCGCGAGCCCCTGCCCCAGCGGACCAGTCGTCGTCTCGACCCCGACGGTATGGCCGTATTCGGGATGGCCGGGAGTCCTGGAGCCGAGCTGGCGGAAGTTCTTCAGGTCCTCGATCTGAAGCCCCTCGGCGCCACCGACGCCGGTCAGGTAGAGCAGCGAATAGAGCAGCATCGAGCCGTGGCCGGCCGACAGGACGAAGCGGTCGCGGTCGGCCCAGTGCGGATCGGCGGCGTCGAACTTCAGCACGTCGCGGAACAGCACGGTCGCCATGTCGGCCGCGCCCATCGGCAGGCCGGGATGGCCGCTATTGGCCTTTTCGACCGCGTCCATCGACAGGGCGCGCAGAGCGTTGGCCATCGCGTCATGAGTCACAACCGACGCCATATCGCTCTCCCGCATCCGCCGGGCGCCGACGCGCTTGCCGCCCAGGCTGCGGCTTGATAGGCGCCGTTGGCGGGGCCTGTCAATCGCGGCGGGACGCCCCGGCGCCGGCGCGCCATCCCCAGTCCGGCGCCGTTCCGCGCGTTGACGGCCGCTTCATCCGAAGCGTAAAGTTCGCGCTGCAAATCCCGGAAGCCGCATGATCGCCGACCCCCTCGAGCCGTCTCTCAAGCGACTGCGAGCCGCCATCGATCTGCTGGAGGGGGCGGTCGAGCGCCGCCTGCGCGTCGAGGGCGCCCAGGCCGACGCCCAGGAGGAGCTCGCGCTGATGCAGGACGACCGCGCGCGGCTCGCCGTCGAACTCGACGGCGCGCTCGACCTCAATCGCGGCCTGCTGGCCGCCAATGTCGAGGCGGCGCGCCGCCTGGGCCGCGCCGGCGCGGCGATCCGCGCCGTGCTCGAACGCGCGAACAGCGGCGACTCCGCTTGAACGAAGGAACGCCCGGGCGATGGCGCAGGTGACCGTGACGATCGGCGGGCGCGTCTACCGTCTGGCGTGCAACGAGGGCGAGGAGCCGCATCTGGAGAGGCTCGCGCGCGAGGTCGACGGCAAGATCGACGGCATCCGCGCCGCCTTCGGCGAGATCGGCGACCAGCGGCTGATGGTGATGGCGGCGCTCACGGTCGCCGACGAATTGTCCGAGGCGCGGCGGACGATCGCCGGCCTCGAGGCGCGGGCGGCGCGGCACGCCGAAGCCGAACTCGGCGCCCGGCGCGACGCCGACCGCCAGGCGAGCGCGGTCGCCGCGGCGCTCGGCGAGGCGAGCCACCGGATCGAGAACCTGGCGGCGGCGCTGGCGGCGGGGGGCCGGAGCGAGGGATGAGCAACGGGCGAAGCGGGAGAAGGGTCCTCCGCCCTCTAGAATTGCTGGCTCCCGCGCGCCTCGCTCGACAGTCGCCGCCGGCGTCCCGTAATATCCCGCGACGCGAGGAGGCGGGAATGCTGATCGACCCCGGATCGATCGTCACGCTGCTGGCCGGCGGCGCGATCGCCAGGCTGGACGGGCTCGGCGGCGACGTCGTCGCCGACGCCTACAATGGCCTCAAGACAATCCTCGTCGATGTTTACCACTTCGCCGCGGCGCCGCTGCTCGAGAAGAAGCCGAGGGACCCGGACGCCCGCAAGACCGCCGAAGCGGACATCGCTCCGGAGGCCGCAGACGATCGCCAAGTCCTCGCGCGCGTCAATGCGCTGGAAGCCGCGCTCGCGGCGATCCCTGAGGCGCAGTGGCGCGCGGCGGGGGTGATCATCGAAGGGCTCGCCGCGGACCGCGACATCGCGCTCGGCAAGGTGAGCGCGGTCCGGCGCAGCGTCACGATCCGCGACCTCCGCGCCAAGGGCGACATCCGGATCGGCGACATCGAGGGCTGACGCCGATGACGGAGGCGCGCGCGCCGGTCGGGATTTCCCACCTCGAGGCGGGCGGCAACATCTATGTCGCGCTCGACGGCGCCAGGATCAGCATCGAGGCGGGCGCGGCGGAATCGGGGCTGCTCAATCTCGCCAGGCCCCGGCTCAAGCAGTTCGCGCTCGACGAAGCGGTCGACGAACACGGGATCGATCTGTTCCGCGCGCTGCGCTGGGACTATTCGCTCGCCGAGACGTTTCATGGGCGCGAGCCCGAGCTGAACCAGATCCTCCGCTGGGCCGAGGGCGGCGGGCTCGCGGCCTCGGCGCGCCTGCTGTCGGGGCCGGGCGGCGCCGGCAAGACCCGGCTCGGCGCCGAGGCGGCGAGGCGGCTCGCCGCGGCGGGCTGGACCGCGGGGTTCGTCCCCGCCGATTTCCGCGACCGCCCCTTCCGCATCGCCGCGGGCAAGGGCCTGTTCCTGATCCTCGACTATCCCGAGGAGCGCGGCGACGACACGCGCTGGCTGATCCGGCTGCTCGCCGACCTCGTCGAGGCCCCCTGCAAGATTCGGGTGCTGCTGCTGTCGCGGCGCGGCTTCGACGCCTGGGAGCAGGAGGCGGCGCTGCTGGAGGGCCGGTTCGGACGCCAGGAGATCGCCGCGCTCGGCGGGCTGAAGGCCGATGACGCGCTTGCGCTGATTGGGGAGGCCGCGCGGC
>JBEKZS010000144.1:0-10504 GCA_049509635.1 Roseiarcus sp.
GAGGCCGGGGCTGCACGGGCGCCGACGCCGCCGTTCGTCGATCCCGCGCTCGCCGGGCCCTCCGCGGCGCGCGCCTTTCTGCACTCCGTGGGCGCTCTCATCGCGGCCCAGCCGGCGGACGATCCCTTCGCGCACGCGGCCGCCGGGCAGGCCTCGCGCGCCGTCCTCGGGCCGCAGGCCCCGGCGCCGCCGACGCCGCCGCTGCCGGCGGTACCGGCGCCCGACAGACTGCTGCTGCTGGTCGACAATCTCGACGCCCTGACGCCGGCGCAGGGGTTGAATCTCATCGAGGCCCTGCATTTCCTGCTCGGCGAATCCTTTATCGCGGTCGTCGCCTGCGACCCCGCGCCCCTGGGGGCCGCCGCCGGCGGCAGCGATCGGCTGCGCGCGCGACTCGAGAAGCTCTTCCAGTTGACGTTCGACGTCGGACCTCCCGGGGCGACCGACAGCGAACGCCTGATGGCGCGGCTGGTCGGCGGCGCGCCGCAGCGCCTGTCCGAACCGGCGCTGGGCGTCGGCCGCTCCGCGCTCGATGAACCGCTGAGCGGCGCCGAAGCGACGTTGCTCGGCGCGCTCGCGCCCCTCGCCGCCGCCACGCCGCGGGGCGTCAAGCGTTTCCTCAACGCCTATCGCGTGGCGCGCACCGGCAGGGCCCACCGCCCCGCGCTCGCCTTGATGCTGGCGCTCGGCCAGAGCGGCGACAGGGAGGCGGTCGCCGCGCTCGAAACGCTGTTGAATTCGCAGGACGGGATCTTGCGGGAGCCGGAGGGGCCGCCCGCTCTCGCGGCCGCCGTTCGCGCGGCGCGCGCCGCCAGCGGCGGGGACTTTTCGATCGCCGAAGCGGTCGCCGCGCGGGATGCGGCCCGGCGCTATCAGCTCATCGCCTGAGTCGAAGCCCGACTGTCGACGGCGCTATTCCGGGGGAAGCCTCGTGTCGTCCCAGCCGCCGCCGAGCGCAACGATCAGGCCGACAGCCGCGAGTACGCGCTGTTCCTGGGTCGTCAGCAGGGACTCCTCGTCCGAAAGCGCCGTCGCCTCAGCCGTCACGACGGTCGTGAAATTCTGGGTTCCCGCCTGATATTCGTTGATGGCGATCTGGACCGCCTGCCTGGCCGCCACGACGGCCTCGACCTGCACGCGTTCCTCCTTCGCGAGGATCGGAATCGCGGCCAGCTGGTCCTCGACCTGCTGGAACGCGGTCAGCACCGTCTGCCGATAGGTCGCGACGCTTGCCTCGTAGGTGTCGCGGGCGGCCTCGACCTGCGCCGCGGTGAGCCCGCCGTCGAACAGGGTCTGCGCCGCCGAAACGCCGACGGACCACATCGGATTGGCCCCGGCGATCGCCTTCACGAAGGGATTGCCGACATAGCCGAATGATCCCGACAGCGAGATGTCGGGATAGTAGGCGGCGGTGGCGACGCCGATCAGCGCGTTCTCCTGCTGCATCGCGCGCTCGGCGGCGGCGATGTCGGGCCGCCGTTCGAGCAGCGTCGAGGGCAGCCGCACCGGAATGGCGGCGATGGTTTCGACCAGTCTGCCGTGCGGAATGGAAAGGCCGGCGGGCGGCCGGCCCATCACGACGGCGATCGCGTGCTCGAACTGGGCGCGCGCCACGCCGGTGTTGATCGCCTGCGCCTGCGCGGCGAGGACCAGCGCCTGCGCGGTGATGACGTCCGAGCGCGCCGAGGTGCCGGCCGTGTACTGGTTCTGGGTGATGTCGAGCGAACGCTTGTACTGGCCGACGGTGTCGATCAGCAGGTCGTAAAGCGAATCCGTCTCGCGAAGCTGGAAATACGCGGTCGCGAGGGTCGACTGCATGGACAGGCGGGCGTTGGCGAGATCGGCGGCGCTCGCCTGCGCGCCAGCGACGTCGCTCTCGACCATCCTGCGCACCTTGCCCCAGAGGTCGAGCGTCCAGCTTCCGTTGATCTGCGAGCTGAGCGTCGTCGTCGGGCCGGTCGAGCGGGTCAGCGACGGATTATAGCCGAGGGTCGGGAAGAGCTGCGCGCGCGCCTCGGCGATCAGCGCCTCGGCCTCGCGATAATTGGCCTCGTCGGCCTTCAGCGTCTGATTGGAGACTTCGACCTGGGCTTCCAGACTGTCGAGGAGCGGGTCGCGGAACAGCTTCCACCAGTCGCCCCTGGCGAAGTCGTCGCGCGGGGCGCCGAGCTTCCAGCCCTTGATTTCCTTGTATTGGGCGGAGACGATCGCGGCGGGGCGGACATAATCGGGCCCGACCGCGCAACCGCTCAGGACGAGCGCGCCGGCCAGACCCAGCCACCGAGCCCCCTCGGCCCCCCCCATCAGCCGACCCCCGCCACCCGCTCGCCCGATTGTCCAAGATAGAAACGTCGCCACAATCGCCCCAGCCAACTGCTGAAGCGGTCGAGATAAAGATAAATGACCGGGGTCGTGTACAGGGTCAACGCCTGACTGACGATCAGGCCGCCGACGATCGAGATTCCCAGGGGGTGTCGCAATTCCGACCCTTCCCCGGTCCCGAAGGCGAGCGGCAGCGCCCCGAGCAGCGCCGCGAAGGTCGTCATCATGATCGGGCGAAAGCGCAGCATGCAGGCCTGGAAGATCGCCTCGCGCGGTTCGGCGCCAGCCCGCTGCGCCTGCAGCGCGAAATCGATCATCATGATCGCGTTCTTCTTCACGATGCCGATCAGGAGGATGATGCCGATGAAGGCGATGATGGTGACTTCCGTATGGAACATCTTCAGCGACAGCAGCGCGCCCACCCCGGCCGACGGCAGGGTCGAGATGATCGTGAGCGGATGGATGTAGCTCTCGTAGAGAATTCCCAGCACGATGTAGACGGCCGCCAGCGCGGCCCCGATCAGCAGGGGCATGTTGGCGAATGACTGCTGATAGGTCAGCGCCGTGCCGGCGAACGCGCCGCGAATCGTCACGGGCATCCGAATGTCCGCCATCGCCTGCTCGATCCCGCGCTGCGCGTCGCTGAGCGCGCGGCCGGGCGCCAGATTGAACGAAATCGTCGTGGCGACGAACGGACCCTGATGATTGACCGACAGCGGCGTCAGAGCCGAGCCGACCGTCGCGAAGGCCGACAGCGGGATCATGGTCTCGAGACGGGTCGAGACCGAGGCGCCGGCGGAGGCAGTCGAATGGCCGGTCGCCGCGATCGAGTTGATTGCGAGATTGCGCGCGGAATCGGCGGCGATCGTCGAAGCCGAGCCGGCGGTCGCCGACGCCGCGGCGAAGGTCCCGGCGGTCGCGTTGGTGGTCTGCGTCCCCGACGGGTTGGCGCCCGAGGTCGACACCCAGACGTCGCGCAGGGTCTGCGGATCCTGCCAGTAGCGCGGCGCCACCTCCATGACGACATGATACTGGTTGACCGCGCTGTAGATCGTCGACACCTGGCGCTGCCCGAAGGCGTCGTAGAGCGTGTTGTCGATCGCGTTCAGGGTCAGGCCGAGCCGCGCCACGGTCTGGCGATCGATCGCGAGGTCGGCGAGCAGGCCGCCCTGCTGCTGGTCGGAATTGACGTCGGTCAGGACGTCGAGTTTCTGCATCGCCGCGGTCAGCCGGGGCGCCCAGCGATAGAGCAGCGCGGAATCGTCGCCCTGGAGCGTGAACTGGTACATGGCGTTGCTCTGGCGCCCGCCTGCGCGCAGATCGGCCGCCGCCTGCAGGATGAGCCGCGCCCCCGCGACCGCCGCGAGCTTGCCGCGCAGGCGGTTGACCACCGCCTCCGCAGAAGCGTCGCGCTCGGCGAGCGGCTTCAGCGAGACGAACACGAATCCGGAATTGGTCTGCCGGCCGCCGGTGAAGCCGACCACGCTGTCGACCGCCGGATCGGTCTGGACGATGGTCTGCAGCTGCGCCAGCTTCTTGCTCATGGCCTGGAACGAAATGCTCTGATCGGCCTGGATGTTGCCCATCAGCAGGCCGGTGTCCTGGGCCGGGAACAGGCCGTACGCGCTGTGCCCGAACAGATAGAAGTTGAGGCCGATCGTGCAGAGCAGCGTGAGCGCGACGAGGAGCGAATGGCGGAGCGCGATCGCGAGCGTGATCCGGTAGAAATTCTGCATGGCTTCAAAGCCGCGCTCGGTCGTCCGGTAGAACCAGCCGTGCGCGTGCTCGGCCGGGCCCGGCAGAAAGCGCGAGCACATCATCGGGGTCGCGGTGAGCGAGACGAACAGGGAGATCGCCACCGCCATCGACAGGGTGACCGCGAATTCCCGGAACAGGCGGCCGACGATCGAGCCCATCAGCATGATCGGCAGAAAGACCGCCACCAGCGACAGGCTCATCGAGACGACGGTAAAACCGACCTCGCGCGCGCCGACGAGCGCCGCCTTCAGGCGCGATTCGCCCATTTCCATGTGGCGCGAGATATTCTCGAGCACGACGATGGCGTCGTCGACGACGAAGCCGGTCGATATCGTCAGCGCCATCAGCGACAGATTGTCGAGGCTGTATCCGGCCAGATACATGGCGCCGAAAGTGCCGATGATCGACACCGGCACCGCGATGCTCGGGATCGCCGCCGCGCGCAGATTGCGCAGGAATACGAAGACGACCAGCGTGACGAGCAGGACCGAGACGACCAGCGTGCGCTCGGTGTCGGCGAGCGAGGTGCGGATGGTCTTGGAGCGGTCGAGCGCGATTTTCAGATCGATGTCGCCGGGCAGCGAGGCCGCCATGCGGGGCAATTCGGCCCTCACCGCGTCGACCGCCTCGATGATGTTGGCGCCCGGCTGGCGATAGAGGATGACCAGCACCGCCGGCTTGCCGTTGGCGAGGCCGGCGTTGCGCAGATCCTCGACGGAATCGACGACTTCGCCGACGTCGGTCAGTTTGATCGCGGCGTTGTCGCGATAGGCGACGACCAGGTCGCGATATTGTTCGGCCTTGCTGGCCTGATCGTTGGTGTAGATCTGGTAATGCGTGGCGTCGTCCTCGATCGCGCCCTTCGGGCTGTTGGCGTTCGCCGAGGCGAGCGCGGCGCGGACGTCCTCGAGGCCGACCCCGTATTTGTAGAGCGCGCCGGGGTTGAGCTCGACGCGCACGGCCGGCAGCGCGCTGCCGCCGACGTCGACCTCGCCGATGCCGGTGACCTGCGACAGCCGCTGCTGCATCACATTGGCGGCCGCGTCGTAGAGCTGGCCCTGGCTGCGCGTCGGCGAGGTCAGCGCGACGATCATGATCGGCGAATCCGCCGGATTGACCTTGTGATAGGTCGGGTTCGCGCGCAGGCTGGTCGGCAAGTCGGCGCGCGCCGCATTGATCGCCGCCTGGACGTCGCGCGCCGCGCCGTTGATGTCGCGGTCGAGGCCGAACTGCAGCGTGATCCGCGTGTTCTGCAGCGAACTCGACGAGGTCATTTCGGTCACGTCGGCGATCTGGCCGAGATGCTTTTCGAGCGGCGAGGCGACGCTCGAGGCCATCGTGTCGGGACTGCCGCCGGGCATCGTCGCCTGCACCGAAATGGTGGGAAAATCGACCTGGGGCAGCGGCGAGACCGGCAGCAGGCCGAACGCGAAGCC
The DNA here is from genome assembly GCA_049509635.1 of Roseiarcus sp. Taxonomy (GTDB): domain Bacteria; phylum Pseudomonadota; class Alphaproteobacteria; order Rhizobiales; family Beijerinckiaceae; genus Roseiarcus. The sequence continues at coordinate 5,517 of JBEKZS010000144.1, forward strand.
GCCGGCCAGGGCGATGCCGATCGTCAGCAGCGTCGTGGCGACCGGCCGATTGATGAAGAACGCTGAAATATTGTTGTTCACAGCGCTTCCGTCGCGATGGTTCCCGACGCCGCCGACGCGCCGACGCTCGCGCCGATGCGCTCGAACAGGAGATAGATCACCGGGGTCGTGAACAGGGTCAGGATCTGGCTGACGGCCAGCCCCCCGACGATCGCGAGTCCGAGGGGATGGCGCAGCTCCGAGCCGACGCCGGTTCCCAGCATCAACGGCAGCGCGCCGAACATCGCGGCCATCGTCGTCATCAGGATCGGCCGAAGGCGCAGCAGACAGGCCTGGTAGATCGCGTCGCGCGCGTTCTTTCCCTCGTTGCGCTGCGCGTCGAGCGCGAAATCGATCATCATGATCGCATTCTTCTTGACGATGCCGATCAGCAGCACGATGCCGATGATGCCGATCACGTCGAGGCCCGCCCCCGCGATCATCAGCGCCAGCAGCGCGCCGATGCCCGCCGACGGCAGCGTCGACAGGATCGTGACCGGGTGGATGAAGCTCTCGTAGAGCACGCCGAGCACGATGTACATCGTGGCGACCGCGGCGAGCAGCAGGAACAGTTCGTTCGACAGCGAGGACTGGAAGGCCGAGGCGGCGCCCTGGAAACTGGTGGCGAAACTCGCCGGCAGGCCGAGCGTGCGTTCGGCCTCCTCGATTGCGTCGACCGCCGCGCCCAGCGAAGCGCCGGGCGCGAGATTGAACGAAATCGTCGTCACCGGCGACTGGCTGAGATGCGAGATCTGCAGCGGCGAAGGCTGGATCGTGATACGGCTGATCGCCGCTAGCGGGACCTCGCCGGTCGTCGAGGCCGATGAGGGCAGGTAGATCGAGCCCAGCGAATCGACCGAACGCTGCATCGAGGGATCGACGTCGAGGATGACCCGATACTGGTTCGACTGGGTGAATATGGTCGAAATGATGCGCTGGCCGAACGCGTCGTAGAGCGCGCTGTCGACGGTCGCCGGCGTGATGCCGAAGCGCGCCGCGGTCGGCCGGTCGATGGTCAGGTAGGCCGACAGCCCGCTCTGCTGCAGATCGCTCGCGACGTCGACGATTCCGGGAATCTTTTGCAGGCGCGCCAGGAGCTGGGGCGTCCAGGTCTGCAGTGTCGCCAGATCCTGGTTGCCGAGCGTGAATTGATATTGGGTCGCGCTGACCGTCGTGTCGATCGACAGATCCTGGACCGGCTGCATGAACAGCGCGATGCCGGCGACCCCCGCGGTCTCCCGCTGCAGACGCCGGATGATCTGGCTCGCGGTAAGCGGGCGCTGGGCATGCGGCTTCAGGTTGATCAGCAGCCGCCCGGAATTGAGCGTGATGTTCGAGCCGTCGACGCCGATGAACGAGGACAGGCTGACGACGTCCGGGTCCTTCAATATCGCTTCCGCCAGCTCCTGCTGGTGGCGAGCCATCGCCGAGAACGACGTCGTCTGTGCGGCCTGCGTCACGCCCTGGATGACGCCCGTGTCCTGGATCGGAAAGAATCCCTTGGGGATGACGACGTAGAGATAGGCTGTGAGGAAGAAGGTCGCGAGCGCGACGATCAACGTGACTGCCTGATTGTCGAGGACGATTCCGAGCGCGCGGCCATAGAGGCGAACCAGCGTCTGGAAGAACCGGCCGCCGCTCGCATCGGACGCCCTCGACTTGCCCGCCGTGTGCGGCTTCAGCAACTTGGCGCACAGCATCGGCACCAGCGTCAGCGACACCACCGCCGAGATCACGATCGTCACCGCGAGCGTGATCGCGAATTCGTGGAACAGCCGGCCGACCACGTCGCCCATGAACAGCAGGGGAATCAGCACCGCCAGCAGCGAGATCGTCAGCGAGATGATCGTGAAGCCGATCTGTTCCGATCCCCTGAGCGCCGCGTGGCGCGGCGATTCGCCCATCTCGAGGAAGCGCGCGATGTTCTCGATCATCACGATCGCGTCATCGACGACGAACCCGGTCGCGATGGTCAGCGCCATCAGCGAGAGATTGTCGAGGCTGAAGCCGAGCTGGTACATCACCGCCAGCGTCCCGACCAGCGAGAGCGGCACCGACAGGCTCGGAATGACCGTCGCCGGCACATTGCGCAGGAACAGAAAGATCACCAGCACGACCAGCCCGACCGCCAGCCCCAGCTCGAATTCGACGTCGGCGACCGAGGCGCGGATCGTCGTGGTCCGGTCGGTAAGCGGGGTGATGACGACCGAGGACGGGATCGAGGCGCTGATCGCCGGCAGCAGCGCCTTGATACTGTCGACCACCGCGATGACGTTGGCGCCGGGCTGGCGCTGGATGTTGACGATCAGGGCCGGCGTCGCGTTCATCCAGGCCGCGAGCTTGGCGTTTTCCGGGGCCTGCTCGATCGTGGCGACGTCCGACAGCCGCACCGGCGCGCCGTTGCGGAACGCGACGACCGCGTCGACGTAGTCGCTCGCCTTCTTGATCTGGTCGTTGGCGTTGATCGAGAAGGATTCCGCGGGGCCGTCGAAATTGCCCTTGGGCGTGTTGACGTTGAGATTGCCGATCGTGGTTCGCAAGTCGTCGAGATTGAGCCCGTAGGCGGCGAGGGCGAGCGGGTTGGCGTGAATCCGCACGCTGGGGCGCTGGCCGCCTGAAATCGAGACCAGGCCGACGCCGGGCAATTGCGACAGCTTGGCCGCGATCCGCCCCTCCACGATGTCCTCGACATCGATGAGTTTCAGGGTTGCCGAGGTGACTCCCAGGGTGAGGATCGGCGCGTCCGCCGGATTGACCTTGGCGTAGATCGGCGGCGCCGGGAGATCGGCGGGCAGCAGGTTGCCCGAGGCGTTGATCGCGGCCTGGACCTCCTGTTCGGCGATGTCGATGTTGATGTCGAGCCCGAACCGCAGGGTGATCACCGACGAGCCCGCCGAACTCTGCGAGGTCATCTGCGACAGGCTCGGCATTTCGCCGAATTGCCGCTCGAGCGGCGCGGTGATCGACGAGGTCATCACCTCGGGGCTGGCGCCGGGATAGAAGGTCTGGACCTCGATCGTCGGATAGTCGACCTCGGGCAACGCCGACAGCGGCAGGAACTTGTAGGCGACCATGCCGACCAGCATGATCGCGATCATCAGCAGCGACGTCGCTACCGGCCGTTCGATGAACAGGCGCGAAGGATTCACGGCCAGACCCTCCGCAGTGCGGGCGTCATGGGGGCGGGCTTGCCGCCGGCGAGCCGCCGGAATCCTGGTTCTGCCGATGGCGGCGACGCGCGCCGGCCGCATCGGAATCCGCGGGGCTGGCGGCCGCTGGCCTCGGTCCGGCGCCCGCCGCGCCCGCGGCCGCGGCCGCGTTGTTGCGCACCACGACTTTCGCGCCTTCGCGAAGCCGGTCGGCGCCGTCGATCACGACCTTCTCGCCGATCGCGAGGCCGCTGGTTATCGCCGTGCGGCCGGCATCAGCCGGCCCGATCTTGACGCTGCGCACGCTGACCGTGTCGTCGTCCTTCACGACATAGGCGAAATTGCCGTTCGGGCCGAGCTGGATGGCGGGCGTCGGAACGACCACCGCTCCGGTCAGCGTGTCGACGAGCAGGCGCGCGTTGACGAACTGGTTGGGAAACAGCGCTCCGTCGTCGTTGGTGAAGCCCGCGCGGAGCTTGAAGGTGCCGGTCGTCGTGTCGATCTGGTTGTCGGTCGTCGTCAGCGAGCCCGTCGCGAGCTCCTTGACGTTGGCGCGATCGAACACCGTGACCGGCAGCGTCGCGCCGCTGTTCATGCGCGCGGCGATCTGCGGCAGGTTGTCCTCGGGCGTCGAAAAGATGACGCTGATGGGTTGAATCTGGGTGATGACGACGATGCCGTTGGCGTCGGTGACCTGGACGTAATTGCCCTGGTCGACCTGGCGCAGCCCGACGCGGCCGCCGACCGGCGCGACGATTCGGCAATAGGCGATGTTGAGATTGGCGGCGTCGATCTGGGCCTGGTCGCTCGCCATCGCGGCCTTGTCCTGCGCGACCAGGAATTTCTGATCGTCGATTTGCTGGGTCGCGATCGAATCCTGGCGGCCGAGCGTCTGATAGCGCGCGAGATCGGCCTCGGCCTGGGCGCGGAGCGCCGTATCCTTGGCCAGTTGGCCCTGCGCCTGGGCGAGGGTCGCCTGATAGGGGCGCGAGTCGATCTGGGCGAGGAAATCGCCGGCCTCGACGATCTGGCCCTCGACGAAGCCGATCTGCTGCAGGGTGCCGGCGATCTGGGTTCGCACCGTCACGGTCGCGAGCGAGGTCACGGTGCCCAGCGCGTTGACATAGAGCGGAATGTCGCCGCGGGTCGCTTCCGCGTCCTGGATCGTCTGGGGCGCGCCGGCCGACTGGGCGGCCTTCGGCGCCGTGGCCGGCGCGGGCTCCTCCCCCTTTTCGAAATATTGCCATGCGAAAATCGCCGCCGCCGCGATCGCCGATACCCAGAACCACTTGACGAGGCGACGGTTCTTGCGCGGCGCCTGCGCCGGCAGCACGGGCGGCGGCGGCGCTTGGGGCTTGGCTTCGATCCGAGCCGGATCGACCGTTTCGTTCATCGTCGAACCTCGTAATGCGCATCCGCATCGCATGGCGGCCGCGAAACTTCAACTCACGCCGCTGTGTTTACGGGATCCTCGTCGGGCTCGATCCGGGCGAAGCCCGGCCGCCGCGGCGAAGGTCGCGACGCAGTTGCAATCCTGGCTCGCTTGCGGCATAAGCGCCTCGATGGCGACGCCGTCATGGATGCGGGTGTAGCTCAGGGGTAGAGCACAACCTTGCCAAGGTTGGGGTCGAGGGTTCGAATCCCTTCGCCCGCTCCAGATTTCCTCAAGGAAATCAGAGCGTTATGAGAAGGCCGCCGCGAGGCGGCCTTTCGCTTTTCTCCCATGGTGTCCACATGGTGTCCACGGTGTGAATGGGCGCGCTTCGCTCTGCAGAAGCAAATCCGCTCCTGAGATATCTC
>JBEKZS010000145.1:0-10499 GCA_049509635.1 Roseiarcus sp.
GCCGGGCCGAGCCGCCAGCCAGAATCGCGAAACACCGGCAGGACCACGTCGAGCAGCGCCGGCGCATGGCTCCCGACGGCGCGCGCGGAGAGTCCGTCGACGAAAACGAAGGCGAGGTCGCAGCCGCCGGGCGGCGCCGTCAGCGCCGCGCGCGAGGCCGGATCGAGCCGCCGGCCGAGATCGGGACGCGCAAGATAGGTCGCGCGATCGGCTGCGGCGCTGCGCAACTGCACGCAGGCGAGTCCGCGCGCGCGCAACGCCGCGGCGAGCGCCTCGCCGTCGAGCGCCTCGTGCACTGCGTCGCGCGCGCGGGCGTGGGCGAGCTGGAAGGCGAGCAGCGCCGGGGTCGCCAGCGAGGCGCCCGCGCGTGGCAGGCCGATCCGCGCCGGCGTCGCCGCGCGCAGCCGCGCCCATAGCGGATCGGCCGGCTCGAGCGCTTCAGCCATGTCCGCCGCTCACCAAGGCTGCGGCCCCTCGTCGTTGAAATAGCCGCCGGTCGGCCCGTCGTCGGGCAATGTGGCGAGCCGCACCGCGATCTCGGCGCCCTGCGCGACGCTGCGCGGGCCGCTGTGGGCGTTGAGGTCGGTGGCGGTGTAGCCGGGATCGGCGGCGTTGACCTTGATCGGCGTGTCGCGCAGTTCCTTGGCGAAGATGACGGTGATCGCGTTGAGCGCCGACTTCGACGAATTATAGGCGAGCAGATTGGTCGGGTAGGACGGAAAGGCGGGGTCGGAGGTCCGCCCGAGCGAGCCGAGGCCGCTGCTCATCATCACGATTCGCGCGGCGGGCGCGGCGCGCAGCAGCGGCAGGACGGCCTGGGTGACGCGCACCGGGCCGAACACGTTGACCTCGTAGGTCGCCTGCATCACGGCGAGCTCGAGCGCGCTCGGCGCGACGCCGCGATCGAGCGCGATTCCGGCGTTGTTGACGAGGACGTCGAGCCGGTCGCTCGCACGCGCGAGCGTCTGGGCGGCGCGCGCGACGCTGGCGGAATCGGCGACGTCGAGCGCGACAAAGCGGACATCGCCGCCCATCCCGCGCAGGGCCGCCGCCGCTTCCTCGCCGCGCGCGGCGTCGCGGGCGCCGAGCCAGACGAGATAGCCGAGCCCGGCGAGGCGGCGCGCGATCTCGCGGCCGATGCCCTTGTTGGCGCCGGTGACGAGGGCCGATCGGGGTCTGGGCATTGGGGGTCTCGTGGGTGTGGCGCGGGGCGGGGGTGGACGGCGGCGGGTTCACGCGGGCGACCGCTGTGGAGGGGGCCACGGCGACGTGCCGGCGTCAAGTCAGTGCGATTGCGCGCCATCGTCCGCCGCCGGGTGGCCGCTCGGCTCCCGCGCTTCGTTCCTCGCCTGCCGGCCACGATTTTCCGCCTGTTCAGACGAGCGCCGCGCCGCCGTCCACGACCAGGCTCTGGCCGGTCGCGAAGCCCTGGCGCATCAGGAACAGGTAGGCCGCCGCCAGATCGGCGGCCTCGCCGACCCGGCCCACCGGCAGTTTGTTCCCTGCCGCCGCGTACATCGCCTCACGCTCGTGTTCCGCCATGTTGCGCCAGAGCGGCGTTCGGACGAAGCCCGGACAGACGATGTTCACCCGCACCGGCGCCAGTTCGACGGCGAGCGCCCGGGTCAGCCCCTCCATCGCCGAGCAAATGCTCGCGCCAATCGACCAGCCGGGCTGGGGCCGCGCCCCGGCGATCCCGGACGTGAACACGATCGATCCGTCCCGCCTGATCGACGGCGCGCCATATTTCGCCGCGGTCAGGGCGCCCCAGTAGCGAAGCTCGAAGAACCGCCGCGCGTCGTCCAGCGACAGATCCTTCAGCAGGCCCAGCTGCAGGCTCTCGCCGGCGGTGAAGACGAGGTGATCGAATGCGCCTGTCCGGGCGAAGAACGCCCGCACCGCCGCCTCGTCGTGCAAATCCACAACCTGCCCTTCGGTTCGATCCGGCAATCGCGCGACCGCAGCCTGCACATTCGTCTGGCTGCTCGATGCGACCACAAGCGTGGCGCCCGCGCGTCCGGCGGCCTCCGCCACCGCCAACCCGATCCCGGAGGTTCCGCCCAGGACCACGACCCGCTTGCCGTTCAGTTCCATCTTCCATCTCCCTCGTCGCCCGGCCTACGCCGTCGGTATCGGCAGGATCGCACTGGACTTTGCGTGAACAAAGCGCAAAGTTATCATCGTTATGATGACAGAAAATCATCCATGAGCTTCGATGGACGGCTCCTAGCCGGCATCGGCACCCTGGTCACGGTGGCGGAGACCGGCAGTTTCATTCGCGCCGCCGACGCGCTGGGCATCACGGCCTCCGCGGTCAGCCGCGCGATCGGCAGGCTGGAGGCCCGGCTGGGCGTGCGACTTTTTGATCGCAACGCCCGCGCCACGACGCTGACCGAGGCCGGAAGGCGCCTTTACGCCGAGGTCTCGCCCCTGCTCGCCGGCATGGCGGAAGCGACCGGCAATGTCACCGGCGAGGCCCGGACCGTCAGCGGGCGCCTGCGTGTGAATTGCGATCCGTGGTTCGCCAGCCTGCTGCTCGCCCCCCGCTTGCAAATCTTTCTCGACGCCTACCCCGCTCTGACCCTCGAACTGGTGGCGCGCGACACGCTGGGCGACCTCGTCTCCGACGGCTTCGACGCCGCGGTTCGTTTCGGCGAGCCTGAACCCTCCGGTCTGGTGACGCGCAAGCTGCTGGATTCGCGGGTTCTGACCACGGCGTCGCCCGCCTACCTAGCGCGCTACGGCCGCCCGCGGCATCCGACCGAACTCGCGACGAGGCCGCATGAATGCCTGCTGTTTCGTGATCCCGCCACGGGCCGCCCGTTCGGCTGGGAATTCCACCGCGCAGCCGAGGTGCTGACGGTAAGGGTTACCGGCCGCCTGCTCGTGAACGACGGCGCCACGGCGGTGGCGGCGTGCATCGCCGGTCTCGGCATAGCCCAGCCGATGGAACTCGGACTGCAAGGCGCGTTGCGCGAGGGCAAGCTGGTCGAATTGTTCCCTGACTGGAATGGCGAGCGGTTCCCGCTGCACGTCTATCATCTGTCGCGCCACGCGCCGCCGGCGAAGGTTCGCGCCTTCGTCAAATTCATACTGGACCATGTCACTTCGGGACGCTTCGGCGACTGAACGGAATGCCCGGCGCTCGGACCGCTTCGGTCGTACCGCGGCCTCTTGCAGAAGTCGTTCGACCCGCACTCGAAAGCCCTTCCGTTTTGAGCGACGCGCCAGGCGACGGGAACATTGATGTTCGCGCGCCGCGATCTCGCGAGCGCCCCGATATTTTCATGCAGGCCCGCACCTGCCTGTTGACATGCAGTTTTTTACCTGCATGATGGCGGTCGGATGGAGGTCGTGTTGGATCAGGCGGACAAAGTGTTCAAAGCCCTGCCCGATTCAGGCCGGCGCGAGGTTCTCGACTTCTGGCCGCCGACGACGGCCGGACGCCCGGGGCGGTGGGCGAGCGCCTCGACATGAAGCGGCGATCGGCGCGCCAGCGCATCGATATTCTCGTCGAGGCCGATCCGGTCACGGCGGTCTGGAAGGGGCGGGAGAAGCTCTCACCTCATCAGACCCGTTCCGATCCACGAGGTCCGCCAACGCCGGGTCAGGAAATTCGAGCGGCGACGCCCGGGCTTGTTGCACGACCTCGAGACGCAACGGGAAGGACATGAGGATGACGAACCCCAGCTTCGTATATGTCACCTATATCGCAACGACGCCGGACAAAGTCTGGCGGGCGCTGGTCGACCCCGAGGTGACGCGCCAGTATTGGCTCGGCGTGAAGGCGGACAGCCCGGCGCACGAGAACATCTCGGACTGGAAGCCCGGCTCCCGCTGGGAGCATCGGCGCGTCGACACCGGCGCCATCGACATGGCCGGCAGGATCGTCGAGCACAGCCCGCCGCGCCGCCTCGCATACACCTGGGCGAGGCCGACCGACTTCGACGACGAGTCGAAACACTCGGCCGTCAGCTTCGATATCGAGCCGCTGGGCGGCGGACTCGTCCGCCTGACGGTCACCCATGACGGGCTCGAGGGCGACCCGAAAATGCTCGCCGGCATTTCGGGGGGCTGGCCGCAGGTCATTTCCCAGCTCAAGACGCTGCTCGAGACCGGGCGCGCGCTGCCGCGCGGCGAGGCGGCTTAACTCCCCATCGACCGATGCAGGTCCAGCGATGAACGCCCGGCGGGTCGCCTCGCAATCCTCGCCCGCCGCCAAGCGCCGCTTTCCGGATGGCCACACAACGGTCGGCCTCAATCAGCCGGGCCCGCGAACAGGATGAGATTGCCGTCGGGGTCCCGGACGATGAAATTCCGGGCCCCCCAGGGCGCCTTCCGGAGGGTCTGGAAAAAGTCGACGCCCGCCGCCTGGAACTCCAGGAACAGCGCCTCGATCTCCGCCGCCGTGGCGAGAGTGAACGACGCCGACAGCAGCTGCTCGCGCTCCCTGACGTCGCCGACGAAAACCGCCTCGCCCACATGCCTGATGCACAAGCGCGCGCGATCGCGGTTCACGAGGCCGTAATAGGCGGGTTCGCCGTAGGTGAATTCGAGGTCGAAGCCGAGCCTGGCGACGAAATAGTCGCACGCTCTCTGAAAATCCGCGACATGGAGCATGGCTTCCGTCCCGGCGAGCATAAGTCCGGCCCGCGCCGGCTTCCGGTTGGTTTGCATGGTCGTCCGATGCTCCCTGCAGCAATATCGCCAAGGTGGCGGAAAATCGCGGTCGGCGTCAACAGACGCATGGTCCGCTCGACCGCCGCACGCCGTTGCGCACATACGACGCCGGCTTCGGCTATCGGCATGGCGACGAGTTCCCCAGAAGCGCGCCGGGTCCCGGTCCGGCTCTTTCATGACGGCGCGCAGCCCGGGCGGCGCACGGCCCGGTCAAGCCTGACGACGGCGATGTTCGAGGAGCTGCCCCGCGCCGGGGCGTGATGGAATTGATGCGCTGAGCAATCCGAAAATCCGGAGCGGCGCCGAGTCGTCACTAATCTGGAATTGGTTTCAGAAAGTCCCTCCTCCCCAGGCGGAAATGCAGAATGGTCGCCACCCGGCTTTGTCAGCAGAATACTCTCCGCATATCTCGTCGCTGTCGGGCTGTCGCAGATTCCTAATTCTGGCATTCGAGGCGCTTGGATAGTGCTTTAGAAATGCGTTCAAAAATGCGCTATCCTTTCCGCCTCCCCGCAACCCTTGCACCGTCCCGTCAATCGCTTCACCGGCGCTTGACGGCCAGCCAGGGGCATAACACCACACAAACAGAGGGAATAATACTTTCAGTCGACTGTTCATCTTGTGCTCCGTTGCTTCGACCGAAACCGCCTGTCTGCCTCCGACGAGGTTGCGCGCCCCTTGGGCGCTCCCTTCCGTCGTCGCAAAGGCCACGATCTTCTGCAAGTTGCCCCATGGCCCCATTTGCCTGCCGCACAATGTCATCCCTCGCAAAGCCGACCCTGTCGTAGAGCGCAATCGCCCGCGCATTGTCGGCATGCACGTCCAATTCGAAGCGAACAAGGCCTGCGCCGAACGCGGCTTCCAGGGTCGCGTTGGAGCCGCAGCCCGAGGGCCCCGGCCTCGATAGGCCGGGACGCTTCGGTAGCGCGGCGCCGTCCCTCACAAAACGCTTGTCGGAGACCCGAATTTCTGGTATTCAGAATGATGCCCCTCCGTAAGAGGAGTCCTCGGTGACCCCGCCTGCCCGGCCGGACCGCAAGATCCGGCTCACCGTCGATCAAAGCCGATTCCGGCCCCCTCGAGCGCCCGGCAAGCGCGGGCGTCGCGGGGTCGCAGAATATGTCCGCGCGCTCGCAAGCCCTTGAAACTCCACAAAATCTCATGAGAAACCTGGAAAGAAACGCGCTTCCAAAGAGTTTCCGACAGTTTCCAGGAGTTTCCAAATGTTTCCAAAGATTTCCGCCGGCTTCCGGGCCGGAGCGACGCGTGAGCGATGGCGGGCGGATGACCGCGACGGGGTGGACCGCGCTACGGCGACGGGGGCGGGCCATGGAATCCCTCTCACGCTGCGCGCCGGATCGGCCGATCCCGCTTCGAACCCAGGCCGATCGCCGATATCGGGCGGCCGCAACCCGTCAGCTTCCCCATCATCCCGCCCCCAGCAGCTCCCGCATCCGCCCCGGCAGCGCCGCCGGCCCGACCCCGCCATCTGAGAGCCCCATCCGCGCCAGCCAGTCCTCGAATTCCGGCGCCGGCTTCAGGCCGAGCAGCCGGCGGGTCGCGAGCACGTCGTGGCCGCTGGTGCTCTGGTAGTTCAGCATCACGTCGTCGGCGCCCGGCACGGCCATCACGAAGGCGACGCCGGCGGCGGCGAGGGCGACGAGCAGGATGTCCATGTCGTTCTGGTCGGCCTCGGCATGGTTGGTGTAGCAGACGTCGCAGCCCATCGGCAGGCCGAGCAGCTTGCCGCAAAAATGATCCTCGAGCCCGGCGCGGATGATCTGGCGGCCGTCGAACAGATATTCCGGGCCGATGAAGCCGACCACCGAATTGACCAGCAGCGGCCGGAACGCGCGCGCGACCGCATAGGCGCGCGCCTCCAGCGTCTGCTGGTCGCAGCCCTCGTGGGCGCCCGCCGACAGCGAACTGCCCTGCCCGGTCTCGAAATACATGCAGTCGTCGCCGACCGTCCCGCGCCGCAGCGACAGCGCGGCGGCATGGGCCTCGGCGAGCAGCGCCAGATCGATCCCGAAGCCGCGGTTGGTCGCCTCAGTCCCGCCGATCGACTGGAACACCAGGTCGACCGGCGCGCCCTGCCCGATCAGCCGCAGCGTCGTCGTCACATGGGTCAGCACGCAGGACTGGGTGGGAATGGCGAGCCGCTGGCGGACGTCGTCGAGGAGGCGCAGCAGATCGGCGCAGCGCTCCGGGCTGTCGAGCGCCGGATTGACGCCGATCACCGCGTCGCCGCAGCCGAGCAGCAGGCCGTCGATCACGCTGGCGAGCACGCCGGCCGGATCGTCGGTCGGATGGTTCGGCTGGACGCGCGAGGACAGCCGCCCGGGCAGGCCGATCGTGCCGCGAAACCGGGTGGTCACCCGGCATTTCGAGCCGATCAGCATGAGGTCCTGGTTGCGCGAAATCTTCGCGACCGCGGCGACCATCTCGGGCGTCAGCCCGGGCGCCACGGCGGCGAGGCTCGCGCCGGTCGCCTCATCCGAGAGCAGCCAGTCGCGAAAGCCGCCGACGGTCAGCGAGCCGACCGGGGCGAAGGCTCCCGCATCGTGGCGGTCGAGGATCAGCCTCGTCACCTCGTCGCGCTCGTAGGGGATCACGGCCTCGGTCAGGAAGGTCTTCAGCGCCACGTCGGCGAGCGCCATCTGGGCGGCGACGCGCTGCTCGGCGCTGTCGGCCGCGACGCCGGCGAGGACGTCGCCCGAGCGCGGCGGCGAGGCTTTGGCGAGCAGGGTCTTCAGGTCGGCGAAGGCATGGCGCGTCGCGCCGATCGCTTGAGCATACATGGGAGGACTCGCCGGCGGGCCGGGCGCCATCGCCGCCCATCAATCACGCCCGCGCGGCGCGATGCAAGCCGCGCGGAGATCGGCCGGCGCCGCGGCCCCGCCTCGTCAGGCCAGCCGGGAGATTTCCACGGCGCAAAAGATTCCGTTTGACAGGCCGGAATTTTCGTCGATAATTAAATATATTAATTTTATCGATTTAATGGTCTTATCCAGGCAACCAGGAGGGTGACGATGAAGTGGCGGTGTTGAAGCGCTCCTGACGCAACCGAAGACTCGCCCTCGTTCCGCCCGTTGTTGCGGGCGCCTCAGCGCCGGGATTGCCGCGGCGCCGGACCCGCCCACCTCCAAAAGGTCAATCCAGATGAATCTCTCCCGTCGTTCCTTCCTCGGCGCCGGCGTTCTGGCCGCCGGAATCGCCCTCACCGGCTCGGCCGCCTTCGCCGAGGCCAAGAAGGTCGTCGTCGGCTACCAGACCGACGCGCTGCCTTCCAGCGTCGCCATCGCCAACGGCGATTTCGCCAAGGCGACCGGCTATGACATCGACTTCCGGCGGTTCAATTCGGGCGCCGAAATCTTCGCGGCGATCGCATCGGGCGACGTCCAGATCGGCTATGTCGGCTCGAGCCCGTTCGCGGCGGCGACCAGCAGGGGCCTAGACGTCAAGGCCTTCTATCTCGCCTCGGTCTCGGGCACCGACGAGGCGCTGATCGTCCGCAACGGCGCTGGCATCGAAAAGCCCTCCGACCTCAAGGGCAAGCGGCTCGCCGCCGCGCCGGTGTCGACCGACCATTACCAGCTGCTGTCGGTCCTGAAGCAGGAGGGCATTCCCGAGAAGGACGCCCAGGTCTTCGCCATTCCCCAGCCCGACATCGTGGCGGCCTGGAACCGCGGCGACATCGACGCCGCCTTCGTCTGGGATCCCGCGCTGACCGAGATCAAGAAGACCGGCAAGGTCCTGCTCACCTCCAAGCAGGTCGCCGACCGCGGCGCCCCGACCTTCTCGGCATGGGTCGCGACCGCCGCCTTCGCCAAGGACAATCCGAAATTCCTGTCGGCCTTCGCCGGCGTGATCGACCGCTATTCGACCTCGTTCCAGAAGGACAAGGCCGCCTGGGGCGCCGATTCCGACAACGCCAAGACGCTCGCCAAGCTGCTCGGCGGCACGCCGGCGGACCAGGCTTCGGCGCTGACCAATCTGTCGCTGCTGCCGCTCGACGCCCAGGCGTCGGCGGCCTGGCTCGGCGGCGGCGAAAAGAGCGGGGTCGCGGCGATCCTGAAGGCGACCTCCGAATTCCTCAAGGAACAGAAGAAGATCACCCAGGTCCTGCCGAGTTACGCGGCCTTCGTCACCCCGGCTTATCTCGGCGGGACGGCGCAGACCACGAACTGACCTCGAGCGTTTGGCCAGGGGTCCCTTAGCCTTCCCGGGACCTCCGAGCCGAGACGGGGGCCGTCTTCTCCATGGGCGGCCCCCCACCATTCGACCGGCAGGGACAAGTCCGATGCTCGAAATCCACAACGCCAGCGTCGTGTTCGCGGGCGGACGCGAGGGGCAGGTCAAGGCGCTCGATCGCGTGTCGCTCAGCATTCCGGCCGGCGACATCGTCGTCGCGCTCGGCGCTTCGGGCTGCGGCAAGTCGACCCTGCTGAACGCGATCGCGGGATTCCTGCCGATCAGCGAGGGCTCGATCCTGTTGGAGGGCAGGCCGGTGAAGGGGCCCGGCGCCGATCGCGGCGTGGTGTTCCAGAAGGACACGCTGCTGCCCTGGCGCAACGTCATCGACAATGTCGCGCTGGGTCTGGACTTCGCCGGGCTCGGCCGCGCGGCGGCCCGCGCCAAGGCGCAGGATCTGCTCGGCCTCGTCGGGCTCGGCGATTTCGCCCGCGCTGCGCCCTATGAATTGTCGGGCGGCATGCGCCAGCGGGTCGGCATCGCCCGGGCGCTGGCGACCGATCCGGCGATCCTGCTGATGGACGAACCGTTCGGCGCGCTCGACAGCCTCACGCGCGAGCAGATGCATGAATTGCTGATCGCGATCTGGGCGAGGACGCGCAAGACGATCTTCCTCATCACCCATTCGATCGACGAGGCGCTCTCGCTCGGCACCCATGTCGTGGTGATGTCGCCGCGCCCCGGGCGGATCGTGGCGCGCTACGACATCGGCTTCGTGCGCCGGTTCGTCGCCGAGCGCGACTGGGGCGCGATCACCACCGACCCGGAGTTCGTGCGCCTGCGCGAGGCGATTCGCGCCATCATCCACCGACCCGAGCGATCGATCGAGGAACCCGCCAGGAGCCCCGCCCTTGTCTGACGCGATCATCGCCGACTCCGAAGCCGCCGCCGCGCAGGCGGCGCCGCGCATCGTGGCGATGCGCAATGGCGATCTCGGCTCGGGCCGGACCGCGCGCATCAGCATCGTCACCATCGTCGTCCTGCTCGCGCTCTGGCAGCTGGCGTCCAGCCTCCGGCTGGTCGCGCCGCTGTTCCTGCCCTCGCCCGGAGAAGTCCTGACCCAGTTCGTCGCGGTCGCGCAGGACGGCTACGCCAATGCGACGCTTTGGCAGCACCTGTCGGCGAGCCTGCTGCGGATTTCGATCGCCGCCGCCATCGCGCTCGTGCTGGCGGTTCCGATCGGCCTCGCGATGGGGCTCAATCGCTGGGCGAAGGGCATTTTCGACCCCCCGATCGAGTTCTACTGGCCGCTGCCGCCGCTCGCCTACCTGCCGCTGATGATCATCTGGCTCGGCATCGGGGAGACCTCCAAGATCACCCTGCTCGCCCTCGCGATGTTCGCGCCGATCTGCCTGTCCGCGCAGGCCGGCGTGCGCAGCGTGCCGCTCGAGCGGATCAACGCGGCGCTCTCGCTCGGTGCGACCCGCTGGCAATTGTTCCGCAGCATCATGCTGCCGAGCGCGCTGCCGGAGATCCTCACCGGCTTTCGCATCTCGCTCGGCGTCGGCTGGGGCACGCTGGTCGCCGCGGAGCTGATCGCCTCGACGCGCGGGATTGGCTACATG
>JBEKZS010000146.1:0-10448 GCA_049509635.1 Roseiarcus sp.
CACGACCTGATATTTCCCGTATTCGGGATCGGGATTGGCGGGAAACGCGAGCGGCCCGCCGGCGAGCTCGGCCTCTGCGCGCGCGATCTGGGCGTCGAGGCTGTCGATCTGCTGCTTGAGCTGCAGGACGTCGGCGGCCGCGAAGGTCGAATCGAGCGTCGCCAGCAGCTGGCCCTTCTCGACGCGCTCGCCCTCCTTGACGTCGATGCTCTTGATGATCGACGCATCGAGCGCCTGGTAGATCGTCATCGGCTCCGAACTGATGATCCGGCCGGCGCTGCTGCTGACCGCGCGGTCGACGCGCGCGAAGGTCAGGAACAGGGCGATGGCGACCAGCAGCCCGAACAGGACGAATATCGTCATCCGCGCCGCGAGAGGTTCGGGCTCCTCGCGGACCGCGGCGATCTCGGACTGGAAGCGTCGGACGGTGGCGAGCGCCGGGGGGTTAGGAGACAAGGGACGGCCCCCGGGTCGCGGTGGCCGGCCGCGATGCGGCCGCGATATGGCGGTTCTGCTGGTTCCAGAGCCCGCTGTAGATTTCGCAGCGCTCGAGCAGCTCCCAGTGCTTGGCGATGTCGACCACCTTGCCGCGCTCGAGCACGAGAATGGCGTCCGAATTGACGAGCGACGACAGCCGGTGCGAGATCACGATGACGGTGCGCCCGCGCGCGATGCGCCGGATGTTCTCGTTGACGATCGCCTCGCTGTCGGGATCGAGCGCGCTGGTCGCCTCGTCGAGAATCAGGATTCTCGGGTCGACGATGAGGGCCCGCGCGATCGCCAGCCGCTGGCGCTGACCGCCCGAGAGATTCGGCGATCCCTCGTAGATGTGGGTCTCGTAGCCGCGCGGCAGCCGGTCGATGAATTCCTCGGCGCCGGCCAGACGCGCGGCGCGCACCACCTCGTCGAAGGTCGCGTGCGGCTTGGCGGCCGTGATGTTGTCGCGGATCGTGCCGCTGAACAGGAAATTCTCCTGCAGCACGACGCCGAGGCTGCGGCGCAGGTGGGTGACGTCGTATTCGCGGACGTCGACGCCGTCGATCTTGATGAGGCCCTCATATTCGGAATGCAGGCGCTGCAGCAGGCGCGTCACCGTCGTCTTGCCGGAACCGCTGCGCCCGACGATGCCGAGCGTCGCGCCGATCGGAACCTCGAACGAGACGCCGTCGAGCGCGGGATTGGTCGCGCCGCGGTACTTGAAACGGAGGTTGGCGAACTCGACCTGGCCCTTGAGCGGCGAGCGCACGCCGTGGCCGGCCGAGCCCTCCTCCTTGGGCTGGTTGACGAGGCCGCCCACGATCGCCACCGCCGAGCGCGCCTCGTCGTACTGGTTGATCAGCTTGGCCATCTGCATGAGCGGCGCCGCGACGCGCTGGGTCAGCATCAGGAACGCGAACAGCGCCCCGATATAGACCGGGTCCTTGGTCGTGATCGCGAAATAGACGCCGAGCGCATAGGAGCCGGACACCGCCAGCCGCTCGAGCGGCCGCACGCCGGTCTGGATGACCGAGGCGACGAAGCCCTCGGACATTTTCAGCTTGGCGACCTTGGCGATGTGCACGTCCCATTGCTGGCGCTGACGGGTCTCCAGCGCGAGCGACTTGATCGTCCGTATGCCCGCCAGCGTCTGGTAGAGGAAGGCGCCGCGCTGGGCTTCGGCGGCGATCACCCTGCCGCTGACCTTCTTGTAGGTCGGCAGCATGACGAGCAGCCACATCACGATCAGGCCGCAGCAGGAGAGGACCACCGCGGTCAGCACCGGGCTGAAGAAGAACATCACCGGCAGGAAGACGACCAGGGTCATGGAATCGAGAATGGTCCCGAACAGCTGGCCGGCCAGGAATGTGCGGATTTTGAAGATCTCGTTCATATGGGCGCCGATCAGGCCGACCTGGGTGCGCTCGAAATAGTCGATCGGCAGCTTCAGCACCCGGTCGAACATGTATTCGGACAGGCGGACGTCGACCCGCGCGGTGACGATCAGCAGCAGGAACGATCGGAGATAGGAGAAGATCGCCTCGAAGACGATGACGACGCCCATCGCCAGGCACAGGACGACGAACGTGTTCATGCTGTCGTAATAGATGACCTTGTCCGACATCAGCCGCACGAAGACGATCGGCGCGAGCGCGAATATGCTGAGCGCCATGGCGCACATGGAGAGATCGCGGACGAGCCGTCGCTCGCGGAAGATCAGCCCCACGATCAGCCCGACGCTGAACGGCTGCTCCTCGTCGACGATTCCGTAGTCGCGCCGCACGAGGACGACTTCGCCGGTCCAGGCCTCCTCGAAGCGGACCCTGTCGACGTGGAGCAGCACGCCGGTGTCCGCGTTCGGGTCCTGAAGGGCGACGCCGGGACTCGGCTCGCCGGCGTTCACGCTGACCAGCACCATGCTGGCGCCGCTCTTGAGGCCGACGATGACCGGCAGCGCCTTCCGCAGGTGGGTCAGCCCGCGCCAATCGAGCTTGACCGCCTTGGCCTTGAGCCCGGCCCGCCGGGCGCAGCGGACGATCTCCGCCGCGCCGACCTGCGCGCTCTTCAGCAGGTTGTCGGCGATGATCTGCGGAATCGTGAGATTGAGGCCGTGATGGCGGCCGACGGCGATCAGGCATCCGAGCGCGCTCGATGTCGCGCCTTCGGGTTCCCCTGCGATCAGCGTCGAGTCGGCGTCGTCCATGGAATGCTCCGGTAAGAATTGGCGGCCGGGGCGCCGATGGGGCGAGCCCCGGGCGCCGCACCCCGTTCGATCCGCGCGGACCGCAATGGCGAAGAGGTCGGAGCGATGCGCCCCGACCTCTTCCCGTCAGATTTGGCGACCGTCATCAGATGTGGAGCGTGTCCCCGCCCTCGAAGTGGATCGTGCTGACGTTGCTCACGGTGTCGGTATGGCCGTTTCCGTTGAACGTGATCGTCGTCACCCCTTGCGTGTTGATGTTGATCGAGACGTTCGCCTCGTTGGCGTCGGTGAGGTTGACGACCCCGTCGCCCGAGGATCCCTGGATCACCGTGCCGTCGCCCGCCGTCGAGGCGAGGTCGAATGTCGTGGACGTCGAACCGCCGTAGAGCGTATCGACGCCGGTCCCCGCCTGGAGCGTGTCGGCGCCGGAGCCGCCGACCAGCACGGTATTGCCGGCGCCGCCCTCCAGCGTGTCGTTGCCGCTGCCGGCCCACAGCGTGTCGGATCCCGAACCGCCGACCAGGAGCGCGCTGCTCGCGTCGCCGGCGAACAGCTTGGCGTCGCCCGACCCGCCGTATAGCGAGTCGGATCCGAAGCCGCCGAAGAGCGTGTCGGCGCCCGACCCTGCCTGGAGCGTGTCCGTGCCCGCGCCGGCCCAGAGCAGGTTGTTGCCCGCGGAGACCTCCAGCAGGGCGGAGCCGCTCTCCGAAGTCGAGCCGCTCATCGTCTCGGCGCCCGAGCCGCCGATCAGCGTGTCGGCGCCCGAGCCGGCGTGCATCGCGCCGCCGGCCGAGCCGCCGATCAGCGTGTCGCTGCCGGTTCCGCCCCAGAGCGTGTCATGGCCCGCCAGCGACTCGACCACCGTGTTGGCGCCCGAGCCCGCGTACATCGTCGCGGCGGCTCCCGAGGCGATCGAGCCAAAGATCGTATCGTCGCCGGTGCCGCCGACCAGCAGGTCATGACCCGAACCGGCCTGCAACGTATCGGCGCCAGTCCCGCCGTAGAGCGAATCGGAGCCCAAACCGCCGACGAGAACCGCGCTTGCGGCGTAGCCCGCCTTCAGCGTCGCGGCGCCGGAGGAGGAGGTCGAGCCGTAGAGCGAGTCTTGGCCGATGCCGCCGATCAGGGTGTCGAAGCCCGTCCCGGCCCGCAGCGTGTCCGTGCCGGCGCCGCCGAACAGCAGGTTGTTGCCCGTGGTGACCTCCAGCAGGGCGGAGCCGCTCGACGAGGTCGAGCCGCGCATCATCTCGTCGCCCGAGCCGCCGATCAGCGTGTCGTTGCCCGAGCCGGCGTACATCATGCCGGCGCCCGAGCCGCCGATCAGCGTGTCGCTGCCGCTTCCGCCCCACATCGTGTCATTGCCTGCGAAGGACTGGATCAGCGTATTGGCGCCCGAACCGCCGTAGATCATCGCGGCGGCTCCCGCGGTGACCGAGCCATAGAGCGTGTCGTCGCCCATGCCGCCGACCAGGACGTCATGGCCCGAACCGGCCTGCAACGTATCGGCGCCAGACCCGCCGAAGAGCGAATCGGAGCCCGAGCCGCCGGCGAGATAGGCGGTGACGGCGGACCCGGCCACCAGCAAGGCGCCGCCGGTGGAGGCGGTCGAGCCATAGAGCGAGTCGTGGCCCGTGCCGCCGATCAGGATGTCGTGGCCCGTCCCGGCTTGCAGCGTGTCCGAGCCGGCGCCGGCGAGGAGCAGGTTGACGCCGGAAGCGACCTCGAGCAGCGCGGCGCCGGTCGATGTGGTCGAACCGTAGAGCGTGTCGGCGCCCGAGCCGCCGTAGACCGAGTCGGCCCCGGAGCCCGCATGAAGCGCGCTATGGCCCGCGCCGCCGTAGAGCAGCGCGCTCGACGTGGTGACCGCAGAGCCCCAGAGCGTGTCGGCGCCCGATCCGCCGCGCAGCGTATCCGAGCCCGACCCCGCGAACAATTGGTTGGCGCCCGAGCCGGCCTGCAGCGAGTCGTCCCCGATTCCGCCGTAGAGCGTGTCGGCTCCCCCGCCGCCGATCAGCGTGTCGCTGCCGGTGCCGCCATGCAGCGAGTCGGGGCCGGTCGCACTGGCCTGCAGCGCGTCCGTGCCCGACAGCGCGTAGAGATCGCCGCCGCTGCCCGGGCTCGCGCTGATCGAAACGTCGTAGACATTCGTCGAAGACACGGCGACCGTGCCCGCGGTCCCGATGCTGAGAAGCGCCTGCTCGTAAGCGGCCAAGTCCGGGCCGGTGAGGGTGAGCCCCTGGCCCGCCAGATAGCCGGCGAGGGCGGTCGGACTGCCCGCGTCGCTTTGGATCGTGCCGAGGTCGAGTGTATATTGGGCCATTGTTTAAGGTTCCTCTTTGACCGCTAGCTCAGAGCCCGTTCGCCGACTTCCGTCGACGCGGGGACGACATCCGGCCTGGACAACTGGCCGGATCGAAAAACACGCACGCGACCGCCCCTGCGGGCGTCGCTGGTCTTGACGGGCGGGGCGAATCTGGCGGCCGGCTCGCGCACGGCCGCCGTCGCCTCGCGCAAGTCGAGCCGGAGCCCGACCAGCGGATCCGTGCCGCTGCGGCTGACGAACTGCAGTTCGCGGCTCGTCAGGGATTCGACGGCCGAACCGAGGAACAGCGCCTCGCCGAGCAGCGTATAGCGCTCGGCGTGCGCGCCGCCGAGCCGCAGGCGGACGCCGACGAGCGGCAGGCGGCGGCCGCGCGAACCGGCGAATTCCCCCGCCGAGACGATCGCGGACCAGCGCCCGCCGGCGCCGACCGCGAGCACCTGATAGTCGAGCGTGACGCCGGCGGGCGGCGTCCAGTTGATCTGCAGACCCTCGACCGGCGCCGGCGCGGCGGGGCCGCCGATCCATTCGCCAGCCTCGACGAGCAGGTCGCCGCGGCGGGCGACATGCGCCATCACGCCGAAGCCGGAATAGGCGACCGGCGGCTCCTTGGCTTTCCTGGCGGCCGGCCGGCCGGAGGCGACGGCCTTCGGGGTCGCGGCGGGCTCGGCCGCGACCAGCGCCTCGGCGTCCTTCGTGGCGAGCGCTTCCATGCGGATGCTGGCGTCGAGATCGCCATCGAGCGCCCTTGTCGAGACGGTGACCTGGAGGCTGCCCTGGCCGGGCGCCACGATCACGACGCATTCGCCCGGTTTGGAAAGGACCCCCTTGGCGCAACCGGGCGCCGAGATGATCTGGAAATCGGTTTCGCAACTGGGCGACGGACGAACGAATACCGACGGCGCCTTTGCGGCGCGAGAGGACGCGTAGCGTACGACAAAGAGACCGATCTCAACCTCCAAAACCGCAACCCGCTCTTTGTGCGCCGAAGAAACCTGCATATCCCAACCGTCCTCGCAATTGCTTAATAAATCGCTCCCTAATATTGTTAAATCACTTTAGACGGGAATACAGCACATGTGTCAAGCGTGAATTAGCGGCCTTTTTTGGCGTTTTTCTTGGCGTTGCATTTCAATGACTTAGATGATCTTGCGGTCAATTTGAGGGAAATCGCGGCACGCTGTCGCAGCATTATCCTTTCGCGGTTGCGAGATAGAATATCACCGATTTCAACCGCTTGACCTGGATGCCGCATAGCTCGCCGCCCGGGGTCCGGATTCTTGCCCGCCGATGGCCTTTTCCCGACGCGACGGAAAATTTTTTTGCGCGCCGCGGCTCGAAAAGCAGGTTGGCAAGGAAACCTTCCCGGCTTGGCGGGGCGCCGACGAACGAGTCCGCCGCGCCGCCTGCTTCGGCCGGACCGCGCAACCGCGCGTGGCGGGCTCCCGTCCGCCGGGCGACGAAGCAGGAGCGCGGCCGGGGCCTTGCAATTTGCCCCGCCGCGCGTCTATTGCCCGCGTCGGCGCGCGGATTCGCCGGACGCGCGCAGCGCGCTTCGAGGGCTGCTTGGACCATTCGCCCCCGTCACCGGCCGCCGCAGGCGGCCTTCGTTCCCACTCTCGCGGCGGCGGCGCGCCGCGCCGGCGATGAATCCGATCCGCTGCGTCCTGCTCGGCGCCCCGGTGCAGGAGGGGGCCGGCAGGCTCGGCTGCGACATGGGGCCGAGCGCGTTCCGCGCCGCCGGCCTCGCCGCCGCGCTCCGCGAGCTCGGCCATGGCGTGGTCGACCGCGGCAATCTGGCCCCGGCGCCGCTGCGCGCGATCCGGCACGCCAATCCGGCGATCAAGGCGCTGCCGGAAATCGTCGGCTGGATCGAGGCGATCGCCGAGGCCTGCTATGCGGCGGGCGAATCCGGCATGCCGATCGTGCTCGGCGGCGACCACAGCCTGGCGGCGGGAACCCTGGCGGGCTTCAACCGCCGGGCCGCCGAGGCGGGACGCCCGTTGTTCGTGCTGTGGCTCGACGCCCATCCCGATTTCCACACCCTCGACACCACCCGGAGCGGCAACCTCCACGGCGTGGCGATGGCCTATGCGACCGGGCGGCCCGGCTTCGCCGGCGTCTTTCCACCGTTCGGCCCGCCGATCGCGCCGCAGAACGTCTGCATGATCGGCATCCGCAGCGTCGATCCCGCCGAGCGCCCGCCGCTCGCCGCCTCCGGCGTCGTCGTCCACGACATGCGCGCGATCGACGAGCGCGGGATCGCGCCGCTGCTCGACGGCTTCCTGCGCCGGGTCGCCGCCGCCGGCGGCGCGCTGCACGTCAGCTTCGACGTCGACTTCCTCGATCCGGCGATCGCCCCCGGCGTCGGCACCACCATCCCCGGCGGGGCGACCTTCCGCGAGGCCCATCTGGTAATGGAGATGCTGCACGACAGCGGGCTGGTCGCCAGCCTCGACCTCGTCGAGCTCAACCCGTTCCTCGACGAGCGCGGCCGCACCGCTTTGCTGCTGGTCGATCTCGTGGCGAGCCTGATGGGCCGCAGCGTGCTCGACCGGCCGACCCACAGCTATTGAGGGAGCGGCCGCGGGCGATCTCACACCGACCCGAAGGTTTCGATCCGGTCGACGATCCCGAACCGGACGGCGGTCGGGGCGTCGAACACCAGCGTCGCCTCGCCGAAGCGGGCGATCGTCTCGGGCGGGAGCCGGGTGCGCGCCTTGTAGATCTCATGGGCGGTGAGCTCGAACAACTGGCGGTGGCGCTCGATCGATCTGGTCTGGAAAGCGCTCGCGCTCTGATACGGCCCGACCGAGACGGGATGGAACAGAAAGGTCGCGCCGGGGTCGGCCGAGCGTTCGGCGCCGGCCATCATCAGCACCGTGCCCGCCGAGGCGACCGATCCGATCGCGTGGGTCCTGATCTTCACGGGAAGCGAGATCAGGCGGCGGTAGACCTCCAGCATCGGCAGCAGCAGGCCGCCGGGCGAAGTGACGAGGATGATGATCTCGACCGCGCCCGATTCCACGGATTCGAGAATTTCGCGCTCCAGCAGGTCGAGCGACCCATGATCGGTGGCTCCGGCGAACCGATGGGTGCGGCTCGCCGGCCGATCCGGCGCGGCCGACGGCGAGGCGTCGCGCGCGTCGGGGCGCGGGGGCGAGACCGCCAGGTCGAATTGCGCCGGCTCCGCGGTCGCGGGCGGCCGCACCCTCCGTCCGAATGTCACGCTGGGCGTCATGCCTCGTCCCGTCCGGTTGTCGCGCAGGCGTGCGACTTTGCCGGCCAGCCCGTGAAGAAAGTCGGAATCCGCGCGGGAGGATTGGACGCGAGGGCGACGAAGTCGTCGGGCGGGGGTGGAGCGGCGCAGCACGAAGTCGGCGCGGCTGCGCGACGCCGGGGGTTCGCGTTCGCGTCCCGCCGCTTACGCCGATCGCGCCCCTTCCCGCCAGGTTCGCAGCGGGAGAACGGCCGCCAATCGGCAGGCGTCCGCGCTGCCAGGGCCGGACGCGCGCCCCGAGGTCAAGCCGGCTACGCCGGTCGCTGTGCGCCAAGAGGCGCTCCGCGAACCTTGACCCGC
The DNA here is from genome assembly GCA_049509635.1 of Roseiarcus sp. Classification (GTDB taxonomy): domain Bacteria; phylum Pseudomonadota; class Alphaproteobacteria; order Rhizobiales; family Beijerinckiaceae; genus Roseiarcus. The sequence continues at coordinate 8,581 of JBEKZS010000146.1, forward strand.
GCGCCCGGCCCCGGCCGTCTGCAACCATGACCTTTTGGTGCGCGCCGCGGCCCCTCGGGGCCGCGGCGCTTACCAACGGTCACGGTCGCCAATTGCCGCGCCGACGGCGCGCGGTCACCCCAAGGCGATCGCTTGCGATCGCCGGGAGAGGCTGAGCGTGGCAGAGCAGCGGCCTCTCGGCCTCGGGCGAGTGCGCAGCAATCGCCCTGACTTGACGGCGCGACGGCGGCGTGGCTCCGCGATGCTGGGTCTAGTCTGCTGCGTACTCACGATCGGGGTTCTTGCCGCCGTCGTCGGATGGCCAACATGGTGACGGTCACCTGCTTTGCGCCAGCAGGTCATCGGCCCTAATCGGGAAATGTCTGACCCGCTTGCCCGTAGCGTGATGGATCGCGTTGGCGATCGCAGCGATCGCGCCCACGCTCACGACTTCACCAACACCCTTCGCACCAAGCGCGTTCACCCGTTCGTCGGGCTCATCGATGAACGAGACATCGAGATCCCGGATGTCCGCATTCACGGCCATCGCATACTCCGCGAGGTTGTTGTTCAGAAAGCCGCCATAGCGAGGGTCTACTTCACTGGCTTCGCTCAGGGCCGACTCGATTCCCCAGATGATGCCGCCATACGCCTGGCTCATCGCAGTGCGCCGGCTGACGACCCGGCCGCAATCGATCACGCTAACGTAGCGGGCGACATGGGGAGTGGGCAGCCTTGGATCAATTCGGACCTCGGCGAAATGCGCGATGTATGAGAATGCGACGAAGTCCGGGAATTCCGGTCCCGTGAATGCGATCGAGCCTCGTTGGATCTGCTGCAAGACGTCGGGCTTGGGCTGAGGACCAAGCTCCTGGCCGCGCCCAACCAATTCTTTCAGTCCGGCGCGTTGCATGAGCCCTGCGTACCCCGAAGGTTCGGCCCGCGAATTCCCATGCATGGTGGCAAGCCGATCAATCTGCGTGCGCAAATCGCGCACCGCCAACCGGACTGGCGGCAGACTCGTCACGGCTCCCGAAGCGCCGGCCGTCACGTGCTGTGGCGCGATCGCCGTGTCGCCGACGCGAACCGTGACCGCATCGGCCTCGATCCCGAGTTCCTCCGCGGCCACAATGGCGATGGCCGTGCGGATTCCTTGTCCCATCTCATGCCCGCCGACCTCTATCGTCAACCGGCCGGTTGACGAAAGGCGGGCGGTCGCCACGGCTGCAGCGGAGATGTAGGGATAGGCCCCTGCGGCCATTCCCCAGCCGATCAGCGTTCCATCGGGATCGCGCATTGAGCCAGGCTGTGGGTTCCGGCGACTCCAGCCGAAGCGTTCCGCGCCCCGTTCAAGACATTCCCTGAGTTTGCGCACCGTGTATGGCTTGCCGCTGATCGGGTCCGTATGGGCGTCGTTTCGCAATCTGAGCTCGATGGGGTCAAGACCAAGCTGAATGGCGAACTCGTCCATGGCGCTCTCGAGGGCGAAATAGGAAGTCGCTTCGAACGGCGCGCGCATGAAGCCCGGCGTTTGCACGTCGCCCTGAATCAGCGTCGTGGCCCCGCGAAATGTCTTCCAGTTGTACATACGGGAGGTCGATTCCTGCCCGGTGAAAGGCATCAGGTCGAAACGCGACGTCAGCGCGCGAACCAGATGTATGCCACCCACGAAACGGCCGTCAGTCTCGGCGCCTAATGTGATCTTGTGTTCGGTCGGCGCACGGAAGCTCGTCGCGTGGAACACCTGCGCGCGCGGCACCACCAGCTTGACAGGCCGGCCCACGCGACGTGCCGCGACTGCTGCGAATACAGTGTGCGGCGAGATTGACCCGCGCTGACCAAATGCCCCGCCGACATAAGGAGATATCACGCGAACCTTCTCCAGCGGG
>JBEKZS010000147.1:0-10341 GCA_049509635.1 Roseiarcus sp.
CGCCGCGGTCAAGACCATCCCCGGCGTCACGGTGGTCGAGGAAGAGAACGTGCCGGAGAGCCTCGCGGTCACCAAGACCATGGAATCGATGATCAATCTCGACGGCGCGTCGCTGATCTTCCCGACCTCGTTCGGCTATTTCAACCCGTTCATGCTCGAGGCCGCCAAGAAATATCCCAACGTCGAGTTCCGCCATCCGACCGGATTGTGGAAGAAGGGGACGGATCCGGACAATGCCGGCGGCTACTACTCCTACATGGACCAGGGTCATTACGTGAACGGCGTCGCCGCCGGGCTCTCCACCACGTCGAACAAGATCGGCTATGTCGCGGCCAAGCCGATCGGCCTCGTGCTGCGCAACGTCAATTCGTTCACCGTCGGCGCCAGGAAGGTCAATCCGAACGCCGAGGTCCATCTCATCATCACCGGCGAATGGTCGCTGCCGGTCCGCGAGGCCGAGGCGACGCAGGCGCTGATCGACACCGGCTGCGACGTCATCGCCTGCCATGTCGACAGCCCCAAAGTGGTGATCGAGACCGCGGAGAAGCGCGGCGTCAAGACGCTCGGCCACAACGCCGACCAGAGCGGGCTGGCGCCGAAGGGCTTCATCACCGGCGCCGAGATGAAGTGGAGCACGGTCTACGACGCCTACGCCAAGCTGATCGCCAAGGGCGACAAGCTGCCGAACATGAACGAGGGCGGCTATGACAAGGACCTCGTCAAGAGCACGGCGTTCGGCGCCGGGGCGAGCGAACCGGCGCGCAAGGCCGTGCTCGCCTCGATCGAGGACATGAAGGCGGGCAAGCCGATCTTCGTCGGCGGCGTCAAGGACAACAAGGGCAACGTCATCAGCGCCAAGACGCTCGACCTCTACGAGGGCAGCCTGTGGGGGACCAATTATCTGGTCGAGGGGGTGATCGGCTCGATCACCTGAAGCGCCGACCCGCGCGGGCGGCACGGCTGTTCCCGGCCGTGCCGCCTGTTTCGAAGGCATTGGCCGCCCAGGTTTCGGGCGCCGGCAGGAACTCCGCCATGACCGAAACGACCGTCGTGACGCTGCGGCTCAACCAGCAGCAGCTCGAACTCGTCGACCGCACGATTGAGGCCGGCGTCGCGGCCGACCGCGCCGCGCTGGTCCGGCTCGCGCTGCGCGAATATGCAGCCGCGCGGCGGCCGCGGCCCGCCGCCAAGGCGCCGGCGTGACCGGCCGGCCGATCCTGTTCGAATGGACGATGCCGCCGGGGACCGGCAAGCCGATCGAGCTGCGCGCCGGCCATGTGCTGCGCATCGAACAGGTCGAAGGCGGCCAGTGCGTCGACTTCAACTGCTTCAACCTGCACGACTACCGCGAATTCATGCATTGCGGCCGGACCCGCACGGTGCACGGGTTCAACCCGTCGCGGGGCGCGTTCCTGTGGTCGGCGCCGCCGCGCGAGCGGGCGATGCTCTACATCCTCGCCGACACCTATGGCCGCAACGACGTGCTGTTCCCGCGCTGCAGCGCCTATCTCTACCAGAGCGCCTACGGCTTCGCCGCGCACACCAACTGCCACGACATCCAGGCCGAGGCGCAGCGCGAATACGGGCTCACCCCCGACGACGTCCACGACAGCTTCAACTTCTTCATGTGCACGGAAATCGGCCCCGACGGTCGCGCGACGATCACCCGCCAGACCTCGAAGCCCGGCGACCACGTCGACCTGCTCGCGCTGATCGACGTGCTGGCGGTGCCCAATGTCTGCGGCGCCGATGTGATGCGCACGAGCAATTTCGCGCTGAAGCCGATCCGGCTCAGCGTGTTCGAGGCGACGCCGCAGGAGCTCGCCGCGCCGCCGCCCGTCCCCGCCCTGCGCAGCCAGCGCACGCCTGCAGATTTCCGCAACCCGACGATCAAGGCCGACCGCGCGCTGCGCCGCGATCCGGCCTATCGCGCTGAATTCGTCAACGCGCCGATCGTCGAGACCGAGGTCGCGGTCGAGCTCACCGCCGAAGAGCGCGCGCTGCTGCGCGAGGTCGCGCCCGACATCTACGGCGCCGACGAAGCGGCGGCGCTGCGGGACGTGCTGTTCTCGTGGTGGGAGGCGCGCTTTCTGCAGGCGGCGAGCGGCGCGCCGGCGATCGCGGCGAAATAGCGGCTCCCCGGCCTTTGCCGCTCAGCCGCGGTCGGACGCGCGCGCCAGGGTCGAAGCGCCGACGGCGACGTCGCGGCCCTGCTCCTTGGCGCGATAGAGCGCGCGGTCGGCCTCGGCGAGGAGAAGCGCCGCGTCCCGCTCCGACGCGAGCGGTCCGAGCGCGGCGATTCCGGCGCTGACGGTCACCACCGGGCTCGGGCCGTCCTCGTGTTCGATCCCCAGCAGGCGGACGGCGCTCCGGATGCGGCCGGCGACGAGCGCCGCGCCGGCCTCGTCGACGCCGGGCAGCAGCGCGACGAATTCCTCCCCGCCGTAGCGCGCCACGACGTCGCCCGGCCGGCGGATCATCGCCTTGATCTCGGCGCTGATCCGCCTGAGGCAGTCGTCGCCGGCGGGATGGCCGTAGCGGTCGTTGAACGCCTTGAACCGGTCGACGTCGATCATGACCAGTCCGAGCGCGACGCCTTCGCGCGAGGCGCGCCCGAGCTCGCGCGACAGCGCCTCGTCGAACGCGCGCCGGTTGGCGAGGCCGGTCAGGCCGTCCTCGGCGGCGAGCGCCTCGAGCCGGCGCGTCGCCTCCGCGAGTTGCTCCTCGACTTGCCTTCGCTGTGAAATGTCGCGCAGCGAGCCGACGATCCCGGAGATCTCGCCGGTCGCGGGATCGCGCAGCGCGGTGAGCTGCGCCTCGACCCAGACCCAGCCGCCATCGCGCCGCCGGATCCGGCTGATGGCGGTCCGGCGGTCGGCGCTGCCGTCGAGCAGCGACCGGAACACCGCGGTCAGCCCCTCCGCGTCGTCGGGATGGGCCATAGCGACGGATTTCACCCCGATCATTTCTTCGGGCTCGTAGCCGAGCATCGCGCGGCACGCGGGCGAGACATAGTTGCGCACGAGGTCGCGGTCGAGCTGGACCACCAGGTCGGAACTGTGTTCGGCGAGCTGGCGGTAGCGCGCGTCGCTCTGGCGGAGCATGCGCTCGCCGGCGAGCCGCTGCTCGATGTCGCGCACGACGAGCAGCCGCTGCGTCGGCTCGCCCGCCTCGTCCGCGATCGCCCGCGCGACGGCCTCGACCCAGACATAGCCGCCGTCCTTGCGGCGCATGCGATAGGTCAGCGTCGCCCGCTCGTCGCGGCTCTGCGACAGACATTCGAACACTCGGGGAAAATCATCGGGATGGAGGCTCTCGCGAGCCCCTATCGCCATCATTTCCTCCGGCTCGTAGCCCAGAAGGGCGTGGCAGGCCGGGGAAGCGTAGGCGCGCGTCCCGTCGCGCCGGACGAGCAGGATCATGTCGGTCGAATTGTCGGCGAGGAGCCGATAGGCCGTCTCGCTCGCCTTCAGGCGTCGCTCGGCCGCGACGTGCCGGTCGATGTCGCGGCCGACCGAGTGGATCGCGGTCACCCTTCCCTCGCCGTCGCGCAGCGCGCGGTTGGTCCACGCGACCCATCGCACGGCCCCGTCGGGCAGACGAACCTGATTCTCGACCTCGACCTCCCGTCCGTGGCGGCGGACGGCGGCCAGATGCTCGGCGAGCGCCGCGCGCTGGGCCTGGGGAACGAAGTCGAGCAGGTTGCGGCCCACCAATTCGTCCGGGTGCGCGCCGTGAAGCCGCGCATAGGCGTGGTTGACGAAGGTGAGCGCGCCCTCAGGGGTGGCGAGGCAGACGAATTCCGACTGGTCCTCGATCAATCCCCGGTAGTGCGCCTCGCTCTCGACGAGCCGCCGCTCCGCGAGTTTGCGGGCGGTCACGTCGGTGATGACCGCCGTCGAGGCGAGGCCGCTGTCGGTCGCAGGTTCGCGCAGGACCGCGGACATCAGCATGTCGAGCAGCCGGCCGTCCCTGCAGATCATCTGATATTCATTGTTCTCGGTGTGCCCGCGCCGGGACAATTCGGGCAGCACCTCCGCGACCGCGCGCCGGCGCGATTCGGGCGCCAGGAAGTCGAGCGAAGATCGTCCGAGCACTTCCTCGCGCGCATAGCCGGTCCGGGCGAGCCAGACGTCGGTCACGGCGACGATGCGGCCTTCGGCGTCGATCGTGTGCATCATCGGCGGCGTCGCATCCAAACCGCCTTGCCGGCTCGGCCGCAAGGCCAGGCGCGGGGCGGCTTCCTACTCGGTCTCGTGCGCAAACTCCACCTCCCGGCCGGTTCGGTCAGTCGCCCGCTCCGGCGGACGCCGATCGATACGTTGCCGTCCTTTTGTTTAGCAAAAGATTAAGCGACACGAACGTGTGGAATCCGGATTCCCCTGTGGAGCGCGCGACCGCGGCCGAGGCCGGCCGTCGCCGCGCCGCGCTTCCCCGTGCGCTCAGGCGCGCGGCGACAATCCGATCCGCTTGGCGAGCAGCCGGTCGACCAACCGCTTGGGCAGCAGGCGCGGGATCGTCCAGTTGAGGAAGCCGGCGGGCACGACGGCGTAGCGCGCCTTCGGCCGCGCCGCGGTCAGGGCGTGATGGATCGCCTCGCCGATCCGCTCGGGCGCAAGCCCCTTGCGCCCGTCGGCGATGAACATGGTCTTGAACCGCTTCAGCGCGACCGCGTAGTCGGTGCCGGCGTAGACGGTCTCGTCCGACCGCTCCGCCTTGTCCCAGATCGGGGTGACCACCGCGCCAGGGCCGATCGCGATCACGTCGATGCCGTAGAGCATGAGTTCGCGGCGCAAAGCCTCGCTGAACGCCTCCAGCGCATGTTTCGACATCGCATAGTCGCCCAGGAACGGCGGGGCGATCTTGCCGGCGACCGAGGTGATGTTGACGATGCGGCCGGGCCCGCCGGTGAGGGCGCGGTCGGCGCCGAGCAGCGGAATGAACGCCTGGCTCACCGCCACCGCGCCCAATACGTTGACCTCGAACACGTGGCGGATTTCGTCGAGCGGCTGGAGCGCCAGCGGGCCGCCGTGCCCCATGCCGGCGTTGTTGACGAGCCCTTTCAGCGTGCGGCCGCCGAGCCGCGCCCGCACCGCATCGGCGGCGGCGCGCACGGCGGGCGCGTCGGTCACGTCGAACAGCAGCGGCTCGACCGCCTCGCCGAATTCCCGGCGCAGCGAATCGGCGTCCGCCTGCCTGCGCACGCCGGCGAAGACGCGCCAGCCCTTGCCGGTGAGAACCTTCACCGCGGCGCGGCCGATGCCGGTCGAGGCCCCGGTGACCACAGCATCCCCGGTCATGCCCAATCCCCCGCTCGAAGGCGCGCGCCGACGGCGTTCAATGCGCCGGCGGCGCGATCGCCGCGGTCAGCCGTTCGAGGTCGGCCTGGGTGAAGGCCCCGGAAAACTGCATTCTCGCCGCCAGCCCGGCCTGCACGGTCGCCACCGCGAGCACGGTGCGCCCGTCGAGCACCAGCGCGACGCGCCGGCCCGCCAGGTCGCCGCCGCTCCTGAGCCGGTCGACGACGGCGGGCGCGAGCGCCGCCTCCAGCGCCGGCCGCTGCTGCGCGTCGACGATCGCGGCGATCGATTCGATGTCGCCGGGCAGCGTGAGGTCGCGCTCGATCGGGATGGCGAGGTCCGGACGGGTGAAGTCGCGCAGCGGCGCGCCCGCGGCTTTCTCCGGGGCTTCGGCGACGAGCGCGAGTTCGAGCCGGCCGGTCGCCCCGGGGCTGCTCGCCGCCGCGCCGGGCGCCGGAGCGCGCAGCGCGGCCGCCGCGGCGACAGCCGCAGGCGTTTCGACGAAGCCCTTCGGGCAGTCGCGCGCCGCCAGCTCGAACAGCCGCAAAGCCTCGTCCCTGGCGCCCTGGCGCAGAACATATTCGCCGCCGTAGAAATTCGCCTCGCAGACCTCGCCCTTCGGATCCTTGTCGCGATCGAGATCGCGCGCCGTGTCGAGCAGGGTCGGCTCGGGCGTCTGGCCCAGATAGGTGAGCACGATCGGCGCCGGCCAGTTGGTCATGTCGAGGCGCGGAACCGCCAGCGACAGGACGCTCGGGCGGCCGACGCGCTGGGCGGCGATGTCGAGCCAGAGCGCGATATAGGCGCTCTTGGGATCGAGCGCGCCGCCCTGTTCGAAATCGGCGACCGCGGCGGGAAAATTCGCGCGGTTGAAATTGGCGATGCCGGCGAGAAAATAGGTGTTGGCGCTCTTGGGCCGCAGCCGGATCGCCGCCTCGAAGTCGGCGACGGCGCGCTCGGGGTCGCCGTCGTGGAAGAACATCGTCGCCCGGTTCCGGTAGGCGAGTTCGTAGGTCGGGTCGAGCCGGATCGATTCGTCGTAATCAGCCTCCGCGCGCGCGACGTCGCCGCGCGCGCGATAGATGTTGGCGCGGCCGTTGTGAGGATAGGCGTTCTTCGGGTCGAGCCGGATCGCTTCGTCGTAGTCGGCGAGCGCGCGGTCCTTGTCGCCCTTGTCGCTGTAGGCGTTGCCGCGGCCGTTGTGCGCCCAGGCGCTGTTCGGGTCGAGCCGGATCGCCTGTTCATAGGCGTCCAGCGCCCGATCGTTGTCGCGCTTGTCGTCGTGATAGACGTTGCCGCGGCCGATATAGGCGTCGGCGTTGTTCGGATCGAGCCGGATCGCCGCGTCGTAGTCGGCGAGCGCATGATCGGCGTCGCCGCGATCCTGGTAGACATTGCCGCGATTGCTGAAGGCGATCGAACTCTTCGGCTCGAGCCGGACCGCCTCGTCGAAGTCGGCGAGCGCGCGATCGCCCTCGTGCTTGTCGCGCCAGGCCCCGCCGCGGCCGATATAGGCGTTGCCCTCCTTCGGCTCGAGCCGCAGCGCCGTATCGTAGTCGGCGATCGCCTGATCGTGGTCGCCGACGTTCTGGTAGCCGTTGCCGCGGTCGACATAGGCCCAGGCGAGATCGCGCCCGCGCCAGCGCCCGGACTGGATCGCGCGCGTGCAGGCCGCGATCTTCGGGGCGCCGAAGCCGTTCACGCAGATCTTGGAGTCGTCGGCGGCGGCGGGGGCGACCAGGGCCGGCCCGGCGATCAGAACCAGCGCGGCGAGCCGGGACGTCCGGCCGATCGGCCGCCAATTCGTCGATGGACGCATCAATCGCTCCCCTCCCGCGCCGACCGCGACGCGCCGCCGCCGGCAATCTAATCCGCTCGCGGGTTCGGCGTCCACGGCTCGATTCGGCGCCCGGCGGATTCGCCGGTTCCCCGCCCTGGCCTATCCCGGCCGCCGCGCCGGCGGCCGCTTCGGCAACGCCGCGGCGACCGCGACCGACGCGAGCGTCCCCAGAACGATTTCGGCGATGCGCTGGAGCGGCCGCACGAACGGCGCGCCGCCCAGCGGCGGCAGCACGACGATGGCGAGCGTGATGCAGCAGAGGCGCAGGTTCGGCCGGATCGCGGTCAGCAGCGCGAGCGGCGCCAGCGCGACCCAGAACAGGATCTGCAGCGGCGCGAAGACGGCGGCCTCGAGAACGCCGAGCCCGACGAGGGCGCCGATCAGCGTGCCGACCACGCGGTCGCGCGCGAGCGCGAGCGTGTCGCCGAGCGCGGGCTGGGTGACGACGACGGCGGTGATCAGCGCCCAATAGCCCTCCGCCAGGCCGATCATCAGCGAGCCGCCCCAGGCCAAGGCGCAGGCGGCGAGAATGCGAACCGCGTGCAGCAGATTTTCCCGTCCGAACATCGGCGCCCTTCCCAAGGCTCGAGAGGCGCCCGCAGCATAGTCCGGCGGCGCGCGCGCGGCGATTGACCGGCGCGCCTCCGCACGCGACGCTCGCTGATGATCCGGACGGCGGCGAAATGGGGGGCGCGGGGCGTGGCCGGCCTCGCCGGACTCGCCGCCCTCTAAGGCCTCGCCGCGCTCGCCTGCGCGCTCGCGCCGTCAAGCGGTCGGCCGCAGCAGCCGGACCCATCCGACCCCGCCTTGTTCGTCTGCGCCTCGGCGACCCGCGCCGATCTCGTCGTCCCGATCCGCGACGAATTCGTGGATTGGCGGGGCGGCTTCCCGGAGCCGACCGGGGCCGTCCCCGACGGCGCCTGGCTCGCGTTCGGCTGGGGCGACTACGGGGTCTATCACGACACGCCGCGCTGGCGCGACCTGCGCCCCGGCGTCGCGCTCGCCGCGCTCGCCGGGCTGCGGCCGACGACGTTCCATGTCGCAGCGGTGAAGCCGCCGCGCGCCGGCGACGACTGTCTCGCCGTCGGCGTCGATCGCGCCGGCCGGCAGGCGCTCGCGCGCTTCATTCGGGCGACCGGCCTTTACGACGCGGCGGGCGCGCCGCGGCTGCTCGACGCGCCGCGCGCGGGCGGCGCGCCGGACAGGCCGGCGCCGCGCCCGCTCACGACTGGCTTTCGAAGGCTTCGACCGAGACGCGCGCGATCTGCTTCATCAGCGGGATGCGCTCCAGCGGGCGATCGGAGCCGATGTCGCGCCCGACCAGCGCCAGCTGCTTCCACATCGCATGCGGCGACTTCTGGTCGTTGCGCAGGGCGAGCGCGGAAAGCGCGCATTGCCGGGTCCAGAAGCCGCGCCGTTCCGGCAGATAGGACTTCATCAGCCTGGCGACGCGCTGCTTGAAGCCCTCGACCGGATACAGCATGTCCTCGACCGCCTCGCCGGTCTCGAACCATTGGTATTCGAACTCGCTCTTCAGAATGTCGCGATGGGCCCTGGCCGCCGCGGCCGCGTCGGTCTGCGCGGCGGGCAGGCCGGCGAGCAGCCCGGCGATGATTTCGAGCGGCGTGGCGGGGTCGGGATAGATCGGGCCGAGGCCGAGGGTTTCCGCGAGGTCGACCAGCTTGAACGGCGGCAGCCGTCCCGAGGCGAAATTTTCGGCGACCGCCAGCCCCAGGGCTCTGGTCACGCCGGCCAGATCCGTCTCCGCCGTCAACAGGCTCGACTTCATGCGCCGGACGATGTCGTTCATCTCGGGGCGCGAGAGGTCGCGCAGCAGCAGCGCGTCGTCGATCCCCTCGCGCTTCATCATGACGGTGGCGATCTGGTGGCGCGCGCCCGCGCGCAGGGTGACGACGAGGCTGCGCGTGCCCGATCCGTCGCAGACCGAGACCATGCACTTGCCGATGCTCGGCAGTTCGGCCTTGACCGGCGGCGCCGCGTTCATCCGCATCGCGCGGATCGCCTCGTCGAGCGGCGCCTGGCGGGCCGGCGGCAGCCAGGGGCGCATCCGCACGAGCCGCTCGATCAGCGCGCTGGCGACGGGCGCCCGCGCGGCGGCGGCGGCCAGCGCCTCGACGACCGCGCGGGCGATCTCCGGATCGGGATGCAGCACGAACCCGGCCACCGCCTCGTCGACGACCGCCTTGCCGCCGGCGGCGAGTTCGCGCAGCAGCGCGATGACCGGCTGCGCGGGCAGGCCGACCGTCAGCGAGTTCAGGGTCTCGTAGACGTCGCACGGATTCCTGTCGGCGAGCTCGGGATCCTCGAGCAGCGAGGTGACGAGATCCGAGCCGTCGCCGCCGTCGAGCGAATCCGGCGGCTCGACCTGGAGCGCCTCGGCGACGGTGCGCTTGAGGCTGCCGGGAACCTCCAGCCCGGAATCGGCGAACACCTTGGCGAGGATCATGAGATCGACGATCGGCAGCGCCCGTTTCTCGATGGCGCCCTCGAGCAGATCGTAGATCGCCCGGATCTTCTCGCGCGAGTCGCGACGGCCGCCGCCGGCTTCGATCCTGAGGTCGCCCAGCGCCTCGACGAGATCGGACAGGCGGTCGTTCTTTTCGGCTTCGTCGATTTCGCCGAGCCTGCAGCGCTCCAGATAGTCGCCGAACCGTTCGACCGGATCGGGTTCGGGCGAGGCGTCGGCGCCCAGTTCCTCGGCCATGCTCCGCCGCAGCATCGCGAGCACGTCCTCGTCGAGGTCCTTCAGCAGGTCGAGGAGAGGATTGGCGCGCTTGCCGCGCCCGCGCGCGGGGGGCTTCGCGGGCGACGGCTTTCCCGTTCTGTTCGGATTCGGCATCGCAGCGATCCCCCCGATTCGGATTTGCGCAGGCACAATAGCCAAACCGGCGCCGGCCGCCAAATTCGCACGCCGGCGCCGGGGAGGCCGTCGCGATCGTACCTGCCTTGCGCGCAGCGTCCGACCGCGCCCGCTCAGCGGCGTTTGCCGAACACCGGGGCGCCCGCGCGCGGCGCCGGGCGCGCATCGCGGGCCGCGGCGGGCGAAGCGGCGGGCGCGGCCGCCGCCGCGCGCGCGGCGAGCGAGCGGGCGATCAGCGCATCGACGTCGGCGCCGCGGTCTTCGTCGTCGCCGGCCTCGGGCGGGCGCCCGCGCGCCGCGCCCGGGTCGGCGGCGGCGCC
>JBEKZS010000148.1:0-10264 GCA_049509635.1 Roseiarcus sp.
ACGACGACCGAAAGCGCCTCCATCACGAACAGGCCGCCGACGATGGCGAGCACGATCTCGTGCTTGACCGTGACCGCGATCGCGCCGAGCAGGCCGCCGAGCGCGAGCGAGCCGGTGTCGCCCATGAATATCTGCGCCGGCGGCGCGTTGAACCACAGGAAGCCAACGCCGGCGCCGATCAGCGCGCCGCAGACGACCACGAGATCGCCCGCCTGCGGCACGTGGTTGATGCCGAGATATCTGGAAAAGAACAGATTGCCCACGAGATAGGCGATCAGTCCGAGCGTCGCCGCCGCGATCATCACCGGCACGATCGCGAGGCCGTCGAGCCCGTCGGTGAGGTTCACCGAATTGCCAAAGGCGACGATGACGAACGGGCCGAACAGCAGGAAGCCCCAGCCGAGATCGAGGATATAGCCGTTGACGAACGGCACGGCGAGCGACGTGTTGCCGGGCGCGCCGACCCAGACGATGCCGAGGCAGGCGACCAGCGCGACCGCGAACTCGAGCGCGAGCCGCATGCGCCCGGAAAAGCCGTCGTGCGACTGCTTGGTGACCTTGAGATAGTCGTCATAGAAGCCGATCGCGGCGAAGCCCACGGTCACGAACAGGACGATCCAGACATAGGGGCTGTCGAGATTGCACCACAGCAGCGCCGAGACCAGCAGCCCGCACAGGATCATCAGCCCGCCCATCGTCGGCGTGCCCTTCTTGGTGAGCAGATGCGAGGCGGGACCGTCGAGCCGGATCGGCTGACCCTTGCCCTGCTTGAGCCGCAGCGCCGAGATGATCGTCGGGCCGAAGAAGAAGACGACGAACAGGCCGGTGCCGGCCGCCCCGAGGGTGCGGAAGGTCAGGTACCTGAACAGGTTCAACGGACCCAGAATATGCGAGAAATTGGCAAGAAAGGTGAGCATCGTCGTCCTTCTACGCCGGCGGCGCGGGCGCTGAAAATCGCGCGCGCAGCGCGGCGACGATCGACGCCATCGCGCTGCCGTTGGAGCCCTTGACCATCACGACGTCGCCTGCGCGCGGCGCTTCGAGGACAGACGGCGCGAGTTCGGCCGAACGCGCCGTCCAGGCCCCGCGCATCGCCGCCGGCGCCGCTTCGTAGAGGCCGCGCATCAGCGGCCCCGCGCAATAGACGAGATCGACGCTGTGGCGGACGAGCTCGTCCGCGAGCCCGGCATGCGCCTGCGCCGCGCCGGGGCCGAGCTCCAGCATGTCGCCGAGCACGGCGATCCGCCGCCCGCCGGCGCCCGGGCTGGTCGCGCCGAGCAGCGCCAGCGCGGCGCGCATCGAGACGGGATTGGCGTTGTAGCTCTCGTCGATCAGGGTGAAGGCGCCGGCGGCGGCTTGCAGCGCCAGCCGCTCGCCGCGGCCCTTCGGCGCGGAAAACGCCGCCAGCGCCTCGGCCGCCAGCGCGACGTCGGCGCCGAGCGCGTGAACCGCGAGCAGCACGCCGACGGCGTTCTGCGCCATGTGAAGCCCGGGCGCGCCGAGGGTGAAGGCGAGCGCGCGACCATGGATCTGGGCGCGCACGCGCGCGCCCTCGCCCCGCGGCTCGTAGGCGAGCAGCCGTCCCTCGGCCGGCGCCTCGGCGCCGAACGTCGCGACCCTGCGCCCCGTCGCGCGCGCGCGCGCCTGCAGAGCCTCGAATTGCGGCGCGTCGCGATTGAGCACGATCGCGCCGCCCGGCTCGACGCCGGAGAATATCTCCGCCTTGGCCTCGGCGATCGCCTCGATCGAACCGAGATGGGCGAGATGCACCGGCGCGATCGTCGTCACCAGCGCGACATGCGGGCGCACCATCGCGACCAGCGGCGCGATTTCGCCGGCATGGTTCATGCCGATCTCGAATGCGCCGAAGGCCGACGACGCCGGCATCCGCGCCAGCGTCAGCGGCACGCCCCAGTGATTGTTGTAGGAGGCCGCGGCGGCATGGGTCGGGCCCGATGCGCCGAGCGCCACGCGCAGCATGTCCTTGGCGCTGGTCTTGCCGACCGAACCGGTCACCGCGACGATGCGCGCGGCCGAGCGCGCGCGTGCGGCGACGCCGAGCCGCTCCATCGCGCCCAGCGTATCCTCGACCGCGAAGATCGGGCCGTGGGAGGCGCCTTCGGCCGCCCGCTCGCGTGCGACGACGCAGGCGCCGGCGCCGCCCGCGAAGGCGCGCGCGACATGATCGTGGCCGTCGCCGGTCTGGCTGCGGAGCGCGAAGAACAGATCGCCGGGCGCCAGCGTGCGGGTGTCGATGGAAACGCCGCCGATCGCCGCCACGAGCGGGGCCCTGGGCGGCGCGCCGAGCGCCAGCGCCAGATCCGGCGGGCTCCAGAGGGCTTCGGTCACGCCGCGTCCTCCAGCGCCGCGCGTGCGGCTTCAGAATCGGAGAAGGGAAGCGTTCGGTCGCCGACAATCTGGCCGGTTTCATGACCTTTGCCGGCGATCAGCAGGGCGTCGCCCTCCTCCAGCATGGCGACCGCGGCGCGGATCGCCTGGGCGCGGTCGCCGATCTCGCGCGCGCCGGGCGCGCCAGCGAGGATGGCGGCGCGAATCGCGGCGGGATTTTCCGAGCGCGGATTGTCGTCGGTGACGATGACGACATCGGCGCCCCGCGTCGCGATTTCGCCCATCGTCGGCCGTTTGCCGGCGTCGCGGTCGCCGCCGCAGCCGAAGACGACGATCAGCCGCCCGCGCACGAACGGGCGCAGGGTCGCCAGCGCCTTGTCGAGCGCGTCGGGCTTGTGGGCATAGTCGACGAAGACCGGCGCGCCGCGCCGTTCGCCGACCCGCTCCATGCGGCCGGGCGCGCCTTCGAGCGTCTCGAGCGCGGCGAAGACGCCGGCGGGATCGCTGCCGCTGGCGAGGCACAGCCCCGCCGCGACCAGCGCGTTGGACACCTGGAAATCGCCGGGCAGCGGCAGCAGGGCGCGCCAGAGCCGGCCGGCGTGCTCGACTTCGAGCCGGGTCGCAAATCCCTCGCGAGCGGCGGCGACGAGCCGAATCTTTTCGCCTTTGACGCCGGTGGTGAACAGGCTCAGTCCGCGCCGCCGCGCGGCGGCGATCGCCGCCCCGGCGGCCGCGCCGTCGGCGTCGATCACGGCGGGCGCGCCGGGCGGCAGCAAAGCCTCGAACAGGCGCAGCTTGGCCGCCAGATAGGCTTCGGCGGTGGGGTGATAATCGAGATGATCGCGCGAGAGATTGGTGAAGGCGCCGGCGGCGAGGCGCACGCCGTCGAGCCGCTTCTGGTCGAGGCCGTGCGAGGAGGCCTCCAGGGCGAGATGGGTGACGCCGGCGGCGGCGAGGGCGTCGAGCGTCTTGTGGAGGGCGACCGGATCCGGCGTCGTCAGCGAGCCATGGACGGTGAGCGGCCGCGAAACGATTCCGAGCGTGCCGAGCGAGCCGGCCTCGCGGCCCAGCCGCGTCCAGATCTGCCGCGCAAAGGCGGCGACCGAGGTCTTGCCGCTGGTGCCGGTGACCGCGACGATCGTTTCGGGCTGGCGCGGGTAGAGCCGCGCGGCGGCTTTCGAAAGCGCGGCGCGCGCGTCTGTGACCGCGACGAAGGCGACGCCGTCCGGCAGCGACGGCGGCGCGCGTTCGGCGACGATCGCGCCGGCGCCGCGCGCGACCGCCTGCGCGACGAAGGCGAGGCCGTCCTGCCTGGCGCCGGAAATCGCGAAGAACACGTCCCCCGGCTCGACCTTGCGGCTGTCGACGGCGAGCCCCGCGACCGCGCGCGTCGCCGCGGCGCCCGAGGGATCGGCGACGTCGATGAGATCGCGTAGCTGCCTCACTCCCTGGCCACCTTGTCTGCGTCGAGCCCGAACCCGAGCCGCGCGAGCAGCGGGAACGGCTGGGTCGGGAATTCCTGCGCCGGCGGCGCGCCGACCAGCGGCTCGACCCGCTCGATCAGGCGGCCGGTCACCCGGCCGGCGTTATAGGCGGCGGTATGATAGCCGCCGTCTTCCGGCAATCCTTGCGGCTGGTCATAGATGACCATGAACAGGTATTTCGGCTTGTCGGCCGGCGCGATCGCCATGAAGGTCGTGAAGACCTGATCGTTGGAATAATGGCCGTGGACGATCTTCTGGGCGGTGCCGGTCTTGCCGCCGACGTAATAGCCGGGAATGTTGGCCTTGTCAGCCGAGCCATGGGTCGCGTTGGCGCGCATGAGATAGCGCATCGATTCGGAGGTCTGCTCGCTGACCACGCGATGGCTCACGGCGAGCGCCTGGCGCTCGTCGCGCAGCAGGAAGGTCGGCGTCATCAGATTGCCGCCGTTGACCAGCGCCGCGACCGCCATCAGCGCCTGGATCGGCGCGACATTGAGGCCCTGGCCGAAGGCGATCGTCACCGTATTGAGTTCGCTCCAGCGCTTGGGGATCAACGGTTCGGCGCTCTCGGGCAATTCGGTGCGCAGCCGGTCGAGCTGGCCCATCTTGCGCAGGAACGCCTGATGGCCCTCGACGCCGACCATCAGCGCCATCCGGGCGGCGCCGATGTTCGAGGAATGGGTGAAGACCTCGGGCACGGTCAGCACGCGGTGGGTGGCGTGGAAATCGTGGATCGTGAACCGCCCGTAGCGCAGGTTGTCGCGCGCGTCGATCCGCGAGGCGAGATTGACCTTGCCCGATTCGAGCGCCATCGCGATCGACAGCGCCTTGAAGGTCGAGCCCATTTCATAGACGCCGACGTTGACCCGGTTGATGCGCGTCGGATCCTTGGTCATGTCGGGGGGATCGTTGGGATCGAAATCGGGCAGGGATTCCAGGGCGACGATCTCGCCGGTGTTGACGTCGATGATGGCGCCCGCCGCGGCCTTGGCGCGATAGCGCTCGAGGCCCGCCGCGAGCTCGTCGCGCAGCGCGTGGGTGACGCGCAGGTCGAGCGAGAGCCGCACCGGCTTCAGACTCGCCGGATCGACGGTGAAGCCGGCGACATGGGGGTCGGTGAGGCTCTGATTGTCGAGATAGCGCTCCATGCCGGCGATGCCGACATTGTCCTTGTCGACGAAGCCGATGACATGGGCGCCGACCGGCCCGTTCGGATAGACGCGCTTGTTCTCGGGGAAGAAGCCGACGCCCGGCAGGCCGAGATGAAAGATCTCCTGCTGCTCCTTGGCCGTGACCTGGCGTTTGACCCAGACGAAGCCCTTCTTCGAGCCGAGGCGCTCGCGCAACTCGCGGACGTCGACGTCGGGCAGGACCGCGGTGATGAGTTCGGCCGCCTCGTCCTTGTCAATGATCCGGCGCGGCTCGGCGAAGACCGACATGGTCCTGACGTCGGTGGCGAGAATCTCGCCGTTGCGGTCGAGCAGGTCGGGGCGCGCGCCCGAGGCCGCCTGATCGGCGGCGACCTTCAGGGTCAGCGGCGGATCATGGGAAAGGCCGAGCGCGACCAGCCTGGCGGCGATGCCGGCATAGGCGACGAACAGGCCGAGCATCAGCAGGCGGATGCGGCCGCCGCTCTTGTCGAGCCGCGGGCGCACGAGGCCATGGGCGACGAGCCGCAGCCGGCTCCAGGCCGAGGGGCGGCGCGGGGCCGGCGGGGCGGATGCTTCCTCGCTCATGGCTTACCTCACGGACGGCGTTGCGCCGGTGACGCCGGGGTTCGGCGTCGCGGTCGGACCGGGCAGGCCCAGCGCTTCCAGCTTGCGGCCGATCGAATCGACACGCGCGGCGGGCTCGGGCAGATCGCCGGCGCGGACGATCTGGCGCAGCGAGAGCGGCTGCATGTCGAGCTGCTTGTCGGCGAGCGCCTGCAGTCGGTCGGGGCGGGTGAGGAAGGCGAATTCGGCGCGCAGCATGGCGATCGCGTCGCGCTCCTTGTCGATGAGATGGCGCGTCTTGACGATCTGCTCGGAGGCGTAGATCGTCTGGTATTTCACGGAATAGACATAGACCGCCGAGGCGACGAGCGCCCCGATCGCAACGACATGAAGCAGACGCCACATCAATGCCTCCCCTGGCGCGGCTGCGGCAGGCGCGTCAGCGCGAGCAGTTCCTCGTCGGGGCCGCGGGCGGGCGCCGCGGTGCGCGCGCCCCAGCGCAGCTTGGCCGAGCGCGAGCGGGGATTGGCTTCGCGCTCGGGCTCGCCCGCGACGATCGGCTGGCCGGGCTCGACGTCGAAGGTCGGCGCGGCGCGCGCCGGCTCGCCGGGCAGCAGCCGCGAGGCGGCCTGCCCGCGGCCCGAGCGGCGCGCGAAGAACTGCTTGACGATGCGGTCCTCGAGCGAGTGGAAGGTCACGATGGCGAGCCGCCCGTCCGGCGCCAGCATCGCCTCGGCGGCGACCAGCGCGCGAGCGAGTTCGCCGAGTTCGTCGTTGACCGCGATCCGCAGCGCCTGGAAGCTGCGCGTCGCCGGATGCGTCAGCTCGCCGGGCTTGGCGGGGGCGACCCGCTCGATCATCCGCGCGAGCTGCAGCGTGGTCCGGTAGGGCGCGGTCGGCCGGTCGGCGACGATCGCGCGTGCGATGCGGCGCGAGGCGCGCTCGTCGCCATAGTGATAGAGGATCGCGGCGATCGTCTCCTCGTCGTCCTCGGCGAGGATTTCGGCGGCGGTCCGGCCGTCCCGCCCCATCCGCATGTCGAGCGGCGCGTCATGGCGCAGCGAAAAACCGCGCGCGGCCTCGTCGAACTGCATGGAGGAGACGCCGATGTCGAGCGCGACGCCGTCGAGCGCGGCGACGCCGAGCCCGCGCGCGAGGCGGTCGAGTTCGCCGAACCGGCCTTCGATCAGGCGCAGCCGGCCGTCCGACCGGGCGGCGAGCTCCCGGCCCGCTTCGATTGCGGCGGGATCGCGGTCGAGCGCGACGACCGCGCCGCCGCGCGCGAGGATCGCTCGCGAATAGCCGCCGGCGCCGAAGGTCCCGTCGAGGTAGACTCCGCCCTCTTTGACGCGGAGGGCGGAGACTGCCTCATCGAGGAGAACGGGAATGTGGAGAGCCGGTCCGCCAGCAGCGGGTTGCCCCTCGCTGCGGCCCGCCATCATTCGCGCGCCCCCTGCGGCGCCGCGCGCGCCGCTCTGGCGCCGAGTTCGATCCGCAATTGCCGCACCCGAGATTTGGCCTCCTCGAGATGGCTTGCGAAACGGCTCGGCTCCCAGATCTGAAACTTGTGCCCCTGCCCGACGAACACCGCCTCCGTGGTGAGGCCGATGAACGCCCGGCTCGACTCGCTGAGCATGACCCGCCCTTCCGGGTCGGGCCGCAGAATTTCGCTCGTCCCCAGCAGCGCGGTCGCGAAGACGTCGCGCGGCTCGGAATAGGCGGGCATCGTCTCGAGCAGCGCGTCGATCTCGCGCAGCAGCGCATTGCCGCCGCAGTCGAGCGCCGGCGCGTCGAGCGAGGGATGGACATAGAGCCCCTCGAACCCGTCCTTCGCCAGAACGTTCCGGAACGAGGCTGGAATCGAGATGCGGCCCTTGGCGTCGAAGCGGTTGGTGAAATGCGAAACGAAGCGGTCCACATGGCTCCCCGGACCCGTTTCGACGTGGGGCATTTACGGGCCGAGCCGAGCCTTGCGGCGGGTTCGACCGAGCGAACGCGGCTACTCGTGACGGGACGATGTGGGATAACATGGGACCGTATGGGCGTCAATCGACAGCCGACGCCCGGGGGGATTCCCGGGGCCGCTGCCGGCATTAGAGATCGTTAAGGTTAATGGCGGGTTAGGACTGGCGGCGCAGCGTTTCCTTCTCCCGCTTGCGGGAGAAAGTGGCGCGAAGCGCCGGATGAGGGCCTCGCCGACCGCCCGGACGAAGCCTCCCAATGCCGCCCGCTTGATTCTTGGCGCCAGCGCGGCAAGGTCGCGATCGAGGGCCGGCCGCTTGCGGCGTGTGGGCGATTGCGCAGACCATCGCTGTGATGCAATGGCGCATTTATGCAATAATGCATTTATTTGACACTCGATAAATAATGCGGCATCCTTCCGCTGGGGATGCGGGAGCGGAGCATGAGCCCACCGAGAGCGCACCATCGAATCGCCGAACGTCGCGAGCTCGCGCGCCTGCTCGATTTGGGCCGCGACATCCAAATGCCGGCGCCGCGTCGGATCGGCAAGACATGGCTGGTCGGCAGGCTCGCCGAAGATCTTAGGGCCGAAGGTTGGCTCTGCGTGAGCATCGACGTCCAGGGCAAGCGCACTGAACAGGAATTTTTGCGAACGCTGTGCCAGGAAATCGAGAAGCACCAGGAACTCCACAGGTCCGCGCTCGCGCATCTAAAGAGCCGGCTCCGCGACATCAAGGACGGCGCGGGCGCCGCCTCGCTCGTGCAGCTGCTGACGGCGAGCGTCGACGCCAGGGCGTTTTCGGAGTGCCTGATCGAATCGCTCAACGGCGCCGACAAGAAGACCGTCGTCCTGATCGACGAACTCTCGCTGTTCGCGCTGGATATGGCGAACAGGGACGCCGACGCGCTTCGCGCGCTTCTCCATCACCTGCGCCATCTGCGGGAGAGAAATCGCAACGTGCGCTGGCTGTTCACGGGGTCGATCGGACTCGATGTCGTCGCCGCGCGGTTCAATTTGCAGGGAGCGCTGATCGACCTGGATATCTTCGAGCTCCGTCCGTTCGACGAGGGCGAGGCGCGCGCCTTCATCGAAGAGTTGCGCGAACAGAACCGGCTGCATACGCCGTTCGTCTTCGCCGGAGGCGCGTTTGAGACGCTCGTGCGCGAGCTCGGCTGGCTGTCGCCATGGTACCTGCGACTGATCGCCGACACCATCCGGCCGAGCGTCCCAGCCACGCCGGCGATCCCCGCGCAGGCGACCGTCGCCGACGTCGAGGCCGCTTTCGAAAAGCTCTTGCAGCCCTCGATGCGCCCCTATTTTTCGACCTGGCGCGAACATCTGGAGAAGAACTTCCCCGAGGATCAGACCAAGGGTCTCCAGGCGATCCTCGACAATCTCTGCGAAAATCCGGCCGGCGAACAGGTCGACACGATTCTCGCGCCATTCAGCGCCAAATTCCCGAATTCAACGCGTCGGGAGCTCCTGGACCGGCTGACCGATCTCGCCAGCGGTGGCTTCGTCGAGGAAGCGGGCGACCGCTGGCGGTTCCGCTCCGGCCTGCTTCGGCGCTACTGGGCGAAGTGGATGAAGTCGTGACTCTTCGCCCTGCCAGCCCGCTCTATGATCCGCGCGGCCCGAACGAGGACGATTTCCTCTCCGGCTTCGTCGCCCGGAAGGATCTTCTGACGCTGCTGCTCAACGGCCTGCGCAATGTCGCGCGCGGCGGCGCGAGCGAGCATCAGCTGATCATCGGCCAGCGCGGCATGGGCAAGTCCTCGCTGCTGCGCGCGGTCGCGATACGCGTCGGGAGCGACCCGGAATTGCAGGCCGCTTTCGCGCCGCTGCGGTTTCGCGAGGAGCAGTACAACGTCAATGCGCTTGACGCGTTCTGGCGCAATTGCGGCGAGGCGCTGGCGCAATGGAGCGAGGACAATGGCCTCGGCGCGCTCGCGCAGCGCCTCGACCGCGCGATCGAGAGCCCGGCGTGGCGGGACGCGGAGACCGCGGCCGAGGGATTTCTGGCCGCCTGCGCGGAGCCGGGAAAGCGCGCGGTTCTGCTGGTCGACAGTTTCGATCTCATTCTGGCGGCGCTGAAGCCGGGCGAGTCCTGGGCGCTGCGGCGCATTCTCCAGGCGCCGGGCGGGCCGATCGTCGTCGGCGCCTCGACCCATTTCCTGAAGGAAAGCGGCGACCGGGACGCCGCCTTCTATGAATTCTTTCACCCCCATCTCCTCGAACCGCTCGACGAAGGCGAGTTGACCCGCTGCCTCCGGGCGCTCGCCGACCGGGCGGGCGAAGCCGGACAGCCCGTCAGGACCATTCTGGAGACGGAGCCCGGACGGCTGCGCGCGCTCTACGCACTCACCGGCGGCAATCCGCGCGTGCTGACGATGATCTATCAATTGCTGGAGCGCCGCGAGACCGGCGACGTCTTCGCCGATCTCGAAGCGCTGCTCGACAAGGTCTCGCCCTATTACAAGGCGCGCGTCGAGGAGTATGCGACCGCGCCGCAGCGCGCGGTGATCGACGCGATCGCGCTGAACTGGGACCCGATCCTCTCGCATGATCTCAGCGCGAAGACGGGCGTCGAGATCACCACGGTCTCCTCGCATCTGCATCGCCTGAAACGGGACGGCTTCATCGAGGAGGTCCAGACCTCGGGCGCGCGCGCGGGCTACCAGATCGCCGAGCGCTTCCTCAACATCTGGTATCTCATGCGTCACGGAACCCGCCGAACGCGGCAGCGGCTGGCG
>JBEKZS010000149.1:0-10262 GCA_049509635.1 Roseiarcus sp.
CCCCCTCACGCCAGATCCTCGTCCCGCTGGCTCGCCAGATGGGCCTCGCGCAGGTCGAGCTCGCGCTCGATCCGCCGGCGCGCCTCGTCGTTCAGGCCGCCGTCGCGGTAGAGGTCGTTGATCACGTCGCGTTCGGCGACGATCAGTTCGAGCGCGATCTCGTCGTGGACGTCGACGACTCCGGCGGCGGGGTCGGCGCCGTCGCCCTTCATGTCGACATGGGCGAGCCGGGCGCGCTCGGCGGCGCGCAGCGGCGCGACGATGTCTTCGGACAGCGAACGCTCGCGCGCGAGCTGGTCGAACCGCTCGATCGCCGCCTGCGCCGCCTTGCGCCGCGCCCGCCGCTCCTCGATCCGGGCCGCCCGCATCTCGCGCCGGCCAGCATTGGCGAGGCCGAGCGCGCGGATGACCCAGGGCAGCAGCAGGCCCTGGCCGACCAGCGTGACGAGGATCACCGCGAAGGTCAGGAACAGGATGAGGTCGCGCTCGGGGAAGGCCTCGCCATCGGCGGTGACGAGGGGAATTGCGAGCGCGGCGGCGAGCGAAACGATGCCGCGCACGCCGGCCGAGGCGAGCGCGAACGGCCATTGCCAGGGCGGCGCGGGATCGTTGCGGCGGATCGCGGGGACGAGCCAGCGCGGCAGATAGGTCGCAGGGTACAGCCAGACGAAGCGCGCGACGATGACGACCGCGCTGACCAGCGCCGCCGAGCCGGCGAGTTCGCCGAGGGAATGGCCGCGGATGCTCGAAATCACCGAGCGCGCCTGCAGGCCGGTGATCAGGAACACCATGCCCTCGATGAGGTAGTTGAGGAAATCCCAGAAGAAAATGCCCTGCAGCCGGGTCGCCGCGCTGATCAGCCGCAGGCCGTTCCAGCTGATGTAGAGGCCGGCGGTGACGGTCGCCAGCACGCCCGAGCCGCCGATCGCCTGCGGCGGCCAGTAGGCGAGGAACGGGGTCAGCACCGACAGCGTGATCTCGATCCGGGGATCGCCGACCCAGCGGCGCAGCCGCAGCATCAGCCAGCCGACGCCGATGCCCCAGGCGATCTCGCCGACCACGATCGCGACGAACGCGCCCGCCGCCTGCGGCGCCGAGAACACGCCGAGGCTGACCGCGGCGACCGCGAAGCGATAGAGCACGAGCGCGGTCGCGTCATTGGCGAGTCCCTCGCCCTCGAGGATGACGAGCAGCCGGCGGGGAACCGCGAGCCGGCGCGCGATCGCCAGCGGCGCCAGCGCATCGGGCGGCGAGACGATCGCGCCCAGCACGAAGCCGAGCGGCCAGGAAAGGCCGAGCGCCCAATGGGTCGCGGCGGCGACCGCGGCGGCGGTGAACAAGACGCAGCCGACCGCGAGCAGCGCGATCGGGCGCAGGTTGAAGCGGAATTCGCGCCAGCTCATCGCCACCGCCGAGGAATAGATGATCGGCGGCAGCACGATCAGCAGCACGAATTCGGGCGCCATGACGACCGGCGGTAGCCCGGGAACCAGCGCGAGCCCGACGCCGATCAGCACCATGAGGATCGAGGGCGGGATTTTCGCCCGCGCGGCGACGAAGGCGGTCGCGGCGATCACCGCGAGCAGGACGACGAGGGTCTGGATCGTGGCAATCATCGGCGCCCCGGGGGCCCGGCGCGATTGCTGGAATCTCCTGGGGCGGCCGGGCGATGCGGATCATCGCCAATCCAGTCGCGGGTGGCAAATTTCGGGGATCATGCAGGGGCTGCCAAAAGGCTCGAGAGGGGCGCTGAGTGAGCGGCGAGAGGGAGGCCGCGCGCCTCCATGTTCGCGCTGAAATCGACGTTCGCCTGGTTCGGCAGAAGTTCAAGCTCTCGCGAGAGGACTTTGCTTCCGAGTTCGGTTTCAGCGTCACTCAAATCCGGGACTCGGAGCAGAGGCGCTCGCGCCCGATCGGCGGCGTGCGCGCCTATATCATGCTGATCGACAGCGACGGCGAGGCGATCAGGAAGCTGTTGAATGAGGCGAAGGCAGCTGGCGGAAACAAGGCCGCATGATCATGACTCGGCCGGCCGCGACACCGGTCGCGGCTGGCCGCCACCCCCCGATACCCATCGCTTTGGCGAGCGAGACAACGACCGGGTAGGCCTGTTGCCGCCGCGGTCCGGCATTGACGAAAACACGACGGATTTGAGACATTGGCGCGGGTCTGGCCGCGAATCCGCGCCTATTGACGCGCGGCGCCGCGCTTGCTTTTAAGCGGCGCGCCACGCGCCCGCCCGACCCGCCCCTCCCGGAGAACCGACCCATGACCCAATGGCCGCGCTATGGGCGCATCGACGGCGCGATCGTGATGATCGGCTTCGGCTCGATCGGCAAGGGCACGCTGCCGCTGATCGAGCGCCATTTCGACTTCGACCGGACGAAACTCGTGGTGATCGCCCCCGACGATTCCGACCGAAGGCTGCTCGACGAGCGCGGAATCGCATTCGTCCATCTCGCGATCACCCGCGACAACTATCGCGACGTGCTGACCAGATATCTGACCGCCGGGGCCGGCCAGGGCTTCTGCGTCAACCTTTCCGTCGACACCTCCTCGCTCGACATCATGCAGCATTGCCGGGAGATCGGCGCGCTCTACATCGACACCGTCGTCGAGCCCTGGCCGGGTTTCTATTTCGACCGGACGATCGGCCCGGAGGCGCGCTCCAACTACGCCTTGCGCGAGACGGTGCTCGCGGCGCGGCGCGCCAGCCCGGGCGGGGTCACCGCGGTCTCGTGCTGCGGCGCCAATCCCGGCATGGTCTCGTGGCTGGTCAAGCAGGCGCTGCTGAATCTGGCCGCCGAGCTCGGCGATTCGGCGCCCGAGCCGAAGACGCGCCAGGACTGGGGCGCGCTCGCCCGCCGGCTCGAGGTCAAGGGCGTCCATATCGCCGAGCGCGACACCCAGAGCTCGAAGGGGCCCAAGCCCATCGGCGTGTTCGTCAACACCTGGTCGATCGAGGGCTTTCTGTCCGAGGGCATGCAGCCGGCCGAGCTCGGCTGGGGCACGCATGAGGCCTGGACGCCGCCCAACGCCGGCTTCCACAGGAGCGGCTGCGGCGCGGCGATCTATCTCAACCAGCCCGGCGCCAACACGCGGGTGCGCTCGTGGACGCCGACCGCGCGCGCCCAATATGGCTTCCTCGTCACCCACAACGAGTCGATCTCGATCGCCGACTATTACACCCAGCGCGACGCCGCGGGGACGGCGGTCTACCGGCCGACCTGCCACTACGCCTACCATCCCTGCAACGGCGCCGTGCTCTCCTTGCACGAATTGTTCGGCCAGGCCGGGGTCATCCAGAAGCAGCACCAGATTCTCGGCGAGGCCGACATCATCGACGGCATCGACGAGCTCGGCGTGCTGCTCTACGGCCATCGCCGCAACGCCTATTGGTACGGCTCGCAGCTCTCGGTCGAGGAGACGCGCAAGCTCGCGCCGTATCAGAACGCGACCGGCCTGCAGGTGACCTCGGCGGTGCTCGCCGGCATGGTCTGGGCGCTGGAGAATCCGCGGGCGGGCATCGTCGAGGCCGACGAAATGGACTTCCGCCGCTGTCTCGAGGTGCAGACGCCCTATCTCGGCCCTGTCATCGGCGCCTATACCGACTGGACGCCGCTGACCGACCGGCCGGGCTTCTTCCCCGAGGACATCGACCCGAGCGATCCCTGGCAGTTCAGGAACGTGCTGGTTCGGTGAGGAGGCGTCATGAAACCCTTCTCCCGCTTGCGGGAGAAGGTGGCGCGAAGCGCCGGATGAGGGCCTTGCCGCGGTCATCCGCCGTCCCGCGGCCCTCACCCCAGCCCCTCTCCCGCGAGCGGGAGTGGGGCTGGTGCGCGCACCGCGCCGCGCGCCATTGACAAGCCCGCCGCGAGCGAAGAAACCTCGCGCCGCCGCCCCCGAGCCCGGACCCGTTCATGCCGCATCAGCGCCTGCAAGCCACGATCGAACAAGCCTTCGAGGACCGCGCCACCATCACTCCGCAGACCTCGGGCGAGGTGCGCGAGGCGGTCGAGGCGGCGTTGCGGCTGCTCGACAGCGGCGAGGCGCGGGTCGCCGAGAAAATCCCCGGCGCCACCGGCCCCGGCTCGTGGAAAGTCCATCAGTGGCTCAAGAAGGCGGTGCTGCTGTCGTTCCGCCTCGAGGAGAACGCGCTGATCCCGGGCGGGCCGGGCGGGTCGAATTCGGCCTCGGGCTGGTGGGACAAGATCCCGTCGAAATTCGCCGGCTGGGGCGCAGGGGAATTTTCCGCCGCCGGCTTCCGCGCCGTGCCCGGCTGCGTCGTGCGCCGGTCCGCCTTTGTCGCGCCCAACGTCGTGCTGATGCCTTCGTTCGTCAACCTCGGCGCCTATGTCGACACCGGCACGATGGTCGACACCTGGGTGACGGTCGGCTCCTGCGCGCAGATCGGCAGGAACGTGCATCTGTCGGGCGGCGTCGGCATCGGCGGCGTGCTCGAGCCGCTGCAGGCCAACCCGACGATCATCGAGGATGATTGCTTCATCGGCGCCCGCTCCGAAATCGTCGAGGGGGTGATTGTCGGCGAGGGCTCGGTGGTCTCGATGGGCGTGTTCATTTCGGCCTCGACCAGGATCGTCGACCGCGCCACCGGGCAGGTCCATGTCGGCTACGTCCCGCCCTATTCGGTGGTCGTCTCGGGCTCGCTGCCCGGCAAGCCGCTGCCCGACGGCTCGCCCGGCCCTTCGCTCTATTGCGCGGTGATCGTCAAGACGGTCGACGCGCGGACGCGCGCCAAGACGGCGATCAACGAATTGCTGCGCGATTGACGGCGGAGGCGCCGGCCGCCGCGCGGTTCCGCTTCCTCTACCGCCAGGGCGAGGGGGCGATCGACGCCGGCCAGTGGCGGCGCGCGGTTTGGCCGCCGGTCGCGGTGGCGGTCGCGCTGACCCTGGTCTGGCTCGCCGTCATGCCGCGCCAGGCGCGCGACCTCGCCCACGAGAATCTGATCGACTGGGGCGTGGCGGCGACCTACGCCTATCTCATGGTCTATGTGTTCGCGCTGTTCCTGTGCGCGATCGCCGAATATTTCGTCAGCGCCAAGCGCTTTTCCGACCGCGGGATGCCGCCCGGCCTCGCCGGCCTCGCGCCGTTCGCGCTGTTCCTCGCCGGCGCCGCCAATTGGTACCAGCCGCATTCGGAAGGGCTGATGCCTCCTTGGGCGAACTTCCCGTTCGACGCCGCCGCGTTGGCGGCGGTCGCCTGGACGATCGTCGAACTCGGCTTCGGCCCCGGCCGCGCCGCGGGCGACGAACCCTAGCCGCGGGCTTCGCCGAGCCCGTCGCATACATCTGATATCGCAGACTTTTTTGCCAGAAAATCGCATTCTGAAAAAACAAAAGCTTGCCAGCTTACGCGGCTGATGGCATATTCCTGCACAGTGGAGATCGTGGGTCTGGACCCGCCGCGGCGCCGCCGGCGGCGCGCTCTCCCGCCTCCCTGCCACCGACAGCAACGCCCATGACCGCCGCGCCCCGCGCGTGCGCGGCTGCTCGCCGAAACCACCGCCGTCGGACGAGAGGGACGATGACGTCTTCGATCGAGGATTTGCTGGCGCTCGATTCCGACGCCATCGCCGACTGGCGCCGGCGGCTCGGCGCGCGGGGCAAGGACCGGCTGTTGTGGGACTGGCGCTTCTGGGCGCGGCCGGAGCAGATCCTGCCGCCCGGCGACTGGGTCTACTGGCTGATCCTCGCCGGCCGCGGCGCCGGCAAGACCCGCGCGGGCGCCGAGGCGGTGCGCGAATGGGTGCGGACGCATCGCTACGTCAACCTCATCGGCGCGACCGCCGACGACGCGCGCGACGTGATGGTGCTCGGCGAGTCCGGCGTGCTCGCCTGCTGCGCGGTCGACGAGCGGCCGCGCTATCTCCGGGCTTCGGCGCGGCTGGACTGGCCCAATGGCGCGAGTTCGCTGGTGTTCTCCGCCGAGGAGCCGGACCGGCTGCGCGGCAAGCAGCACATGAAGCTGTGGTGCGACGAACTGGCCGCCTGGCGGCGGCCGGAAACCTTCGAGCAGGCGCTGCTCGGCCTGCGGCTCGGCGACGCGCCGCAGGCGGTGGTCACGACCACGCCGCGGCCGATCCCGATCATCCGGGATTTGCTCGCCGACAGGGACGCCGTCGTCACCCGCGGCTCGACCTTCGACAACCGGGTCAATCTCGCGCCCGCCTTTCTCGCGCAGATCGCGGCGCGCTACGAGGGGCTCGCGATCGGTCGCCAGGAGCTCTACGCCGAGCTGCTCGAGGAGACGCCCGGCGCGCTGTGGACCCGCGCGCTGATCGACCGCGGCCGCATCGCCGGCGACGCCGCGCCGCGCGATTTCGTCGACATCGTCGTCGGCGTTGATCCGCCCGCTTCGACCGGCGCGCGCGCCGACGAATGCGGCATCGTCGTGGCGGCGCGGACGTCGAACGGCGCGATCTACGTGCTCGCCGATCTGTCGAGCCAGGGGGAGACGCCGGCCGGCTGGGCGGCGCGGGTCGTCTCGGCCTACCGGGCCTATCGCGCCAACCGGGTCGTCGCCGAGGTCAACAACGGCGGCGCCATGGTCGCCGACGTGCTGCGCCAGTGCGAGGCGAACCTGCCGGTGCGCGCGGTCACCGCGACGCGCGGCAAGTTCCTGCGCGCCGAGCCGGTCGCCGCCGCCTATGAGCGCGGCCTCGTCCATCACGTCGGCGCGTTCGCCAGGCTCGAGGACCAGCTGTGCGCGCTGACGCCCGATTTCGACGCGCGGGTCGCCGGCTTCTCGCCCGACCGCGCCGACGCCCTGGTCTGGGCGATCGCCGACCTCATCGGGCTCGATCGCAAGGAAACGACGGGGATGGTGGCGTTCTACCGCACGGCGGCGGAGAAGGGGTGACGGCTGCGCTGCCTCACCGCTTGAGCGGAAACTCCAGCACCGAGACCATGTGCAGCACCGCGCCGGTCTTGCGGTTGAACGCCTCGGCGCCGTTCTGCGCGTTGACGACGCTCGGTCTGTCGTCGCCGGGCTGCGGGCATTGGGCGACGACGTGGGAGGCGGCCTGGCGGCCGAGCAGGTTGCGCAGGTCCGCCTCGAGCTTCAGGCGGTCGAGCGCGGCCGGAAACACGTCGGTGATCCAGACGTCCTTGGCGCCCGGCGCCCAGGCGACGCAGAAGGTCCAGCGCTGGGCGGCGGCCTCGGCCGGCGCGGCCAAGAGCATCATCAGGGCGAGCGCGATCGGGTATCGCCTGTCCACGGCTTTCTCCAAATTGTCTTCGCGCGGCTTATAGGCCGCAAAGCTTGCGCCAAACAATACGACCGCGCGCCGGTCGCGCCGCTGCAAGGGAAATCGAGCCATGCCGTCAGATCAGGGCGTCCGCACGACGCTGCCGCCGGGCGTCTTCGCCCGGCTCGCGACCGCCGCCCGCTACGCCATATCGGGCGTCGCGCCGACCACCTGGTTCGGCCCCCAGCAGCCGCTGGCGCCGATGGCGCCGCCGGAAGTGAAGGGCCGGCAGTTCGATTATCCCTTCGGGATCAACATCGACTACACGCCGCGGGCGACCAGCGCGATCGGCTTCGCCGAATTGCGCGCGCTTGCCGACGCGCTGCCGCTGCTGCGCACCGTCATCGAGACGCGCAAGGACCAGATCGCAGCGACAGCCTTCGCGATCCGGCTCGTCGACCCCGCCGGCGACGCTG
Organism: Roseiarcus sp.; assembly: GCA_049509635.1. Classification (GTDB taxonomy): domain Bacteria; phylum Pseudomonadota; class Alphaproteobacteria; order Rhizobiales; family Beijerinckiaceae; genus Roseiarcus. The sequence goes on from JBEKZS010000149.1 coordinate 7,687, forward strand.
CGGCCGCCGCGGCGCGCATCGCGGCGGTGCGCGGTTTCCTCGACCGGCCCGACCGGCGCCATTCCTTCGCCGCCTGGCTGCGCATGCTGCTCGAGGACCTGCTGGTGATCGACGCGGCGACGATCTATCCGCGCCTCACCCGCGCCGGCGCGCTCTACAGCCTCGACGTCGTCGACGGCGCCACGATCACGCCGCTGGTCGGCGAGGACGGCCGCGCGCCGGCGCCGCCCGACCCGGCCTACCAGCAGATCCTCCACGGCGTGCCCGCCGCCGATTTTTCCGCCGACGAGCTGATCTACCTTCCGCGCAACGTCCGCGCCCACCGGCTCTACGGGATGAGCCCGGTCGAGCAGATCGCAATGACCGTCAACATCGCGCTGCGGCGCGACGCGATGACCCTCGACTATTATCGGGCGGGCTCGACGCCAGACTCCTTCGCGACTCTGCCGAAGGAATGGACGATGGACCAGATCGGCGCGTTCCAGGAGTATTTCGACGCGCTGATGGCCGGCAACGGGCCGCGCCGGCGGATGCTGAAGTTCATGCCCGCCGACTTTCGCCTGCAGGAGGTACGCCAGCCTCCGCTGAAGGACGCCTATGACGAATGGCTCGCGCGGGTCATCTGCTACGCCTTCTCGGTGCCGGTCTCGCCCTTCGTCTCGCAGGTCAATCGCGCGACCGGCGAGACGCTGCGGCTCCAGGCGAGCCAGGAGGGGCTGATCCCGCTGCGCGCGTGGATCAAGACCGCGCTCGACCGGGTGATCCAGACCTATCTTTGCGCGCCCGATCTCGAATTCGTCTGGGTCGGCGACGACGCGCTCGACCCCTTGCAGCAGGCGCAGACGCTGCAGATCCTGGTCGGCGCCGGGATCAAGACCAAGGACGAGGCGCGCGCCGAGCTCGGGCTGGCGCCGCTCGGCGGGGCGGGCGCGGGGGCGGCGGTCGCGAAGGCGGGGTTCGATCCGGATCAGGCGCGCGACGAGCGGGGGCGGTGGACGGCGGACGTGCCGGCGGCGGGCGCGGGGCATGGTGAGGCGCCATCCGGTTCCGCCACGTCAGGCGGGTCGGACGCGACGGACGGCGCTTTCAGACGCCCCCCGCGAGGCGGCTTTGCTCCGGCGCCCGCCACTCGGTCGTCAGACGCAATTCGAGAGGCGCGCATCACATGCGAGGAGCTTCGGGAGTCGGACAATGCGATTTGTTCCTCCAACGTCTTCGATGACGATCCCCATCTCCGAAAGCAGTGTATGATGAGGGTGAGCATACGCGAGCAGGATTGTCTCGCCGGACGCGAACTCACCCCGCTTCTCCCCTATTGAAGGAGGCTCCGATGATCGACTTGCCGCGTCTGTTTCGCGGGTTGCTGCAGCTGGTTCGGAACGACGAGCTGCTCGATGCGCGCGCGATCGGCGACAGCCTCGATCTCGACGTCTCGGGCGCGAGGATCACGAATACGAAGAACAAATTCATCACGATCCGGGACGCCCGGCTGCGCGACGGCGGCGGCGTCGAAGTCATCAGCGGCGTCACGCCGCGGCGCCTGATCACCGCTTTGTTCGAGAACCCGACTCTCGCCTTCGCCGCGATCGAGGGCGAAACCTTCGGCCCCGGTCAGCGCATCCTGCCGTCGCGCTACAGCGACGGTTTCGCCGTGGTCTTCGAGGAGGCGGGGCTGCGCTGCGGTCTGACCGTTTCGGGCGAGAACGGCGTCGTCGATTCCGTCTTCTGCCAGGAGTCGCGTCCGGCGCGCCGAAGCGGCGCGGGGGAGGCGGCCGCCGCGGATGGGGCGCGCGCCGTGACGACTTCGACGGGGACTACCGCGGATTCGAAGTAAGAACAAAAACGGAACATTTTGCTTGCGTCGTCACGCGACAAGCGGCAATATCGATAAACTGGAAGGCTGCCGCTCGGCGGCCTCGGAAGTTCGGTCGCCGTGTCGTGGTCCGCTGGATCAGGAGGCGGAATAGCGATGGATTTCGCAACCGCGCGCGACATCAGCGCGCTGATGCTCGACATCAGCGCGCGGCTGGACGCCTCGGTTCGGACCATGCGCGATCACGCCGACGCCGAGGAGTACGACGCCTATCGGCTGGCGGTAGGCACGCTGATGGGCGGCATATATTGTGAGATACTCACGCCGATCTACAGTCAGTATCCCGCGCTGAGGCCGGAGGCGTTGAAGAATTCATAAGCCGTTCGAGGGAGGGTGAAAGCGCGTCCTGGCGTCCCGCGAAGCGGAGGCGAGCGCGAAGGCCGATCCGCACCGCCGGGCGCTCGGGTGATCGGCGATATTCAACGGGCGGGCTGCCTGCGGCGGAACGCGGCGATCGCCTGCGGCGAGGTGTCCTCGAAGATAGGGAGTTCCTTCGAGCTTCGCTGTTGCGGTTGGGCGGCGGCGAGACCCTGATCGGGCCACACGCGCCCATCGATCTCTCGGCGGCGCGAAATGTCGATGGACAGAGCCTCGTCAAGGCCGAAGCCGCCGGAGGCGGGGCCGAAGGCCCGCCTTTACGAGGATCTGTCCATCGACAACGATCGGACGCCGGGGTCGGGGGCCGCGCCGATTTTCAGCCTCG
>JBEKZS010000015.1:0-45230 GCA_049509635.1 Roseiarcus sp.
CTATCCGATCGAGATGCAGAGACTCTCTGGGAAAGCACGGTGCGACCCCCCCACCCGGCCCTCCCCCACGAGGGGGGAGGGAGAACTAAGCGGCGCGCCAAGCGAGCAGCCGCTCGCCGAACACGTTGAAGGCCAAGCCTGCCATTACCAGAATTGCGCCGACAAACTCAAATGGGCCGAGCGGTTCGTCGAACACGACCCGGCCGGCGATCATCCCGAACACCGGGATCAGCAGCGCGAACGGCGCGATCTTCGCAGCCGAGTGATGCGCGAGCAGCCGGCTCCACAGCCCGAAGCCGAGAATCGTGCCGCCATAGGCGAGCGCGGCGACGCAGGCGGCCAGAACCCAGCTCGGGTGGGTCAGCGCCGCGATCCCGCGCGCGCCCTCGAACAGCCACGACAGCGCGAACAGCGGCAGCGGCGCGGCGAGGCTCGACCAGACGACGAAGGCGAACATGTCGATGCGCCCCGCGAGCTTGGAGGTCAGATTGCCGGCGCCCCAGCAGAATGCCGCGGCGATCACCATCAGGAACGGGCCGAGGCTGGCCCCGCCGAGCCGCGGCGCGCCGATCGCGGCGATGCCCGCCACCGCGACGCCGGCGCCGATCGCCTGCACCACGGTCGGCCGCTCGCCGAGCGCGATCCAGGCGAGGAAGACGGTGACGAAGGCCTGGAGCTGGATGACCAGCGAGGCGAGCCCGACCGGCATGCCCTGGCCGATCGCCAGGAACAGCAGCCCGAACTGGCCGACCCCGACGAACAGGCCGTAGAGGATCACCAGCAGCGGCCGCGCGCGCGGCGGCTTGACGAACAGGATCGCGGGGAAGGCGGCGAACACGAACCGCAGCGCGGTCAGGGTCAGCGGCGGCGCCTCGCGCACGCCGATCTTGATCGCGATGAAGGCGAGGCCGAGAGCCGCGGCGGCGACGATCGCCGCCAGGAGGTCGCGTGGCGTCATGACGGCTCCCGCTGCGCGGCGGCTCAGGTCGACGTCTTGCCCGCCGCGCTCGCCGCCTTGGCCGCCGCCGCCGCGCGCCGCTTCTCGACCAGCCGCACCGCGATCACCGCGCCTTCATAGAGGGCGAGCATCGGCAGCGCCAGCGAGCACATGCTGATGAGATCGGGCGGGGTCAGGATCGCCGCCAGCCCGACCACCGCGACGATCGCGTAGCGGCGCATCGAGACCAGATATTTGGAATCGACGATGCCGACATGGCCGAGCAGGGTCAGGATCACCGGCAGCTGGAAGGCGATGCCGAAGGCGAAGATCAGGGTCATGATCAGCGACAGATATTCGCTGACCTTGGGCAGCAGTTCGATCGTCGCCTCGCCGGCGACATTGACCTGCTGGAGCGACACCGAGAAGCGGATCAGCAGCGGCATCACGACGAAATAGACGAGCAGGCCGCCGAGCGTGAAGAAGATCGGCGTGGCGATCAGATACGGCAGGAACGCCTGCTTCTCGTGCTTGTAGAGCCCCGGCGCGATGAACTTGTAGATCTGCTGGGCGATGATCGGAAAGGCGATGACCCCGGCGCCGAACATGCTGAGCTGGAGGTTGGTGTAGAACTGCTCGAGGAAGTGGGTCGCGATCAGCTTGGCGTTTTCCGCGCCGACCACCCGCACATAGGGCTCGGTCAGCACGTTGTAGATGGCGCGCGAGAAATAGAAGCAGCCGACGAAGGCGACCATGAAGGCGGCGATCGCCCGGATCAGCCGCGCGCGCAGCTCGATCAGGTGATCCATCAGCGGCGCCTTGGACGCGTCGATGTCGTCGTCGGTCATTCCGGGCCGCCGTGGCGCGCCGGGCCGCCATGTTCGGCCGGCTCGCCCTCGGCCGGCGCCAATCGATCGCGCAGCGCCGGGTCGGCCTCGTCGCCCCGGATCGGCGCAACCGCCAGCGGCGCCGTCGCCGGCGGCGCGTGATCGGCGAGGCGGACGGTCAGGGCTTCGGCGACCTCGGGCGCCCCGAGCCGATCGCCCTGCCCCAGCGACGGCAACGGCGGCGGCGACGCGCCCGCAAATTCCGCCGTTCCGGTCATCGATCCCGGCCCGGACGGGCCCGCGTCCGCGCCGCCGGCGGGCGAGGCCGCCCCGCCCAGATCGCCAGGGGCCAGCGACAGCAGCGGCTGCGGCGCCGCGTCGACGGGACCGGCCGGCTCGTCGTCCTTCATCGGCCCGGTCCCGGTCAGGTCGATCGTCGAATGGCCGATTTCCTTGACGTCCCTGGGGCCGTCGACCGCGGAGGTGATCTCGTCGCGCATGATCGAGGCCGCGTCGAACGACGTGTCTATCGCGGCCGAGGCCTGGATCGCGCTGAGCTCCTTCTTGACCTCTTCGAGATCGGCCTCCTTGATCGCCTCCATGAACTGGTTCTGGAATTCCGACGCCATCCGGCGCATCCGCCCGACCGTCTGGCCGACGGTGCGCAACACGCGCGGGAGGTCTTTTGGCCCGATGACGATCAAGGCGACGACGCCAACGACGAGTATCTTGCCTGCGTCAAGATCGAACATGGCTATGGGCCGGCCGAGCGCCGCCGAGCGAGCCGCGCGCCCGCGCGTCCCTCACCCCCCGGAGCCCGGCTCGGCTCGCTCCGTCTGGTTAGCTGATCTTCTGCTTTTCCTTGGCCTCGACCGTCACGCCGCGGCTGTCCAGCGGCAGCGCGGCAGGCGCCGGCGGTTTCGCCTCGGCGTCGTCCTCGGCCATGCCCTTCTTGAAGGATTTGATGCCCTTGGCGACATCGCCCATCAGATCGGAGATCTTGCCCTTGCCGCCGAACAGCAATAGCGCGACCGCGCCGAACAACATCCAGTGCCAGATGCTAAAGCTACCCATCGAAGTCATCCTCAGCGTGAAAACGAGAGCTGCGCGATCGCACGCCTGCGCCGAGCCAAATCCTGCGCCGAACCTAAGCGCGCCCGCATACAAAAACAAGCCGCGAACGCGGGGACGGCTAATTGAGGCCCAGACCGGCCGGCGTTTGCCCGTCGGCGCGGGAACCGCCCGACGAACGCCCCCGCGCATTCCCGGCCGGACAGGAATGACTGGAGCGCACGCGCGCGCGCCGCTAGACTTGCGCTCTCGACCTCGAACCCTTGCGCGCCGGAATCCACCGATCGCTAGGCGCGACCAACGGCGGGGCCGGCGCCGCCCCGATCGGGGCGCCTTTGTGACGCCATGCGGGGTTGCGGCCGATGTCTGAAGCGCTGAGCAAGGAAATTTCGCCGCTCCCCGGGGATCCCGAGACAACCCTCGCCCGCGCCACGGACTGGCTGCTCGCCGCCCAGAAGCCCGAGGGCTATTGGGTCGGCATGGTCGAATCCAATTCCTGCATCGAGGCGCAATGGCTGCTGTGCGCGCATATCCTGAAGATCGATCTTCCGATCAAGGCGGGGGTGATGCGCGCGCTGTTCAACCGCCAGCGCCCGGACGGCGCCTGGGACATCTATCCCGACGCGCCCGCGGGCGACATCAATTCGACCGTCGAGGTCTATGCGGCGCTGCGCGCGATGGGCGAGCCCGCCGGCCGGCCGGAGCTGGCGCGCGCGCGGGAATGGATTCACGCGCACGGCGGCCTGCGCGACGTGCGGGTGTTCACCCGCTACTGGCTCGCCCTCATCGGAATCTGGCCGTGGCGCGACATTCCGAACCTGCCGCCCGAGATCATCCGCTTTCCCCTCTGGTTCCCGTTCAACATCCATAATTTCGCCCAATGGGCGCGCGCGACCATGGTCCCGCTCGCCGTGCTGTGCGCGCGCCGGCCGGTCCACCCGCTGCCCGAAGCGGGCCGGCTCGAGGAGCTGTTCCCCGACGGCATCGGCAATTTCGACTTCTCGATTCCGGTCAAGCGGGCCAGGCCCTGGTCGCTCGAGGCGCTGTTCCAGTGGATCGACCGCGGCCTGCACGCCGCGCAATCGCTGCGGCTGATCCCGTGGCGCGAGAATTCGATCCGGCTGTGCCTGGAATGGATGATCCGCCACCAGGACGCCGACGGCGCGTGGGGCGGCATTCAGCCGCCGTGGATCTACGGGCTGATGGCGCTGCGCGGCGAGGGCTATGCAATCGACCATCCGGTCATGGCGCGCGGCCTCGCCGCGCTGTGCGAGCACTGGAGTTACGAGCGCGCCGGCGGCACCCATATCCAGGCGAGCGAATCGCCGGTCTGGGATACGTTGTTCTGCCTGCTGGCGATGGCCGAGTCGGGCCGCCGGCTCGCCGAGACGCCGGCGATGCGGCGCGCGCTGCGCTACATCCTCGACCATCAGATCCTCGAGCCCGGCGACTGGGCGAAGACGGTCAAGGGCGTGGCGCCGGGCGGCTGGGCGTTCGAGCGCGCCAACATCGCCTATCCCGACGTCGACGACACCGCGCTGGCGCTGCTGGTGCTCGCCAAGCTGCGCGGCGAGGCCGGCGAACTGCGCGCGCGCGTGGAGTTCGCGATCGAGCGCGGGCTCGGCTGGGTCTGGGGCATGCAATGCGCCAACGGCGGCTGGGCGGCGTTCGACCGCGACAACGACAAGGCGATCATCTCCAAGATTCCGTTCTGCAATTTCGGCGAGGCGCTGGATCCGCCGAGCGTCGACGTGACCGCCCATGTGATCGAGGCGCTCGCCGAACTCGGCCTGCACGCCGACCATCCGAAAGTGGCGCGCGCGCTCGCCTTCGTCTACGCCGAGCAGGAGCCGGAGGGCTCATGGTTCGGCCGCTGGGGGGTCAACCACATCTATGGCGTCGGCGCGGTGCTGCCCGCGCTGGCGGCGATCGGCGAGGACATGGGCGCGCCGGCGGTCCGCAAGGCCGCGGCGTGGCTGGTCGCCAAACAGAACGCCGACGGCGGCTGGGGCGAGAGCTGCGCCTCCTATATGGACGCCGACCGGATCGGGCGCGGCGCGAGCACGCCGTCGCAGACCGCCTGGGCGTTGATGGCGCTGCTGGCGGCGGGCGGCGCCGAAATTACGGCGGCGCTCGACCGCGGCTTCGCCCATCTCGCCGCGACCCAGCGCGCCGACGGAACCTGGGACGAGGCCCATTACACCGCGACCGGCTTTCCCGGCTATGGCGTCGGCGCCCGGATCGACCTGCGCGATCCGCTGCTGCGGGAAAAACTCGGCCAGGGGCCGGAGCTTTCGCGCGGCTTCATGATCTCGTTCAACATGTACCGCCACTATTTCCCGATGATCGCGCTGGCGCGGCGCCGGACGCACGGCTGACGCCAGCGGCGCTCGCGCCGCTGGCGCGCCGGCCCCGCCGCGCCGCTCAGTCCTTCTCCTCTTCCCCCGGATCGCCCCAGACCTCGCCGAGTTCGCTCGCCGCTTCCAGCGGCTCCTCGTTCTCGGCGAGACCAGCGTCGTCGCTCGGCAGCGGCACGCCGAAGCCCGGCGGCAGCACGGCGTCGAACAATCCGGCGCCTTTCAGCTCGTCGAGGCCCGGCAAGTCGCCGATCGCATCCAGCCCGAAATGGACGAGAAAATCCTGAGTGGTGCCGTAGGTGATCGGCCGGCCGGGCGAGCGCCGGCGGCCGCGCATGCGCACCCAGCCCGCCTCCATCAGCACGTCGAGCGCGCCCTTGGACACCGCAACGCCTCTGATCTCCTCGATGTCGGCGCGCGTCACCGGCTGGTGATAGGCGACGATCGCGAGCGTCTCGATCGCCGCGCGCGAGAGCTTGCGCTGTTCGCGGTCTTCGCGCGCGAGCAGCCAGGCGAGATCGCCAGCGGTGCGAAACGTCCATTTGCGCGCGACGCGGACGAGATTGACGCCGCGGCCGGCATAGACGCGCTGCAACTCGGCCATGACCAGGCCGACATCGGCGCCGTCGGGCAGCCGGGTCGCGATCGTCGCCTCGTCGAGCGGCTCGGCGGCGGCGAACACCAGCGCCTCGGCGATCCGCAGCGCTTCCGGCTCGCAGGCCGGCGCCTCCGGCGCGGCGTCGGGCCAGTCGAACAGTTTCGCCACTTCGCCCATCACGCCCTCTTTCATTGCGTCGCTTGCGTCGATTCGGCCGCCCGCACACGCGCCCAGATCGGCGCGAAGGCGCGGTCCTGGCGCAGCTCCAGCTTGCCCTCGCGCACGAGTTCGAGCGAGGCGGAGAGCGCCGAAGCGCGCGCCGTCCGCCGCAACGCCGGGTCCGGGCAATAGGCGATGAGCCAATGATCCATGTCGATCCAGTCGAGCGCGACCCCGAGCAGTCGCGACAGCGCCTCGCGCGCCTCGGCGAGCGACCAGACGACGCGGCGCGCCAGCCGCACCCGGGCGCGCGCGTGCTTCTGGCGCTGGCGCGCATAGGCCGAGAGCAGGTCGTAGAGATTGGCCTCGAATTCCGAGCGCCTGATCACCGCGACCGCCTCCGGCGCGCCGCGCGCGAAGAAATCGCGCCCGAGCCGCGGCCGGTTGACGAGCCGCTCGGCGGCCAGCCGCATCAGCTCCAGCCGCTGCAGGCGGCGCGCGAGCGCGTCGGCGAGTTCGGCCGCGCCCGGCTCTTCGGGCCGGGGCGGCTCGGGCAGCAGCAGGCGCGACTTCAGATAGGCGAGCCAGGCGGCCATCACGAGATAGTCGGCGGCGAGCTCCAGCCGCACCCGCCGCGCCTGTTCGATGAAGGCGAGATATTGCTCGGCGAGCGCCAGCACGGAGATGCGCGCCAGATCGACCTTCTGGCGCCGCGCGAGCTCGAGCAGCAGATCGAGCGGACCTTCGAAGCCGTCGACATCGACGACGAACGCCGGCTCGCCATCGCCGCGTTCGATCGCCGGTTCCATCTCGAATGCCAACCGGGCCGCCACGAATCACCCTTCCCGCTTCGCTCGATGTTGACCCGAGCGGGCCGGACCCGCAATCCCCCCGGGGCCCGTGCGACTGGAGGTCGGATAGCACGGGCGCGAGCGCGGAGACACAAGAATCAAGCGTCAAAAATTACCCGGCGGCCCCGGCTGGCGGGTCGTCGATCGCTTGCGCCGCATCGCGGCGCGACGCAGGATGCGCGGCGAAATCCTGCGCCCGGCGGCGGCGTTCCGCCATGGCGGGAGGCGCGGCGAGAGGGTCGTTTCAGCCGGCCAGACGGGGGGCGAGGGGATGAAAAACGGACAGTCTTCGTGGGGCTGGCTGACGGTTCTACTGCTGCTCGCCCTGCTCGCCTGCGGCTATCTGACGGCCCATCGGACGGTCGTGGGCGAATCGATCAGGCCGGAGTGGGTCGCCGTCACCGCGACCCTGGTCGCGCTGTGCGCGCTGGCCGGCTATCTCGTCAACAGCCGCTTCGACGGCATCCTCATCGACGACCGCAATCGGGTGAGCCTGTCGCGGCTGCAGTGGGTCGCGTGGTTCGTCGTGCTGATCAGCGGCTATTTCACCGAATCGATCGCCAATGTCGTCATCCATTGGGGCGCGACGGCGCCGCCGACCGACCCGTTCCCGACGATCGCGCCCGAACTTTTGGGGCTGATCGGGATCGCCAGCGCCTCGCCGGTGGCGAGCAGCATGATCGTCGTCAACAAGAAGCAGGCCTCCCCGGGGCTCGACGCACAGGACGCGCAAAACGCCCAGGCCGCGCAGACCGCCCGAGCCGCGCAGGCCGCGCTCGGTCCCCAGGCTGCGCAGAACGCCCAGCCCGCGCAGGACCCCCAGGCCGCCGAGGACGCGCAGGCCGCGCAAGACCCCCAGGCGGTCCCCGCGCCGCCGGCGATTCAACCCATGGCGAGCGACGACGCCCCGACCCGGCAGGGCGCGATGGACGCGAACAAGACGACCGACGAGGCGAGCTGGGCCGATCTCTATCTCGGCGAGGAGGTCGCCAACCGCTATGTCGTCGACATCAGCCGGCTCCAGAACCTGGTGTTCACGGTGCTGCTGATCGGCGTCTACCTCGGCGGACTCTGGGTGAAGCTGGCCGAAGTGCCCAAGGAGGGCTTCGCCTCGCTGCCCGAAGTCGGGCAGAGCTTCGTCTGGCTGCTCGGCGTCAGCCACGCCGCCTATCTCACGTCCAAGGCGGCGCCGAAGTCGCCGCCCAGGTAGCGCGCCGGCGCGGGCGGGTCGAGGCCGCTCAATCGGCCGCGAGCGCCGCGGCGAGTTCGGCGCGGCCGGCCTCGACGTCGAACGGCCGCGCGCCGGCGGCGATCGAGGCCAGCGCGGCGCGCGCGCGGCGCAGCGAAGCGCCCGCCAGTTCCGGCGCGGCCTCGGCGACGGCGCGCGCCTCCGCCGGATCGCCGTTGCAATGCAGCGCGATGTCGACGCCCGCGGCGAAAGCGTCCGCCGCCCGCGCGCCGAACGGCCCGCCGAGCGCCTTCATCGAGAGGTCGTCGGAGATCAGCAGACCGTCGAACCCGATCGCGCCGCGCACGATCGTCTCGACGACGATCCGCGAGGTCGTCGCCGGGCGGTCCGGATCGATCGCGGCGTAGACGACGTGGGCGGTCATCGCCATCGGCAGGTCGCGCAAGGCGGCGAAGGGCGCGAAATCGCAGGCCTCGAGCTCGGCGCGGCTCGCCGCGACCACGGGAAGTTCGTGATGGCTGTCGACGCGCGCGCGGCCATGGCCGGGAACATGCTTGACGACGGGCGCGACGCCGCCCGCCAGCAGCCCGTCGGCGAAGGCGCGCCCGAATGCGGCGACCGCGCCGGGCGCGTCCGACCAGGCGCGCGCGCCGATCACGGCGTGCATGCCGGGCTGGGCGACGTCGAGCACCGGCGCGCAATCGACCGTGATCCCGACCTCGATCAGATCCCCGGCGATCAGCCGCCCGGCGAGCCGGGCGGCGCCGAGCGCGCGGTCGCGGTCGGCGCGGGCGCCGAACGCCGCCGCCGCGGGATAGGCGGGCCAGAGCGGCGGCCCCATACGCTGCACGCGCCCGCCTTCCTGGTCGATCAGCACCGGCGCGTCGGCGCGCCCGACGGCGTCGCGGAACGCCGCCGTCAGCGCGCGCAACTGCGCGGGGTCGGCGACATTGCGCTTGAACAGGATGAGGCCCCAGGGATCGCTGTCCCTGAGGAAGGCGCGTTCCGCGGACGTGAGCGCCGTCCCGCCGCAGCCGCACACGAAGGCGCGGGTCATCGGCGCCGGGCTCTCACGCGCGCGCCCGCAAGGCTATTCGCGCGCGATGAAACAGGCGCCGCCGCTCGCCTTGAGCTTCTCGCACAGGCCGGCGGCGTCCGCCTTGGAGAGCCCGCTGAGCCGCACCCGGTAGATCTGCTTGCCGTTCGAATCGGCCTGGCGGATCGTCGGCTGGAGCCCGCCGATTTCGGTCGCGTATTTGGCCTGAAGCTTCGCCGAGACGCTCTGCGCCTCCTTCTCGCTCCCAGGCGCGGCGAGTTGCACCGCCCAGCCGCCGCCGCCCGCCGGCGCCGCGGTCGGCGCGGGGTCGTTGGAGGCGATCTGCTGCGCCGGCGCGGGACGCGCGGCCCTGGCGGGCTTGTCGGCGGCGGGCGCGGCGATCTGCGGCGGCGCGTCGGGCGCGGCGTTGGCCGGGCTCGAGACCGTCGTGTCGATCTTGGCGATCGGCACCCGCGCGGTCGATTTCGGCGAAAGCTTGGTCGGCAGGTCGAGCTTGGGCGAAGCGGCCTGCGGCGCGGCGCCGATCTGCGCAGGCCGGGCGACCGGCGCCGGCGGATTGGCCGGCAGGTTGGCCCCGCCGATCGGGGCCTGCGGCGCCGAAGCCTCGGGGGACGGCAATTGCACTGCGGGACCCGGGACCGGTCCGGCCTCGACCGGCTGGTCCGCGCCGGGCGCGATGATCGAACCGTCCGGCCGGACGGAGACGACCTTCACCGGCTTGGGCGTCGGAAACGGCGACGGCGCGGCGGGCGCGGTCGTCGTCGGGCCGACGGTGCCGGCGGCGAGCCCGCGCGTCGCGGCGCCTGCGGGCGGCGCGGCGTCGGTCACCGCCGCGAATTCCTGCGCCCGCGGCGCGCCGCCCTGCTGGAGATCGTTGGGCTGCTCCTGGTGCGAGACGATCGTGATCGGGTCCGGCTTGCCGCTCTGATCCCTCAGCAGCGTCGAGGCATCGTCGGTAGACGCCACGCCGTCCTGCGAAGGCGGCTTGACCTTGGTCGGACCGTCCGCGGCGAGAATCAACGCCGGCCTTCTCGGCAGGCCCGGTTCGCCCTTGACGACCCAGACCCCGACCAGACCGGCGGCGCCGACCGCGACCAGCGCGCCCATGGCCAGAGCGCTGCGCCGGCCGCGGCGCGGCGCGGAAGCGGCGGGCTCCGCCGCCGGGGCGGCCCGCCGGGCGTCGAGCGCGGGCGCCGGCTGCGGACGATTGTCCTGCGGGGCGAAATCATTGGCGCGGCGGACATCCTCGAGCGTGCGGCGCAACGGCGGCTCGACGAGAACTCCGAGCGGCGCGGCCGCCGGCGTCGCCGCCTCGCCGCGTTCGCCCTCGACCGCGTCGACCTGGAGCAGATGGACCTGGGGAAGCCGCAGGGCGTCGGCCTTGGGCGCCGGATCGGGCGCCCGGGCGAGCGGGCCGGCTTCGTCGGCGTCGAGACCGACCAGCCGCGCCAATTCCTCGAGCGGATCCTCCTGCGGCCCGACCGGCGAGCCGACCATACGCAGCCGCTGCTCGAACTCGTCGAGATCGACCTGGGGCGGGGCCATCAACGCTGAACCGTTCATCGAAAACCTCATTCCACTGGAATGCCGCATAGGCCCGCCAGCAAGCGTCGTCTTGAAGGCGCAGTGCGGCGAATGCTTGGCGCTCCCGCGTTGAAAAAAATGACCGGGCGACGATTCCTACCGCATTTCCTCGGGCGCGTTGACTCCCAAAATCGACAGCGCAACGGCCAGAACCCCGGTCACGGCGCTCGCCAGAGCCATGCGCGCGACGGTCAACTCTCTATGATCTTCCCTAACGAGTCGTAAAGGGGGCATGTCCTTGCCGCGGTTCCAATGCGCGTGGAATCCCGTAGCCAGATCATGGGCGTAGAAGGCGACGCGGTGCGGCTCGCGCGCCCAGGCGGCCTGCTCGACGATGCGCGGGAACTGCGCGATCAGCCGCAGGATCGCGCGCTCGCCGTCGTCGGCGAGCAGCCCGAGATCGGCGCGCGCGAGCGCGGTGCGCCCGAGGTCGAGATCGGGAAAGGTCGCCTGCCCCTGGCGCAGCACGCTGCGCCCGCGCGCATGGGCGTATTGGACGTAGAACACCGGATTGTCCTGGCTCTGCTCGATCACCTTGGCGAGATCGAAATCGAGCGGCGCGTCGTTCTTGCGCATCAGCATCATGAACCGGACGGCGTCGACGCCGACTTCGTCCACGACTTCGCGCAACGTCACGAAGTCGCCGGAGCGCTTGGACATTTTGACCGGCTCGCCGGCGCGCATCAGCCGCACGAGCTGGCACAGCCGGACATCGAGGCTCGCCTTTCCCCCGGACACGGCGGCGACCGCCGCCTGCATGCGCTTGACATAGCCGCCGTGATCGGCCCCCCAGACATCGACGAGGCTGAGGAAGCCGCGATCGACCTTGGACTTGTGGTAGGCGATGTCGGCGGCGAAATAAGTGTAGCCGCCGTCCGACTTGATCAGCGGCCGGTCGACGTCGTCGCCGAATTCGGTCGAGCGGAACAGCGTCTGCTCGCGATCCTCCCAGTCCTCCGCGGCGCCCCCCTTGGGCGCCTCGAGCCGGCCGCGATAGACGATGCCGCGCGCGCCGAGGTCGTCGATCGCCGCCCGCACGAGATCGGGGCCGCCGTCGGCGCCGGTGAGCGCCCGCTCCGACGAGAACACGTCGTGGACCACCTTGAGCGCGCGCAGGTCGTCGCGGATCATCGCCATCATCGCGGCGATCGCGCGCGCGCGGACCGCCGGCAGCCAGGCCTCGGGCGGCCGGTCGCGGAGCGAATCGCCGAATTCCTCGGCGAGCGCGCGGCCGACCGGGACCAGATAGTCGCCGGGATAGAGCCCGTCGGGGATGGCCACGACCTCGCCGAGCGCCTCGCGGTAGCGCAGGAAGGCGGAACGGGCGAGCACGTCGACCTGGGCGCCGGCGTCGTTGACATAATATTCGCGGGTCACCGCGCGCCCGGAGAAGGCGAGCAGGTTGGCGAGCGCGTCGCCGAACACCGCGCCGCGCGCGTGGCCGACATGCATCGGGCCGGTCGGGTTGGCGCTGACATATTCGACGTTGACCGGGCCCGACCGGTCGGGCGTCCCGGCGCCGTAACGCCCGCCCTCGACCAGCGCGGCGCGCAGGACGCGGGCGTAGACCTCCGGGTTCAGGCGGATGTTGATGAAGCCCGGCCCGGCGACCTCGGCCCGCGCGACTTCGGGCAATCCGGCGAGGCCGCCGGCGATCGTTTCGGCGAGCGCGCGCGGGCTCGAGCCCGCCGCCCTGGCCTCCTTGGCGTAGACCATCGCGGCGTTGGTCGACAGGTCGCCATGGCCGGGATCGCGCGGCGGCTCGACGACGAAGCGGCTGAGGTCGAGATCGCCAGGGAGCGCGCCGTCGGCGGCCAGCCCCGCCAGCAGATCGGCGACCCGCCGCTGAAAATCAACGAATATATTCATCAAGTTCGCATCCCGAGGCGGCGCCGCTCTATCGCAAGTCCGGCGCCTCGTCAAAAACCCGTCGATGCTCGGCGAGCGCGTAGCGGTCGGTCATCCCGGCGATATAATCGGCGGCCAGTCGCGCGCGCGCCGGCGCATCGGCGCCGATCGCCCATTCCTCCGGCATCGCGGCGGGCGTCTCGACGAACGCGCCGAACAGCCTGCGCACCACCATCGCCGCCTTCTCGCGCACCCGCCGGACATCGGGATGGCGATACATGTTGGCGAACAGAAAGCTCTTGAGTTCGGCGTCCGCCCGTTCGAGGGCCGGCGAGAAGCCGACGAGCGGCGCGCCCGCCGCGCGCACGTCGGCGATCGATCGCGCGCCCGCCGCCGCGATGCGTCGCGCGCTTTCCGCGATGGCGTCCTCGATGAAGCGGGTGACGACCCGGCGGCCGAGCTCGTGGATGACCCGGGCGCGCTCGAGGCCGGGGTGGCGCGCGTCGATCTCGTCGAGCAGGCCGGCGATGAACGGGACCGCGCGGATGGCGTCGAGATCGAAGAGGCCGGCGCGCAGGCCGTCGTCGAGGTCGTGGGCGTCATAGGCGATGTCGTCGGCGATCGCCGCCGTCTGCGCCTCCAGGCTGGCGAACAGCGCGAGATCGAGCGGCTGGCGCCGGTCATAGGCGAGAATCGCCTCGGGGACGCCGCGGGCCGCCCAGCGCGCGGCCGGCCGGCCCTGGCCGTCGAGCAGCGGGCCATTGTGCTTGACGAGGCCCTCGAGCGTCTCGAGGCTGAGGTTGAGGCCGTCGAATTCGGCGTAGCGCCGCTCGAGTTCGGTGACCAGCCGCAGCCCGTGGCTGTTGTGATCGAAGCCGCCGAACGGCGCCATGCAGGCGTCGAGCGCGTCCTCGCCGGTATGGCCGAACGGCGTGTGGCCGAGATCATGGCCGAGCGCGACCGCCTCGGCGAGATCGTCGTCGAGCCGCAGCGCCCGCGCCAGCGCCCGCGCGATCTGCGCGACCTCGATCGTATGGGTCAGCCGGGTGCGGAAATGATCGCCCTCGTGATGGACGAACACCTGGGTCTTGTGGGCGAGCCGGCGGAACGCGGCGGAATGGACGATGCGGTCGCGGTCGCGCTGGAACGGCGTTCGGGTCGGCGAGGGCGGCTCGGGGACCAGCCGGCCGCGCGAGGCGGCGGGGTCGGCCGCATAGGGCGCGCGATGGGTCTGCATGGGGCGCCGCTCCGAATCGGGTGTCTCGGGCGCGGGTGGTCGGGATGGCGAACGGCCCGGACGCCGAGGGCCCGGCGGCGGTCATGCGCGCCGCCGCGCCGTCGACGAATCACCCCGCCCCGATCGGCCGCCGCGCCGGTCCACGCATTGAAGGTTGCTCACGAACGGCCTATCTTAGCACGCAGTTGTGGATTTCCGACGGATGCAGCGCGACATGGATGAGGCGATTTCGGCGACCAGCGACTTTCCTTCGGTCTCGATGAGCGCGAGCGCGGCGCGCCGGCTCGCTCGAATCCTGTCGGCCGACGCGGGCGCGGCCTTGCGCGTCTCGGTGAAGGGCGGCGGCTGCTCGGGCTTCCAATACGCCTTCGACATCGAGAAGGCGCGCGCCGACGACGATCTCGTCGTCGAGCGCGACGGCGCCACCATCCTCGTCGATCCCGTCTCGCTCGAATATATGAAGGGCTCGGAGATCGACTTCGTCGACGACCTCATGGGCCAGTCGTTCAAGGTGAAGAACCCCAATGCCGTGGCGTCCTGCGGCTGCGGGGTGAGCTTCACCGTCTGAGGCCGCCCGCCCGAGGCCGGCCGCCGTCGCCACCTCCGCTACCTCAGGATCTTCGCGACCCGGCTCATCCGCAGCCGCTCGACCTCCGGCATGCCCGCCCCCAGCAGCGGCCGCAGATAGTCCGAGAACGCCGGCGTGACGTCATTGCCGGCCGGCGCGATCAGCGCGTCCTCCATCGTCCGCGTCTTGCCCGCGACCGCCTCCAGCGGGATCAGCGGATAGTCGACCGCGTAATCGCCGGTCCGCCGGATCGCGATCGAGCCGTCGGTTTCGCCCCACAGCGCATAGTGGACCGCCTTCTCGCCGACCTCGCGCGCCTCGCGCTGGTCGACGTCGGAGACGCAGCCGACGAACGAACGCTGGAGATAGCCGAAAGTGTCGCCGCGCACCCGCTTGATGCCGAGCTTGCCCTTGATCTCCTCGCACAGCAGATCGGCGAGCGCGCCGGTGCCGGAAAGCTGGACGTTGCCGTGGGCGTCCTTCTCGACCGTCTGCGAAAGCCTGGTGACGATCGCCGCGCCCTGCGCATCGTGGATTCCCTCGGACACCGCGACGATGCAGCGGCCGTGGCGGGCGAAGGTCGCCTTGACGTCGGCGAGGAAGCGGTCGGTCTCGAACACGCGTTCGGGCAGGTAGACGAGATGCGGCCCGTCGCCGGGGAACTTGCGCGCGAGCGCCGAGGCGGCGGTGAGAAACCCGGCGTGGCGGCCCATGACCACGGCGACATAGACGCCGCGCAGCGCCGAATTGTCGAGATTGGCGCCGGCGAAGGCCTGGGCGACGAACCGCGCCGCCGAGGGAAAGCCCGGCGTATGGTCGCTGCCGACCAGATCGTTGTCGATCGTCTTGGGGATGTGCACGCAGCGCAGCCGGTGCCCCTCCTTCCTCGCCTCCTCGGCGACGATGCGGACCGTGTCGGAGGAATCGTTGCCGCCGATATAGAAGAAGCTGCCGATCCCGTGCGCCTTCAGGACTTTGAGGATTTCCTGGCAATAGGCGCGGTCGGGCTTGTCGCGCGTCGAGCCGAGCGCCGACGACGGGGTGTTGGCGACCGCTTCGAGATTGCGGGTGGTCTCGCGCGAGAGATCGACGAAATCCTCGTCGACGACGCCGCGCACGCCGAACGCCGCCCCATAGACGCGCTCGACCGCGGCGAACTTGCGCGCCTCCAGCGCGACGCCGACCAGCGACTGGTTGATGACGGCGGTCGGCCCGCCGCCCTGGGCGACGAGAATCTTCTGCGACATCGGCCTCCTCCTCGTTGGGCGCCGGCGGCGCGCGGTCGGACGACGCCGCGCCGGCGGGCGGACATAGCCCGCTCGGGCCGCCCGCCGCAAGCCGCCCGGCGCCCGCCCCTTGCGCCGCGCGCCGGGCTTCGCTATCTACCGCGCGCTGCGCCTGCCCCGTTTGGGGGATAGTTCAACGGTAGAACTGCGGACTCTGACTCCGTCAATCTAGGTTCGAATCCTAGTCCCCCAGCCAGAATCCCCCCTAACTCATTGATTTCAATAGGGTCCACCCCCCTTGGCTGCGGTCATCCGGGGGCGCTGTACGCCCGACTGCATCACCGGCCTGTACGCCGGGGTGGGTCGATGAGCCCCTGCGAGAACGGCCACCGGCGCGGCGCCGTCTACTGGTGGCGAAAGAAAGTCGCCTGCGGCGAACCGGCGGTCGGCAGGACGATCGCGCTCAGCTCGAGGGTCCGTGAACCCGCCCGCGCCAGAACAATGGCTGCGCTGCTCGACGCACGCCTCCTCGGCCTTGGCGATATGATGCTGGCAGGACGAGCCACGCTCGACCAGGCCCGGGCGATTCTCGCCGCCATGATCCGGGACGAAATCAAGCTGCGGGAGGAAGGCGCGTTTCGCGCGCTGATCGGCCCCCGCCTCTCAATCTTGATCGGGGCGAAGACCAGAGGTAAAGCCTCATCCGCGACGAACGCGCGATCGGCGGCGCTCACGGCCTCGTCGCCAAATATGGCGACGACCTGAAAGTCGACGCGGCCCTCGAAGTCAGACTTGGCGCCGCTGGGTTCAACGAAAACGCCATCAGGCCTACTGCGCCATCCGCCATCCTGGCGACGCTCCCTGGCCCGCGTCAGATTGCTCGTTTTCGAGGGTTGGCTTTCGGAATTGAGATCGGAAGTGAAAACAGCGCGGGTCTAGAACTAATATAAACCAGGACTAGCTGGACATCTACAGGTTAAAATTATAATAACTCTAATTAGATTGATTAAAGAGAGGGGGCGTCTTCCGCCGCCGACGTTACTTCACGCAGGATTCGCCGGCGCTTCAGCTGCTGTCGGAGAAGGGGCTGCTGTCCAAGACGGCTCCCGCGACGCTCGCGACAAGCGCGAAGCTGCCGGTGGCGCGCGCAACGAACAATCCGAACAGCGCCAAAGCCGTGCAGTTATCGACAAATCCCGCGGTGGAGCTGAGCAGGAACGGAACGACGGCCGGCGTCGGTGGCCGGCGCGGAAGGAGAGCCGCGACCCGGGGTCCCGGCTGCAGAGGATCTTGCCGCGGGATGCGCCTCGCTTTCGATCAACGCCAGGTCGCTCGGCGAATCCGGGGCTTCATGAGGTCGCACGCATCAGATCGCCAAGGGGCAGACTTTTCCGGTCGTCCGGGACGCCGGCGATGAATACGGCGTCGTTTCGATAGTTGCTGTAGGCGCAGAAAACATACTCGTTCCAGTGGTTCGGCGACGGTCCGTGCTTGAGGACGAATTCGCGCGCGTCCAGGCCGCGGGGCAGTCGGCGGCCGGCGGCGCGCCCGGTTTCGCGCTCCAGATAGGCGGCGATCGCGGCTTCGGTCGTCTGGACCATCACGTAGGGGGTGGTGAAGAAAATGTGATATTTGACGAGGTGGTTCATCGGCGGCAGCATCCGCCCGAACCAGATTTCCCCTTCGGCGCCCTTGAAGCCCGACGTGGGGTGACACAAGCTCACGCCTTCGCCGCCGATTTCGCGAAATCGAACGAAGCGATCCTCAAAGCCTTCATGCACGTAGAAGCCCATGCGCGACTTCTGCATCGCGGCGAGCGCGTCCACGAGCCAGCCGGGAAGAGGCATGTCCCTGGCGAGGCGCAGAATGCAGGTTCCGATGGTTTCGTGGCTCTGTCCGAACTGGACGTCGAAAAACGCCCACATGGTGAAATGGCTGGTCGTGACCGGGCTGTTGGGCGGAAAGCTCGGAAGGTAGGCCTCCTCCGCTTCGCCGACGACGACGACGAAATGTCGAAGCTCCTTCATGCCGCTCATCTCTTCGGACAGCAACGACGCGAAGTTCTGTGCATACAGGTAGACCGCGTGCGCGGGGTCGTAACCGCTGGCCAGCAGTTCGCGCAGCCGGTCGTCGCCGAGCCGTGCGTCCCCTGCGGCCGCCTGCGCAGCGCGGTAGGACGACAGATCGATGACGCCCGCGCGCTCGTGCGCGAGAATGGCCCTGGCGATCTTGTCGGCGGTCGTGCCCATCGAATCGGTCCGGCGCGCTCGGCGGGATTGAGGATGGCGCCGCGCCTATCATGATTCAGAGGCCGGCTCCATCGCGCCGGTTGCGTCGGACCGACGCCGAATCCCGGGCCGAGGGTTTCGATCCCGGCTCAGCCCCCGGTGGATGGCTGGGCCTCGTCGACGAGCCTTCCGCCGAGACCATCGGCCGCGCCGCCGGCCCTGCGCCCGCACGCGATCCGCCCAGAAATCGCCGGCGGACTTGCGGGCCGCTGGGCGCGGCGCCCAGCGCCGACATCCCCGGGGCGACTTCGAGGCCGCGCGACCAGGCCGATCCGGCGCCATCGACGCCATCCGGCTCACCCGGGGGCGGCTCGAGCGCCCGCCGCCCGCCAAGCCCGCCGGCGGGCGAGCGATCGCGAGGATTTCTGGTCCCCGTTAACCAATCGTTAACGAATTGCCACCATAGGATTTTCGGAATTTATTGCAGTAAATCCCGAATAATTCCTGCCCAAACTCACGTAAAACCTATAGGACCAGAGAAATAAATCCCGCGTCGGGGCAGCAGCGGCGCGATTCGATCGTCTTTTCATCATCTGCCCCGGCGGGCGCTCAACGGAGCCAAAATGGCACTCGTGAAGAAAGCAGCAATCGACAACGTCTCCATTCTCGCCAGAGGCGCCGAGGAGGCCGCGACGACCCGCCTGTCGCGGGTCGCCGAAGACAGTCGCAGGACCCTCCGCAGCCACGCCCGCCAGCAGAAGGCGGCCGAGCGGATCGCATCGGCGACCGCCGAGCTCGCGAGCGGAATCAGCGGGTCGGCTTCGGCCGCCGAAGAGCTCCGCAAGGCCATGGAGCTGATCGCCGCCGGCTCGGAGCAGGCGTCGAGCGCTTCCGAGGTGTCCCGCCGCGCGATCACCAGCATCGCCGGCGCCATGGGCCAGGCCAAGACCGTCGCGGAAACCTCGCATCACAAGACCGACGCCTCTCGCCTGCTCGTCGGCGATCTCGCCAGGCAGATCGGCGCCAGCGTCGCCAGCATCGGCACCGCCGCCGATCGGCAGACCGCGTCGGTCGCGATGCTGCTCGAACTCGAGCGGCAGGCGGCGAGCATCGGCGACATCGTCCGCGCCGTCGGCCGCATCGCCGACCAGACCAATCTGCTCGCGCTGAACGCCGCCATCGAGGCGGCGCGCGCCGGCCAGCACGGCAAGGGCTTCGCGGTCGTCGCCGACGAGGTGCGCACGCTCGCCGAGACCTCGGAAAGGAGCGCCCGCGACATCCAGGACCTGATCGGCAAGATCCAGGCCGACGTGAAGGTCATCGCCGAGGGGATCAACCGATCGGCCCAGGCGGCGCGCAACGGGGTCGACAAGGGCAAGGTGATCGCCGTCCAGCTCGACGGCGTCCGCGGGGCCATGGCCGAGATTCTCAAGGGCGCGGACGAGATCACGAAATATTCGATCGAGAGCGAACAGGCCGCGACGGAGGCCCAGAAGGGCTCGGAAGTGATCGCCGCGGCCGCCGAAGAGCAATCGGCGGCCTGCGAGGAAGCGCTGAAGACCGTCGATCAGCAGACGACGGCGCTGTCGCAGAGCGACCAGGCGTCCAACGAGCTCTCCACCCTCGCCGACGAGTTGAAGAACGCCACCGACGTCAGCAAGAGCGCCGAGGAGGTCGCCTCGGCGGCCGAGGAATTGTCGTCCGCGGTGGAGGAAATCACCCGTGCGGCCGTGCAGATCACGATTGCGCTCGAGCAGATCAATCGCGGCGCCGCCCATCAGTCGTCGGGCGCGTCCCAGTCGATCACGGCGGTCAACCAGATCGAGCGCGGCGCCGTCGTCACCCAGCAGCGCGCCAAGGAGGCGGTGGACCGCGGCGAGGCGATCACGATCCAGATCCGGGAGAACAGCGTCTGGGTCGATCAGCTGATCGCCGGCGTGTCGGCCTCGCTCGACGAGACCAACAGGACGCGCGACCAGGTCAACGCGCTCGAACAGGTCAGCCGCAGGATCGACAAGATCGTCGACGCGATCTCCACCGTCGCGGTCCAGACCAACATGCTCGCCGTCAACGGTTCCATCGAGGCGGCCCGGGCCGGCGACTTCGGCCGGGGCTTCATGGTGGTCTCCACCGACATCCGCAACCTCGCCCGCGATTCGGCCGAGAACGCCGAGCAGATCAAGGACCTCGTCAAGGCGATCCAGGATCAGATCGTCATCGTGCGCCGCGATCTCGAGGAAATCTCCGCCGCCGCGTCGGCGGAAGTCGAGAAGAACAAGGTGATCACCGTCAACCTGCAGGTCGTCCAGGAGGACATGGTCGTGGTCGTGCGCGGCAACGCCGAAATCCTCACTAGGGCCGAGCAGATCACCCAGGCGCTCGGCGAAGCCAAGAAGGGCGCCGAGCAGATCACCGCGGCGGCGCAACAGGCCGCGACCGCCTCGGGACAGGCGCAGCAGGCCGCCAAGGAGCAGTCGAAGGGCGCCGAAGAGCTCGCGGCGGCGATCGAAGAGATCGCATCGCTCGCCGACGAACTCCAGAACCAGAGCTAGGCCCGGTCCGCCAGGAGACTGCAAATGTCCAATGCGATGGAGGCGGCGCCCGGGATCGCCGCGCCGGACGCGGCCTCGGCGGCCGCCGAGCCCGGGTGCGAGGCCGCGCGCGCCCGCCAGTTCGTCACCTTCCAGATCGGGCAGGAGACCTATGCGGTTCCGCTGACCGAGGTGCGGGAGATCATCCGCCTGCCCGAGATGGTCGAAGTGCCGATGGCGTTGTCGAGCTTCCTCGGGCTCGCCAATCTCCGCGGATCGGTGCTGCCGATCCTCAATCTGCGGCAAATCCTGGGGGTGAAGGACGCCGTCCACGACGATTCCACGCGCGTCGTGGTCATCGACAACGGCAAGGCCGTCGGATTCGTCGTCGACCGCATGGCGCGCGTCGTGGCGGCGGAGCCGCGCGAGATCGAGACCATCGCCGGCATCCGCTCGAGCGTCGACGCCGCTCTGCTCGAAGGGATCATCAGGCGCGAGGCGGCGATGATCATGATCCTCGACACCGCCAGGCTGACCCGCGGGCCGATCGGGACGGCTGCGCGCGGCTCGACCGCAGCGCGCGACGACGGCGCGCCGGCGAACGACCATCGCCGCGAGGGCGCGGTCGGCGCCGAAATTCAGCTGGTCGCGTTCGAGGTCGACAACCAGGAATATGCGCTGCCGATCGAGAGCGTGCAGGAGATCGTTCAGGTTCCGCGGACGATCAATGCGATCGCCAACGCGCGCGGGCACGTCCTGGGCGTCTTGAACCTGCGCGACCGCCTGCTGCCGCTGGTCAGCCTTCGCTCGATGTTCGGCATGGCGCCGACCGCCATCGGCGAACGGAGCCGGATCGTCGTCGTCGGGCGCCGGGGGCGGTCGATCGGCCTCGTCGTCGATGCCGTCCGGGAAGTTCTGCGGGTCCCGCTTTCCCTCGTCGATTCCCTGCCCGCTCCATGGTCCTCGGGTCCGGGCCTGCGCGAGATCGACCAGATCTGCCGGATCGACGGCGGCAAGCGGCTCGTGGCGATCCTCCTTGCCGATCGTCTGCTGGCGAGCAGCGGCGTCCCGGACGCCCTCGGCGGGGTCGCCGCGCCGGCGCCGGGCGACGAAATGACCCAAGCTGCGAGCCGGCCGACGGACGAACAGGAGCAATATGTCGTGTTTCGCGTCGCCGATGCGGAATACGGCGTCCCGATCGACGTCGTCCAGGAGATCGTGCGCATCCCCGACCAGCTGACGCGCGTGCCCAGGTCGCCCCATTTCATCGAAGGCGTGGTCAATCTGCGCGGCGCGGTCCTCCCCGTCATCGACCAGCGGCGCAGGTTCTCGCTGCCGGACATGGCGCGCAACGATCGCCAGCGCATCATCGTGTTCACGATCCGGGGCGTGCGGACCGGCTGCATCGTCGACTCCGTGTCCGAAGTCCTGAAGATCCTGCGATCGCAGATTTCGTCGGCGCCCGACGTGGCGACCAGCGCGGACAGCGGGGTCTCGCGCGTCGCCAACCTCGTCGCCGCCAAGCGGATGATCCTGATGCTCGACGTCGAACGATTGCTGAGCCAGACCGAAGCGCACGCCATGAAGCTGGCGGGCTAGCGCCGATCGGCGCTCGAATCCGGGACGCCTCGCGCACGCGCCCTGTCCGACCGTTCACTTCGTTGCTTGCCCGAGGACATTCATGACGCCGAGAGATCGCATGCCGACGGATTTGGACGACCGCCGGAGCATTGACGGCGCGCCGATGATCAAGCTGCTGATCGTCGACGATTCCGCGCTGATGCGGAAGCATCTGCGCGCGATATTCGAGGCCGAGGGCGGCTTCGAGGTGCTGGCGGCGCGCGACGGGCGCGAGGCGCTCGCCCAGATCGAGCAATACAATCCCGATGTCGTCACCCTCGACGTGAACATGCCGGAAATGGATGGCATCACCTGCCTGTGCGAAATCATGGCCCATTCGCCGCGCCCCGTGGTGATGGTCTCCTCGATCACCGCCAAGGGCGCGCAGGTCACGCTCGAGGCGCTCGAACTGGGCGCGGTCGATTTCGTCGAGAAGCCGGGCGGCGAGGTCTCGCTCAACATCGAGGCCGTCCGCGGCCAGTTGATCGCCAAGATCAAGGCGGCGGCCCGGGCCAAGCCGCGGCGCGCGCGCGGGCTGCTCCAGCGCGTGCAACGCACGGCGCAGGTCGGCGCGCAGCCGCGCCCGATCGCCTCGCTCGACGCCGTATCGGGTCTCGTCGTCATCGGCGTGTCGACCGGAGGGCCGCGGACGCTCGAAGACATCCTGCCCGAACTGCCGGCCGATTTTCCCTGGCCGGTGATCGTCGCCCAGCATATGCCGGGGGCCTTCACCGGATCCTTCGCCGCGCGGCTCGACACGTTCTGCCCGCTGAAGGTCGTCGAGGTCGGCGCCGCGATGCAGCTGAAACGCGGGAACATCTACATCGGGCGGGGCAATGCGGACGTGGTCGTCGACGTCAGGCTCGGCCGCTGGATCGTCAATTCCCTCCCCGAGGACGCCGACTATCTCTGGCATCCGAGCGTCGAGCTGCTGGTCAGGACCGCGATGCGGGTCGTCGGGGCGCGGCAAGTGGTCGGCGTGCAACTGACCGGAATGGGCAATGACGGCGCCCAGGCGATGACGGCGCTGCGGAAGGCCGGCGGCCGGACCATCGCGGAGCACGAATCCTCGGCGATCGTCTACGGCATGCCGGCCGAGCTGGTGCGGCTCGGCGGCGCCGACCGGATCCTCCCCTCCGCCAAGATCGCCGAACAACTGACCTCCTGGATCAAGTGAGAACTCGTCATGCCGCTCGTCCCATCGTCGAACAAACGCGTTGATCCTCCCGCCGGGATCGACCTCGCCGGGCGGCGGGACGACCTCGCCGGCGGCGACGTCGCGAACCGCTTCGCCGATCGACCCTTCCTCGCCCATGCGGCGCGCGCCGCGCTCGAACCGATCGGCTGAGCGCTTGCCCATCCCCCCCCAGACCGCGGCGGCGCCGGCGATCTCCGATCAGGAGTTCCTGAAGTTCAGGGAATTCTTCTACCGCAAGACCGGGATCATGTTCGCCGACAGCAAGCGGTATTTCGTCGACAAGCGACTGCTGGGGCGCATGGCCGACGCCAAGCTGCAGAACTTCGCCGAATATTTCGATCGGGTCCGCACACAGGCGAGCGGCGTCGAATTGCAGGCGCTGGTCAATTCGATGACCATCAACGAGACCTATTTCTATCGCGAGGATTATCAGCTCGAGTGCCTCGTCCGCTCGCTGATGCCCGAGATCGCCAAATCCACCGCGAAGGGCGATAGGATCAGGATCTGGTCGATCCCGTGCTCGACCGGCGAAGAGCCCTATTCGATCGCGCTGTACCTCCTGGAATACTGGGCCGAGGTCGATGATTTCGAGATCGAGATCGTCGCCTCCGACATCGACACCGAAGTCATCGAGAAGGCCAGGCGCGGCGTCTATGGCGAGCGCGCGTTGCAGCACGTCTCGGCCGACACGATCAAGAAATACATGACCAGAACGGACGACGGACAGCACCAGATCATCGATGCGATCAGGAGCTCGATCAAGTTCTCGCAGCTCAACATCCTCGAGACGATCGACAAACGGATTTATGGCGAATTCGATGTCATCTTCTGCCGCAACCTGCTGATCTATTTCGATGATCTGTCGAGACGCGAGGCTGCCGAGGCGATCTTCGCGGCGTTGCGCCCGGGCGGCTTCGTCTGCCTCGGCCACTCGGAATCCATGAGTCGGATCTCGTCGCTGTTCAACCTGCGAAAATTCCCCGAAGCGATCGTCTATCAGAAGCCTGCTCTTTCCTGAGGTCTGCGGTTCCATGCAACATGCTTTCATCATCGACGACTCCGACGGCGCGAGGATGATCTATCGCGCCGCGCTCGAGGACGCCGGATTCGCGGTCGGAGAAGCGATCGACGGGTTCGAGCCGGCGGCCTTCGCCGGGCCGGCGGCTGGCCGGGCCCCGTCGCGGCGGGCGCCGTCATGAACGCGCTCCTCGCCCAGTTCATCCCGGAGGCGCGCGAGCTCCTCGAACAGGCGGGGGCCGGCATGCTCGCGCTCGAGCGCGACGCCGGCTCGCCGCGCGTCATCAACGACGTGTTCCGCGCCGTCCACACGCTGAAGGGCTCCTCGGGCCTGTTCGACGTCGCGCCGCTGACCCGCCTCGTCCACGCCGCCGAGGATCTGCTGGGCGAAGTGCGCACCGGCGAGCTCGCGCTCAACTCCGAGATCGTCGACCGGCTGCTCGACAGCCTCGATGTGACCGGCCGGTGGATCGATGCGCTGGAGGCGCGCGAACAGCTGCCGGGCGACGCCGAGGCGACGATGACCGAGCGGGTGGCCGTCCTGCGCGGATGGCTCGCCCATCGTCCCGCGGCGAGCGTCGCAACGACCGGCCGCCCGGTTTCGGGCGCGCCGCCCGCCTGGCTGGCCGACATGTCCGAATCCGACCGCATCGCGGCCTATGCCGCCGCTTCGGGCGGCCCGCTGTTGGCCTGGTCGTTCGATCCCGAGGAGGATTGCTTTTTCCGCGGCGACGATCCGGTCGCGATGCTGGGCCATGCGCCCGGACTGCTCGCCCTGCGCGTGACTTCGCGCGCGCCGCTGCCGGGTCTCGACGCGCTCGATCCGCTGACCTGCCTGCTGCGGTTCGAGGCGGTGAGCGACGCGCCCAGGGAGGCGATCGAAGAGCACATGCGCTACGTCGCCGACCGCATCGTCATCGACCAGATCGAGCCGCGCGACCTCGCCATTCCGACCGGCACGCCCGCCAAGCGGCCCCTGTTCGGCGACTTCGCCCGCCTCGCGCGCAAGCATCTGGCGGCGGAGGATGGCGACGCGCTCGCGCGCGCGGCCGCCACTCTGCTCTCGATGGTCGCGCCGGCCAGCGTTCAGGCCTCGGCGCTGCGCTGGTGCGCCGCGCATCTGGCCCGCCACGGCATCGACCGGCGCCAGGACCTCGAAGCCCTCGTCGACGCGGTCGAGACCGGCCTGAGGCCGGTCTGGTTCGAACCTCGCGCTCCCGAACCCGCTCAGGCCCAGGCCGCCGTCGCGGCGACGGGTCAAGCCGGCGATCTCGAACCGGTGCGGGCGCTGGTCGCGAGTCTGGCGAGCGAGCCCGCGATCGACCCGGCCGCGGCGGTCGTCGCCGCGCGGGCGGCGATCGTGATCGCGCCGTCGCCCGCCGACCCGGCGGTCGAGCGCAAGGCGATCCCGCGCGTGCTGCGCGTCGACCTGTCCAAGATCGAAGCGATCATGAGCCTCGTCGCCGAACTCATCGTCGCCAAGAACGGTCTGTCCTATCTGGCGGCCCGAGCCGAACAGGTCCACGGATCGCGCGCCCTCGCCCGGGAGATCAGGGATCGGTTCGCGGTCATCGACCGGATCACCCAGGGGCTCCAGAGCGGCGTCATGTCGGTGCGGATGATGCCGGTCAGCCAGGTGCTCCAGCGGTTTCCGCGGCTGGTGCGCGACATCGCGCGCAAGCTCGGCAAGACCATCGAACTCGTGATCGAGGGCGAGGACACCGAGGCCGACAAGAACGTGCTGGACAGTCTGGCCGATCCGCTCATTCACATGATCCGCAACAGTCTCGATCACGGCATCGAGACCCCCGCCGAGCGGAGCGCGGCGGGCAAGCCCGAACCGGGCGTGCTGCGGATCTCGGCGCGTCAGGAAAACGACTTCGTCGTGATCGAGGTCGCCGACGACGGCAGGGGAATCGATCCGCGCGGCGTGCGGGCCAGGTCCGTGCAACTCGGCCTGGTCTCGGCCGAACAGGCCGAACAGATGGGCGACGAGGACGCGACCAATCTCGTGTTCGCCGCCGGCTTCTCGACCAGGGACGAGATTTCCGACCTGTCGGGGCGCGGCGTCGGCATGGATGTCGTGCGTTCGGCCGTGCTCAAGGCGGGCGGCGACGTTTCGCTGCGCACGACCCTGGGCGCCGGGACCTCGGTGACGGTGCGGCTGCCGCTCACCATGGCCGTCACCCGGATCGTCACGATCGACTGCGGCGGCCGGACGTTCGGGATTCCGATGAACCTCGTGGTCGAGACGGTCAAGATCAAGCGCGCGGACATCCATCGCATCAAGGACACGGAGAGCTTCGTGCTGCGCGACGCGATCATCCCGATCCTTCGGCTCGCCCGGCGCCTCGGGCTCGTCGACGACGAGTCGCCGCGCCACGAAGAGGCGGTGATGGTCGTGCGAATCGGACGCGAGCGGCTCGGCCTCGTCGTCGGCGGATTCCGCGAACGTCTCGAAGCGATCGTCAGCCCGTTCGAAGGCGTCCTCGAAGGCATGGCGGGCTTTTCCGGAACCGCGCTGCTGGGCGACGGCGCCGTGCTGCTGATCCTCGATCTCCAGGAGTTGGTGTGATGCCGATGCAAATCGAGGATTGCGTGATCACGCTCGACGGCCATTGCACGATCGAGGAGGCGGAGCCGCTGTTCGAGCTGCTGAGGGGGATCGGCGCGCCGATCTTCGACGTCGCCCAGGCGACGAGCCTGCATACGGCGATCGTCCAGCTGATCCTGGCCTCGCCCGGCAAGGTGCGCGGCGCGGCGGCCAACCCCCTGCTTTCGGCCTGCTTTCGCGATCGCGAGCTTCCCTGACCGGCGGATGGTCCGGAGCCCGCGGCCGCGATCGGGCCTCGCGGTGGGTCGCGTGCCAAATCAGGGCGAGGCCTGCGCGGGACGGCGCATGAATTGTTAGCAAAGTACTCGCAGGGTCTGGCCAATTCGAGCGGCGCTGTTCGCGATTGCGTAATCGTGACCCGCGCCCACGACGGTTCCGCGGGCGCACGCGCCGGGCCAGCGGTCGCGTCGCGCTGTGGCGATCGCCGGCCGGAAGCTGGCGCGGCGACGCATCGCCGACTACGGAGACTGCGGATGAAGCCGGTTCTTCTCGTCGACGACTCGCCGACCATGCTGGCCAGCATGTCGAGCATCCTGAAGCGGGCGGGATTCGCATGCGAGACCGCCCCAACCGGCGAGGCGGCGATCGAAAAGGTGAACGCCGGCCTGGCGCCCTCGCTGGTCATCACCGACTATCACATGCCGGGCATGCACGGCGTCGACCTGATCGGTGAGTTGCGTCGGCTCGCGACGATGCGGTTCGTGCCGATGCTGGTGCTGACGACGGATTCGCAGCCGGAGAAGCGCGGCGCGGCCAGGTTGGCGGGCGCGACCGGTTGGCTCGTCAAGCCGGTCGATCCGGCGGCTTTGCTGCAGGTGGTCAGGCAATTGGTGGGGGGCGGATGACGCCGGGTTTGCACGAAGGCGGGGAATCGTCGACCGCGACCGGCGTTCCCGCGGCGGCCTCCCGGCGCGGCGCGGCGGCGGCCTTGGCGGCGATGGGCTGCTGCGCGGCCGCAATCGGGGCCGGCGACTTCCTGCTGCGCAGCGTTCTGCCGCATGGCCTCGGTCCGCTGCTTCCCGCGCTCGGCGCCGGCGCCGCCATGCTGCTGGCGCTTCGAATTTCCGGCGTTGGCGCCGCGGCCCCGGCATCGGCGGCGGCGGAACTGTCGGCGGCGCCCTCGAATCCGGATCGCCTCGCGCCCGAACGCGACGGCCCGGCGCCCGCCGCGCCGCCGGATCGGCCGGACGAGGCCCGCGAAAGCGACGAGATCGCCGACCTTGCCGCCGCCGCCCCGACCAGTCCGGGCGTCGATCGCGCGGTCAGGGAGCTCGGCGGCTATCCGACCTTCACCGAGATCCTGAACCGGCAGATGCAATCGGTGACCCAGCTCAGCGAGGCGGCGGCCGGATCCATCCTGTCGAACCTGAACGGCGTGGACGCCCGGATCACCGGTTTGGTCACCTACATCCAGCAATCGGGCTCCAACGATCAGTTCGGGCGCATCGTCGCCCAGATGGAGTCGCAGATGCGGCAATGCCGTGAACTGCTCGACCGCTTCGCGCTGCGCCAGGAGGAAGCCGCGCGGCTCGGCCTCCAGCAGAGATCGAAGATCAGCGCCGACACCAGGAGCGTGCTCGACGCGCTGGAGGGCGTGAGCGGCATCGCCCGGCAGACCACCATGCTTTCGCTCGACGTCTCGATCGAGGCGGCGCGCGCGGGCGAGGCCGGCAAGGGCTTTTCGATCATCGCGAGCGAAATCCGCAAGCTCGCCTCCGAGGTGCAGACGCTCTCGACGGGCGTGCACGGGCGGGTCGAGTCCCTGATGCGCACGGTCGCGGTGGATCTGCAGGACCAGTCGATGCGTCGCGAACAGGCCGACCGCGAGGCGATCGCCAACATCACCGACGGGCTCGACGCGCTGACCGAAAATCTCGCGACGATCATCGCCCATCAGCGCGACCTGCTGCAGAAGGTGGAGATCGAAGGCGAAGCCATCACGCGTCCGATCATGGACATCATGGGGAGCATCCAGTTCCAGGACATCATTCGCCAGCAGCTCGAACAACTCGACCATATGGCCGGCATGGTCGACGAGCACATCAGGGCGATCGGCGGAATGCTCGAGGATCGGCGCGACGACCTGGGGGAAGACCGGCTTTCGGAAAAGCTTGACAATATGTTGAGCGGCTATGTAATGGCCCAGCAGCGTGAAACCCATCTGGCCGCGGGCGGCCACGCCGGGGCGCCGGAGTCGGGGTCGCTGATCGAACTGTTCTGAGGTCGATCGGCATCGAGCGCGGCGATCAGCGAGCGTTTGAGACATTGAAGCGTCCAGTTCGTCGAGCAAGGCGCGCATCGTCCACGAGCGAGTGGAAAGTTTCGGCGCGGTTTCGGGCTCGGAACTAGCGCGCGGACCGGGCGGGTTGCGACCACCGTCCGGATAATCCAAAAGCCAGGACTTCGAGGCGGGGCGACGTCCCACCTTCTGGGCGGGGACGGCGGCGCCCGATCGCCCGGCCGGGGGTTCCTGAGTCGCGGCGCCCGCCGACGCGCCGGTTCACTGGCGTTCGTCAAATTCATCAGCGGCGAGCGGCTCTGCCCCGCCGCCGCGCAGGACCGGGATCGATGAGCGCGCGCGTGATCGCCATCGCCAATTGCAAGGGCGGCGCCGGCAAGACGACGACGGCGGTGAACCTCGCCGCCGAACTCGCCGGGCTCGGACTTCGGGTGCTGCTCGTCGATCTGGATTCGCAGGGCCATTCCGGCCTCGGCTTCGGCATAAGCGCGGAGCGGGAAGCCGATACCGCCCATCAGGTGTTCCGCCAGAGCGGGGTCGATCTCGGCCCCTCGATCCGGCGGAGCCGGGTCGAAGGCGTCGATGTCCTGCCGGCCGATCGCGACTTCACCATACACACCGCTTCGAATGAGCCGGGCCGGCTCGCCGAAGCGCTGGCGCCGCTGATGCCGGACTATGACGCGATCCTGATCGACACGCCGCCGGCCGCCGACCTCCCGCTGATCGCCGCGCTGACGGCCGCCCAATGCGTGCTGGTCCCGACCCAGCTGGGTCACCTCGCGCACGATGGGCTGAACCAGTTCTCGCGCTTGTTCTTCAAGGTCGCCACCAGCCTCAACCCGGACCTGATCGCCTTCGCGATCGTACCGATCCAGGTCGACATGCGCAGCCGCCTCCAGCAGATGATCCTGGCGCAGCTGATGATCGATTTCGGTCCGCGCCGAATCTTCCGGGGCATCCGCACCGATGTGGCGCTCGCCGAGGCGTTCGGCGGCGGCTGTCCGGTCCGGATCCACCGGCCCGGCGCGAGGGGCGCGGCCGACTACCGGCTGCTGGCGCAGGACGTCGTGAAGGCCTGGCTCGCCTCGGTTTCCCTGGAGGACGCCGCATCACCGGGATCGTGACTTGCGCGTTCGCAATGGCGGTCGGCGGCGCTGGTCGTCGTTCGCGTGCGTCGCCCGGCTTGTTTTCGGGCGTCGCTCAGGAGGCCAGCGACGCGACGAGGTGGAGCTGGGGACGCGGCAGGGAATCCGCGGCGGCGAGAAAGCGCGGGATCGCTTCGGCCGGCATCGGCTTGCCGAACAGATAGCCTTGCATCGTCGTGCAGCCGAGCGCGCGCAGAACGCCCACTTGAGCGTTGGTCTCCATTCCCTCGACGATGCAGGTCAGTTGCAGGTTGCGGCACAGGTCGATCACCGACTTGACGATCGCGCGGCAGGCCGGTTTGGTTTCGACCTCCCTGACGAAGCTGCGGTCGATCTTGATCTTGTCGATCGGAAACTGCTGCACGAAGCTCAGGCTCGAATAGCCGGTGCCGAAATCGTCGAGCGAAACGCCCACGCCCATCGCCCTCAGCGCGAGCAGGGCGGTCTTCGCCTGTTCGACATCCCGGATCAACGCCGTTTCCGTGACTTCCAGATCGATGCGGCCCGGCGCGACGCCGCTGTCGCCGATGATCGCCATGATGCTGCGGATCGCCTCGCGGGAGGCGAGATCGCGCGTGGAAAGATTGAACGAGACGTGGATCGGCTCGGGCCAGGTGCGGGCTTCCGCCAGCGCCCTGCGCAGCAGGACGGCGGTCAGCTTGTTGATGAGGTCGCTGCGTTCGGCGACGCGGATGAAGACATCGGGGGCGATTCTGCCGAGCGTCGGGCTGGTCCAGCGCGCGAGCGCCTCGAACGCGACGGTCTCGCCGCGCGAGACGTCGACGATCGGCTGAAAATGCAACGCCATCTCCGTTTCGAGATCGGCGTGGCGCAGGCACGTTTCCATGTTCGCCAACCGGCGGATTTCGGCTTCGTGCTCGATCGAGAAGATCGCCGGGCGTCCCCGCTGATGCTCCTTGGCGTGGGCGAGCGCGTAATCGGCGCGTTCGAACAGCAGTTCGGCGGTCGGTCCGGCCTGCGGGAAGACGGCGAAGCCGATCGAACCCGAAATCTCGACGAGGATCCCGGGCAGCGCGAGCGGCGTCGCCAGGACTGCGCACAGCCGCACGCCGAGCGCCTGGATGTCGGCGTCGTTCATCTCGGCGTCGATGATCACGCCGAACTCGTCGCCGCCGAGGCTGGCGACGAGGGTGTCGGAATCGCAGAGTTCGCGCAGGCGTCGCGCCGTTTCGACGAGGACCCTGTCGCCGACCCCGTGGCCGTGAAGGTCGTTGACAGATTTGAAGCCGTCGAGATCGATCAGGCCGACGATGAAGCGCCGGCCGTCACGGGTCGCCGGGCGCAGCGTCTGGTTCAGCGCGGCCAGGAAATGCCGGCGGTTCGGCAGGGCCGTGAGGCCGTCGGTATTGGCCAGGCGCGCGTTCTCCAGCCCGAGGCGCCTGGTCTCCAGATGGGTCGCGGCGACCTGGGCGTCGTGCCGCGCCGCCGCCGCCTCCAAGCGCCTGCGTTCGACGGCGTTGTCCTTGAACACCTGGACCGCCTTCGCCATGTCGCCGATTTCGTCGCGGCGAGCCTGCCCGTCGACGACCCCGGTCAAATCGCCGTGCGCGAGCGCGGCCATGCCCTGCGCCAGGCGAGCCAGCGGGCGCGCGATCTTCGACGACGCGACCCAGTGCGCGAGGAAGCCGGCGAACAGGGTCGCGACCAGTCCGAACCCAGCCATCGCGACGAGCGCGAGGCTCGATTGGGCGCGCAAGGCGGCCGCGGCCCCGGCGTTTTCGGCGAGCAGGCCGGCATTGAACTCCGCGACGTCGTCGATGAGGCGATGGGTTGCAAAATCGACGCCGGTCATCAGCCGCGCGCCCTCGGCCAACCGGTCGAGTTCCTCCGGCTCCAGGTTCCTGGCGTGCTCGAGGCCGGGCGTAACCTCGCCGATCCTGAGCGGCATTCGCGCCGTCTCGACGAGGGTGCGAAACCGATCCCGGAACCGTCCGATTTCGGCGGCCCTGTCCGGGACGAGCGTCATCGCCCGGTTCAGCAGTTCGTCGGCCTGCTCGACCCTCGCCGGGAACCGCTCGCTGGCGGCCCGGCCGCCCGGGCTGTCGTCGTCGTAGACGAGGGAAGCGAACACCGCGTCCGCGACGTCGGCGATTCTTCGCTCCGCGCAGGCGACCTTGGTCGCGGCGAGGTCGCGGCGCTCGATGATCTCGCTCGCCTTGCCGCTGATGCTGACGAGCTGGAATGCGCCGAACGCGATCATGCCGATCCCGGCGAGCGCCATGACGACGAGCGGGATCAGCGTCTTGGTCCGAAGCTTCAGGTCGTCGATCCCCACTTCGGCCAATCCCTTCATGCTGAAAACGGCGCGCGACCACCCTCGGACGCAAAGCGCCCGCGCGGCGTCGTCGTGAAACGGCGATCGCGGATCGAAGTCGATGGGGCGTCGCGCCCCGTACCGGAGGATCTCCTGCCGATCGAAACAATCCAGGCGACCTTGCGAGGCGCGGGTTAATTAAGCGTGCGGCGGCCGGGCGCCCGGCCGGCGGCGATTTGTTCGCGAGCTCCATTCGAAGGCTTGCGGCGCGGGCGGACGAACCCCGGCGATGCGCGCATCGGCGCCGATGCCGCGAGCCGGCGGCGCTCATCGGCCGCCGCCGTCGCATGAGCCGCGAATTGCCGCTGGATCGTGGCCCGCGCGATCGCAAGCCCGCCTCGCAGACTTAATTAACGTCTGATCGCCAACGTCGCGCCAATTGAACCGATCGGGTCCGCCGGTCGAGGGCGCGACGTCTCGCGCCTCCATGGGGTCTACGCCCGATCGCCGCCCGGAACTTCGGCCTGGTCGAGCGCCGGGAATGCGCCGGTCGCGACGCTTCTCTTCGCTGCGGCGAGGAGCGGGAATGCGCGAGACGGCGGCGATGCTAGGGAAAGGCCAGGGAGTCTGAATGTCGGTCGCAGCTTTCCTCAACTTGTTCAAGGTCGAGACCGGCAAGCCGGATCTGCTGCAGGCGCAGGTCAAGGCGCTTTCCAGGCAGATTCCGCTGCTCTTTTTCATCACCGTGGTGAATACGCTGGCGCTCGCGTTCACCCATTACGGCGCCGCCCCCGACAACCTGACGCTCTACTTTCCCGCGGTCTTCACGATCGGCTATTTCTGGCGGGGCCTGTACTGGGCGAACCTGGCCCACCGGCCGATCAGCGACGCGGATGCAGCCGCTCTGCTCAAGCTGACAGCGCTGGTCGCCCCGGCCTGTTCGCTCATCCTGCTGGTCTGGGCGCTCGCTCTGTTCCAATATTCCGACCCCTACGCCCAGGGGCATGTCTTGTTCTTCCTGGCCGCCACGCTGCTGAGCTGCACCCTCTGCATGATGCACCTTCGGCCCGCCGCCCTGGTCATGACCGGCGTCACCGCCATCCCGTTCGCGCTGTTCTTTCTGGCCACCGGGCGCCCGGTCTACATCGCCGTCGCGGCGAGCATGCTGCTCGTATCGGCCGCCATGATCTACGTTCTGATGGTGTTCTGGCGAGATTTCGCCAACATGATCGACTACCATCGCGGCCTCGTCGACAGCCTGGTGGAGAACACCCGCCTCGCCAATCTCGACAGCCTCACCGGCCTGCCGAACCGGAGGCAATTCCTGTTCGCGCTGCAGGAGGATCTGGACGAGGCGGCGCGCGATCAGCAACGCCTCGTGATCGGCCTGGTCGATCTCGACGGTTTCAAGTCGGTCAACGATCTCTACGGCCACACGGTGGGCGACGGCATCCTCATCGAGGCGAGCGCCCGGTTGCTTGCGCTGTGCGACCGGACCACGCTGCTCGCGCGGCTCGGCGGCGACGAGTTCGGCCTGATCATCGACGGCGATATGAGCGAAACCGAGATTCAGGCGCTCGGCGCTCGCATCTGCGACGCGCTCGAGACACCGTTCGCGCTGCCCGGCCTGGTCGTCGAAATCTCGGGCTCGGTCGGCTTCGCCGCCTTCCCGCAGGCGGGATCGACCGCCCCCCTGCTGTTCGAGCGCGCCAAATATGCGCTCACCCACGGCAAGCAGCATCTGCGCGGACGCGCGACGATCTTCTCGATCGACCACGAGACCGCGATCCATGATCTGGCGAACCTGGAGAACTGCCTGCGCCATGCCGATCTCGACTCGGAAATGTCGCTGCATTTTCAGCCGATCGTCGATACGGATCGCGGCAAGATCATCGCCTTCGAGTCGCTCGCGCGCTGGGTCAGCCCGACCCTCGGCAGAGTTCCTCCCGACGTGTTCGTCCGCGTCGCCGAACGCAGCGACCTCATCAACAAGCTGACCGGCACGCTGCTGCGCCGCGCGCTCGCCGAGGCCAGGACCTGGCCCGCCGACATCGGGGTGTCGTTCAATCTGTCCGCGCGCGATTTGACCTCGTCCGAGGCGATCTCGAACATCGTCGGCCTCATCCGGAACAGCGGCGTCGCGCCGGGTCGCATCGATCTCGAGGTCACCGAGACCGCCTTGATAAGGGACCTCGAAGAGGCCAAAGCGGCGCTGCAGACCCTCAAGACTCTCGGCGTCGGCATATCGCTCGATGATTTCGGCACCGGCTATTCGAGCCTGAGCTACATCCGGCGGTTTCCGATCGACAAGATCAAGATCGATCGCAGTTTCGTCAAGGAGGTCGAGACCGACCCGGACTGCCGCGCGATCGTCAAGTCGATGATCGACATGTGCCGGAACCTCAAGCTCGCCTGCATCGTCGAAGGCATGGAAACCGACAATCAGGTGCGCACCCTGCGCAGGCTCGGCTGCATGGATATGCAAGGCTATTTCTTCGGCAAGCCCATGCCGGCCGCCGAGGTGCTGGGCTTCCTCGACGCGGCCCTGCTTCCCCTTGCGTCTTGAAGCCGCCAGGGCCCACGCTCGGCTTCCCGACGGCCTCGGGTCTGATGCGAAGCCTTCGGACGATATTTTGGAGAACACATCGATGCGCTTGTCCCGGATCGTCTATTTCAGCGAGAACAGGATCGAACCCGCCGCGCGCGCCGCTCAGCTCGCCGATTTGCGGAGGGTCGCGGTCAGCCGCAACCGCCGGCGCCACATCACCGGCGCCCTCGTCTACGACGATCGCTGGTTCGCCCAGGCGCTGGAGGGCGAAATCCAGTTCGTCGAGAAAACGCTCGACCGCATTCTTCGGGATGCGCGGCACGCCAACGTCACGATCGTCAGCAACGCCATTGTCCCCGAACGTCTGTTCGCGAGGTGGTCGATGGGCTTTGCGGAGCGAACGCTGCAGAGCGAGCCGCTGTTCGGCGTGCATTGGTTCAGCGACGCCCGCAATCCGAGCATCATGTCCGAAAGGAGCCTGTTGAAGCTGATGGTCGAACTCGATCGACAAGGTTTCATGGGCTCGGCGCCGAACCTCGTCGAGCGCGCCCCGCAGCCGAGCCTGTCGCACTAGCGAATTCCCCCCCGCGAACCCGCCGCCGGATTGCGACGCGCGCTCCCTCACGCCTCCAGCCGATCGGCGACATCCTCCGCGATCGACAGGCTCGCCGTCAGCCCGGGGCTCTCGATGCCGAAGAGATGGACGAGGCCGGGGACGCCGTGGTCGGCGGGGCCGTCGATGAGGAAATCCGCCGCCGCCTGCCCCGGCCCGGTCAGCTTCGGGCGAATTCCCGCATAGTCGGGCGTCAGCGCGCCGTCGGGCAGGCCCGGCCAGTAGCGGCGGATCGCGGCGTAGAAGCTGTCCGCGCGTTCGGGCGCCACCCGATAGTCGAGCGCGTCGATCCATTCGACGTCGGGGCCGAAGCGGACGCGGCCGGCGAGGTCGAGCGTCGCATGGACGCCGAGCCCGCCCTCGACCGGCGCGGGATAGACGAGGCGCGAGAAGGGCCGCGGCCCCGCGCAGCCGAAATAATTGCCCTTGGCGTAGACGAGCGGCGGGATGCGCGCGGCCGGATAGGGTTCGGCGCGGCGCGCGATCCCCTGCGCGTCGAGCCCGGCGCTGTTGACCACCGCGTCGACCGCGATCGCATCGGGCGAGGCGCCGCCGAAGCGGACGATCCAGCGCCCGGCTTCGCGCGCCAGCCGCTCGACCGGCGTATGCAAGGCGAGCGCGCCGCCGAGATCCTCGATCTCGCCGAGCAGCGACAGCATCAGCGCATGGGTGTCGACGATGCCGGTCTGCGCCGACAGCAGCGCGGCGACGCCGCGCAGGTCCGGCTCCAGCGCGCGCAGGCCGGCGGCGTCACGCAGATCGAGACCCTCGACGCCATTGGCGATCCCCTGCGCGAAGATCGCCTCGAGCTTGCGCGCCTCGGCGTCGTCGGCCGCGACGATCAGCTTGCCGAGCCGGCGATGCGGCACGCCGCGGCTCTCGCAATAGGGATAGAGCGCGCGCCGGCCCGCGACACAGTGACGCGCGCGCAGGCTCGCCGCGGGATAGTACATGCCGGCGTGGATCACCTCGGAATTGCGCGAGGAGACGCCGGTCCCGATCGCCTCCGCCCGGTCGGCGACGACAACCTCGCAACCGCGCCGCGCCAGCGCCCGCGCCACCGCGAGGCCGACGATTCCGGCGCCGATCACCAATGTCTGCATGCGCCGTGTTAGCCCGCCGGCGCGGGCGCATCAATCGGTCGCGCCGCGCCGGAGCGCGGCCGCTCCGGTTGGCGATCCGGCGAAGCGCGCGATTCATTCGCTTGCTTTCTCGCACTGCAACATTATTGTGACGGTCATGTCAGTTCATGGCGCGTGCAGGTTTGAGTCCGTTCTCCATCGACGGAGGCGCTCGTGACGAACGAGCCGCGAATCCGATTGAAGCCGAGTTCGCCCGCGGCGCGCGAGTGGCAGGTTGCGCCCGGGGCGGAGGGCACGGTGCTATGCCGCTACCGGATTCTGTCCGCCCGTCCGCTCGCGCCCGAACGAATCGACGTCCGCTTCGGCCCGCGCCTGGTCGTCTGGGGCGCGCCCGCGGCCGAATTCGAGGACGTCGCCGCGCCCCCGCCCGCGTCAATTTCGCACTGAGTCGCCTCCCGCTTCGCGGCGCTCCCGCCCTCGGGGTTTGCAACCATCCGGCCGCCGCAGCGTTATGCCGGGGCCGCAGCAGCTGTCCTCCCAGTGGTTTGTGGTTGGGGCCGCATTGAGGCGTTTTGTCTCGGCGGCCCCATAGCGTCGCCGCAGCCGGGCCGACCCGCCCGCCCCGCCGCCATGGCCCTGCCCCGGCGCGCGGTCACGCCGCCTCCATCAACCCCGGCTTGGCGGACGGCTTGCGCCGGCGCCAGAACAGCCAGCCCACGAGCGAGAAATTGACCGCGTTCCAAAGGACGCCGTCGAGAAACGCCAGCCGGTAGGAATGGGTCGCGTCGAAGATCACGCCCGAGACATAGCCGCCGAACGCCATGCCGAAGATGGTCGCCGCCACCACGAGGCCGATCTTCGCGCCCGCCTCGCGCGGCGGCAGCAGCTCGCGGCAGATCACCGCGTACATCGGCACGATGCCGCCCTGGAACAGGCCGAAAATCCCCGACACCACGAACAGCGACGCCAGCCCGTCGAACCAGAGATAGAGCAGCAGCGCGACGCCCTGCATGAACGAGCCGATCAGCAGCGTCGCCGAACCGCCGATCGCGTCGGCGACGAAGCCCGAACCGATGCGCGAGACGATGCCGAGGAACAGCATCAACGAAAGCATCTGGGCGCCGCGCGCGACGCCATAGCCGAGGTCGCCGCAATAGGCGACGATGTGCACCTGCGGCATCGACATCGCGACGCAGCAGGAAAAGCCCGCCAGGACCAGCAGGACCATCAGCAGGCGCGACGACACGCCGACGTCGGCGCCGGCGGCGCGCGTCGCCGCCTCGGCGCGCGCCATCGTCTGCGCCGAGGGGCGCCGGCGCATCAGCAATGCGAGCGGGATCACGCTGCCGGCGATGACGATTCCGATCGCGCCATAGGTCGCGCGCCAGCCCCGCAGCGGCATCGTCGCGTTCATCGCCAGCGGCCACAGCGTGCCGGCCAGATAGTTGCCCGAGGCGACGACGACCACCGCCATGGCGCGCCGCCTGACGAACCAGTGCGAAACATCCGCCATCATCGGAGCAAAGCCGGTCCCCGCGCCGACGCCGATCAGCAGGCCGTGCGCGGCGGAGAACAGCGCCAGATCGGGCGCGAGCGCGGCGAGGACGAAGCCGGCGCCGAGGCAGGCGCCGGCGATCAGCGTCGGGGCGACGATCCCGGCGCGGTCGGCCATCCGGCCGAGCACGATCGTGCCGAAGCCGAAGCCGAGCATCATCGCCGTATAGGGCAAGGAGGCCGCCGCGCGGTCGACGCCGAACTCGGCCTGAGCCATCGGCAGGACGACGATGACCGCCCACATGCCAGCGCCGACCAGGGTGCTGATCAGCAGCGAAAGCCCGAGGCGCCAGTAGGCGTAACCGCCGTCCGGCGCGTAGCGGTCGGC
This sequence comes from Roseiarcus sp., assembly GCA_049509635.1. GTDB lineage: Bacteria > Pseudomonadota > Alphaproteobacteria > Rhizobiales > Beijerinckiaceae > Roseiarcus. The sequence goes on from JBEKZS010000015.1 coordinate 38,502, forward strand.
AGGTTCGACGGCGGTCGCGGACGACGCGTTCATGGCGCGACCCTCCGAACCAACCGGCCGACGACGGCGAGCCGCGCAAGCCGCGTCACGCGCCGACCGGCGCCCGGGCGGCGAGCGCCTCGATCGCGCGGCGGCGCCTGCGCCCGATCACCCGCATGGCGGCGAAGGAGATCAGGAACAGCGCCACCTTGCTGGAGACGGTGAACACGCCCATGAACAGGGCCCAGCCCGCCGGGGTCAATGCGAGCGCGGTCACGAGGTTGACCGCCGCGGTCGCGAACATCAGGCCCGCCCAGATGAAGCCGAACACGACGGCGACGTCGGGCACGATGGCGATCGCGACCGGCGGCAGATAGCGGTTCATCCAGCCCGGCTTCAGCATCACCACGCCGACGATCACATAGATGACGCTCGGCTTGATCAGCACGAATCGCGGATCCTTGGTCAGCAGCGTCGCCACGCCCGCCGCGACGACCAGGAACAGGCTCATCCACTGCATTGCTTCGATCGGCTGGCGGCGCGCGATCTCCCAGCCGATCTGGGCGAGGCCGATCGCAATCGCGATGACCACCGCGAGCGTGACATTGCGGGTCAGCAGGTAGAGACCGAGGAAGAAGAACGTCGAGGCCATGTCGAGCAGCAGGAACTTGGCCGACTGCAACAGCATTTTCATCGGGCTTCCGGCTCCTGCGCGCCATCAGTTCCCTGATCTTGCGTTGCTCCCGGTCGCGGCCCGGTTGCGCGAAGGCGCGACGGTCGCGCCGTGGGTCTCACGAGATCGTGAGCAGTCTATCGCGCGACCATCATCGGCCGCAAGCGTTGCCCTCCGTCACTGAAAAGGAGCTGAACATGGCCAAGACCATTCTCGCGACCGGCGCGGTTCTCGCGCTGCTGCTGGCGTCCGGCGGCGCCTGGGCGGACGATCCGACCGGCGTGCTCGAGCAGGAACACGCCATCCATCACGGCTGGCATCATCATCATCGCGGCATGCACGAGGGACGCGCGGCATTCTCGGACGTCGGTCCCTGCGGCCGGGGCACGCAGTCCGAGCCGTTCCCCAACGGCCAGGGCTTCCGGTGCGTGTCGCGCTAGCAGCGCTCGAGCGCCGGGGCGCCGCGCCGCCGCGGGACGCCCGGCCCTGAAGGCGCCGCCCCCGAAGCCGAGCCGCCGCGCCCACCATCCACGTCCGGCCGCCCTCCCGCTCGCATCATCGCTCCCGGGCGCCGCCAACGCGCGCGCCTCGCGCGGCCCGGGCTTGCATCGGGGCGCGCGAACCCACTTATAAGGCGCGAGCGGCGCGGCGGAGCGAAAGGCGAGGCGGATGGGGTTCCTTCTGAACGGGGTCTGGAGCAACGAGAGCGCCTTTCCGACCGACGCGGAGGGTCGCTTCGTGCGGCCCTCGTCGCCGATCCGCAACTGGGTCACGGCGGACGGCGCGGCGGGCCCGTCCGGCGCCGGCGGCTTCAAGGCGGAGGCCGGGCGCTATCATCTTTATGTCTCGCTCGCCTGCCCCTGGGCGCATCGCGCGCTGATCTTCCGCAAGCTGAAGGGGCTGGAGGGCATGATCGGCCTCTCGGTCGTGCATTGGCTCATGGGCGAGCACGGCTGGACGTTCGAGCCCGGCCCCGGGGTGATCCCCGACCCGATCCATCACGCGCGATTCCTCCACGAGGTCTACACGGCCTCGAACCCCGCCCATACCGGCCGGGTGACGGTGCCGGTGCTGTGGGATCGCGCGACCGCGCAGATCGTCAACAACGAATCCTCCGAAATCATCCGCATGTTCAATTCCGCTTTCGAGCGGGTCGGCGCCGCGCCGGGCGATTATTACCCAAGTGACTTGGGCGCCGAGATCGACGCGCTCAACGAGCGTATCTATGCGACCGTCAACAACGGCGTCTACCGGGCGGGCTTCGCGGTCCGCCAGGCGGCCTATGAGGAAGCGGCGAGGGCCCTGTTCTCGACGCTCGACTGGCTCGACGGCCGGCTGGCGATGCATCGCTATCTGTGCGGCGAACGGCTCACCGAGGCCGACTGGCGGCTGTTCACGACGCTGATCCGGTTCGATCCGGTCTATGTCGGCCATTTCAAGTGCAACATCCGGCGGATCGCCGACTATGCCAATCTCTCGCGCTACCTGCGCGAGCTCTACGCCCACCCCGGGGTCGCGGCGACCGTCAACATCCGCCACATCAAGGGCCATTATTACGGCAGCCATCCCTCGATCAACCCGACCGGCATCGTCCCGCTCGGCCCGGAACTCGACCTCATCGAGGATCCCGGCGTCGCGGTGGCCTGAGCTCCGGCGCGCGCCCCGCCATTGCGCCGGGCCGGCGGTCGTGGCAAGCGGACGCCCATGACCCAACCCCCCGCCCGGCCGGCGCCGCGCATCTCGTTCGTCTCGCTCGGCTGCCCGAAGGCGCTGGTCGACAGCGAGCGCATCCTCACCCAATTGCGCGCGGAGGGCTATGAACTGGCGCGCCAGCACGCCGGCGCCGACGCGGTGATCGTCAACACCTGCGGCTTTCTCGACAGCGCCAAGAAGGAATCGCTGGAGGCGATCGGCGCCGCGATGGCGCAGAACGGCAAGGTGATCGTCACCGGCTGCATGGGCGCCGAGCCCGACCAGATCCGCGACGCCTTCCCCGGGGTCAGCGCGATCACCGGCCCGCAAGCCTATGAGAGCGTGATGGCGGCGGTGCGGCGGGCGGCGCCGGCGCCGCACGATCCGTTCGTCGACCTGATCCCCGGCGAGGGCGTGCGGCTCACCCCGCGGCACTATGCTTATCTCAAGATATCAGAGGGTTGCAACAACCGCTGCAGCTTCTGCATCATTCCGAAGCTGCGCGGCGACCTGGTCTCCCGGCCCGCCGCCGACGTGCTGCGCGAGGCCGAGAAGCTGGTGAAGGCGGGCGTGCGCGAATTGATGGTGATCTCGCAGGACACCAGCGCCTATGGCCTCGACCTCGGCTACGCCGAGAGCGCCTGGGCGCGGCCCGACGGCCCCCGCGCGGTGCGGGCGAAATTCCTCGATCTGACGCGCGAACTCGGCACGCTCGGCGCCTGGATCCGCCTGCAATACGTCTATCCCTACCCGCACGTCGACGAGGTCGTCGCGCTAATGAACGGCGGCAACGTGCTGCCCTACATCGATATTCCGTTCCAGCACGCGGCCCCGGCGGTGCTGAAGGCGATGCGCCGGCCGGGCAACCAGGAAAAGACCCTCGAGCGGATCCGGGCGTGGCGGGCGATCTGCCCGGAGCTGACGATCCGCTCGACCTTCATCGTCGGCTTTCCCGGCGAGACCGAGGCGGATTTCGCGTTCCTGCTCGACTGGCTCGACGAGGCGAAACTCGACCGCGTCGGCGCCTTCAGATACGAGCCGGTCGCCGGAGCGCGCGCCAACGACCTCGGCCTGCCCCAGGTCCCCGCCGAGGTCAAGGAGAGCCGCTGGCGCCGGTTAATGGCGCGCCAGCAGGCGATCAGCGGCCGACGGCTGGCGGCCAAGGTCGGCAAGCGCGTCCAGGCGATCGTCGATGTCGGGGGAGCGTCGGCCGCGACCGGCCGCTCGAAGGGCGACGCGCCCGAGATCGACGGGACGGTGCATATCGCGACCCGCCGGCCGCTGCGGCCGGGCGACATCGTCAGCGTCAAGATCGACCGCGCCGACGCCTATGATCTGCACGGGACCGCCGCATAGGCGTTCAGGGCGGCGCGGGGGCGTCGCCGGCGTCGAACTCGGGCATCGGCACGCTGCCGAACAGGCGCGGCGCCGGCGGCAGCGAGCCACCGGCCGGCAACAGGCCGGCCTGCGGCGAGATCGGGTCGGGCGGCGGCGGCAGCGCGCCGCGCGAATGGTCGCTGAGATAGAGCGCGGCGACCTGCCGGTCCTCGTCGCTGGCGGCGGCGAAATCCTTGGCGTAGAGGTCGCTGACCCATTCGTCCTTCGGGCCCTGGGCGGCGCTCTTGGCGATGGCGAGCCACATCAGGCCGCGCGCGCGCTGGCGCGGCACGCCGTCGCCTTCGAACAGGAGATGGCCGAGCACGGCCTGGGCGGGATGGTGATGCTTTTCGGCGGCGAGCGCGAGCCAGCGGGCCGCGCGCATGTTGTTCTTGGCGAGGCCCGCCGCCCCGTCCATATACATGCGCGCCAGATTGTACTGGGCGTCCGGGTCGCCGAAATTGGTCGCGGCGTATTGGAACATTTCGAGCGCGCGCTCGGGATCGGCCTTCAGCTCGGAATTGGCGATGCCGTTGAGGCAATAGACGCCGACAGCGACGAAGGCGTTCGACACCGCGGCTATGTCCCGCCGCTCCGGATCGTCCTCGTTGTAGGCTTCGATCAGCTGGTCGAAATACTGATAGGCCTGATAGTCGTCGTGGGGGACGCCCTGGCCCTGCGCATACATGCGCCCGAGCTTCCACTGGGCGAGCGACTGGCCGCCGGCCGCCGCATATTTCAGCGCCTCGACCGAGGATTTGGCGTCGCCGGCGCGCAGGTCGTCGATCCCGGCGCGCAGCGCCTGCTGGGCGCTCTTGAACAGCTTCAGCGGAATCTTGTCGAGCGTGGTCGGCTGCGAGCCGTCGAGCGCGAAGGCCGGACCGCTCGCCGCCAGGGCGAGCGCCAGAGCCAGGAGGGCGCCGGCGCGCGCCGCCGCCCGCCCCGCGGCGACCGGCCCGACTCGACCCCGACCATCCCCGTCGAACGCCAACGCGCTCATCCCAACTCCGAATTTGACGTCCGGCCTGCCCCGCCCCGGGCTGGGCGGCCCCGAGCGGCGGTCGAACGATCCCTTGTCGTTTCTTGCATGAAGCAAATTAGCGCGGGGTTTATGGCGCAATCGCGGCGCGTCGGAGCGCGATCTCCGCCGCGCGAGACTTGCCCGGCCGATGTTGCGAAATTACAACTATCCCCTAAGCGATCCGGCCGCCCGGCGCGGCCTTGTCTTCCCCAGGGCTATTTGTTAGACGACCCGCCTGCTCGCGCCGGGTGACCCCTGGGCGTCGGCGATGCGGCCATGGCGGAACTGGTAGACGCGCTAGCTTGAGGTGCTAGTCCTTTAACCGGGGTGGAGGTTCGAGTCCTCTTGGCCGCACCAGTGAATTGCCGTGGGGCTGAAGACGCCTGGTTTTCGGCCCCCCGGTGACTGGCCTTGTTGCGGCGAGGGGATGGATTGTCTCGTTCGGTTCTTTTCGAGCCCGCCAATCGCCGCGCGCGACAGGTCGGGCGAGTTTAGAGACTCGCCATCTGGCTCCCCGCTCCATCCGAAGATCGCTTCAGGCCGGGAAACGGTCGCGCGTTCCCGGTTGCGGGCGTCGAATCCTTGCCCTCGACGAGGCCGACCACGACGCGATCGCGAGGAGGGCGGCGACCGGCCCGGGAGCATGATTTCGGGAGCATCGACCGCGACGGCGAGCGCATCTTTTGGAAGATCAACCGCTATGACGCGGTCTGCAAGCACGGCTCGGAAGACCCCGCCGATCCGTCGCAAACAACGCGAGTCCTCGCGATCATGGTGGTCGAGGAATATTGACCCAAGCAGAGGGCGCGGCCTTTTAGCTTTGCAGCGCGAACAGCGGCGCGATCAACGGAATGGCGCTTATGAGGCTTTCGATGGTCGCGCGAGGCAAAAAGAAACTCTAGCGTTTGATTTCGAGACGCCTTCCTCGTCAGCTCTTTGTTCAGCGGCGGCGAATTGGGGTGACCGTCATCCAGCAACGCCGCACCCTCCGCTCAAGAAGCGCAAACGCAAGGTCCAGAAGCACAAAAGCCCACCTTGCGGCGGGCCTTTGCGTCATCCTTTGACGATGAGGGGGGGCTTGCGCCCGCATTCTCAAAGCCGACGCCCCAACCTATGGTGTGCGTCTTCGAAAGTCAATGATCTGGAGGCCGTGCGGCCGCCAGCGAAGGGACCACTCATGGCGTTTACGCCCGCCGAGCTTCGCGAACTTCCCCTTGTGATCTCAGCGCCACGCTTCGCCACCTACCTACAAGCCATGGGGAACGACCGCGAGCGGGCGCTTGCACTCTACGAATGGAATCTGATCCTCTCGTCCGCCTTTATCGTGCCGCTACAGGTCTGCGAGGTGGCGGTCCGCAATGGGGTCGCGGAGGCGGTCGAGAAGGTCCACGGGGCAAACTGGCCTTGGTCGAACGGCTTCCTGAGAAGCTTGCCCCGTCCGAAGCGGGCGTTCGACTACCATCCGGATCATGATCTCCGCAGCGTCGCGGCTCGCCAGCCAACAACCGGGAAAGTGATTGCAGAACTGAAATTTGCCTTTTGGGAGCAGATTTTTACAGCCGGGCAGGATGGCCGAATGTGGCTGGCTCATTTCCGGGCGTCATTTCCCGGCGCACCGCTCGCCACGCCAATTCCGGTCGCGCGATCCACGGCCCGCGATCATCTCGGCGCGATCCGAAAGCTTCGAAACCGGATCGCGCATCATGAGCCGATTTTCACCCGGAATGTGGCGGACGATTACAGCCGGATTCATGAGATGATCGGCTGGCGTAGCCAGACCGCGGCGGCTTGGATGGATCGCACGCAAGGCGTCACCGCGCTCATACCTCTCAAGCCGTAGCGGGCAGCGGTCCGGCGCTTGCATCGTGCGCAGGGGCTGAAGACGTATCGCCCGGACTGTCGCTCGGATGAGCTACAGCGTCCGAGTGACCCGTATCGTGTGACTTTATCTCCACCGGCGTCTTGTGTCGTATTCGCCCGGCGTCCG
>JBEKZS010000150.1:0-10153 GCA_049509635.1 Roseiarcus sp.
GGGCGCCGCTGTCCGGCGCCCCGAGCCGCATCGCTCGAGAAGTCCTTTCGGTGTTGAAATATTCGGAAATCCATTTCTCGGCCGATCGAGGCAAATCAGAGGGTTGCTGCCAAATTGAAGCCGCGCGGGGTCGGCGGCGCGCCGCCGTCCGGCTTCGCCGCGCGGCGTCGGCCCGCGCCTTGTCGTCGGCGGCCGTGCGGACGCGTTGGTCGCAGCTCCGTCCGCGCGGCGCGCGCTCCGCGATTCGACGCCCGCGGACTTCGCGCTCGGCGGCGCTGAGGCGGCCGGCGGGCGGCGTCGCGGGCGCGGCTGGGTCGGACATTGCGGGCTCCTGCCGAGGGGCTAATGATGGGACTATAGCCGGTCTTTTGGAATTTGGGAAGAACTATCTCAACCTTCTCTTTAACAGACGTCCGGGCCCCGGTCGCGATGACGGCTGGCGCGCTGAACCTGAGCTTCCCACCGTCGCGGCGCCGAAAGCCGGGCCGACGGGACGCAAGTCACCCCCGGCGACAAAGCCGGCCGGCGAAGTCGCCCGATCGACCCGCGCCGCGATCCGGCGCGCGCGAGGCGGGCGGCGTCGCGATCGGCCGACCGGCGGATCCGCCGCGCTGCACGCCAAGCCGGCTTCGGCCGCGCCGGCGCGCACGCTGTGTTGGCGGGGCCGCGAATCTCTGGTTAGTCTGCCGGCGGTCCCGCCTGTCGAGCGCCGCCGGCGGCGCGATTCGAACGGGTCCCGAAGGAGCGCTTCCATGATCCACGAACTTCGCATCTATCGCTGCGCGCCCGGCCGGTTGCCGGCGCTGTTGAAACGGTTCGAGACGACCACCCTGCCGATCTGGCGCAGGCACGGCATCCGCCAGGCGGGGTTCTGGACCACGGCGATCGGCGCCTCCAACCACGAGCTCACCTATCTGCTCGCCTGGGAATCGCTCGCCGAGCGGGAAGTCAAATGGACCGCCTTCACGAGCGATCCGGAATGGCTCGCCGCCCGCGCCGAAAGCGAGCGGGACGGCCCAATCGTCGCCGACATCGCCAATTCGATCCTTCAGCCGACGGCGTTTTCCAGCGTGCAATGACCGGTCCGCCTGCCGGGCCCGGGCGGACCGCGCCGGCGGCGAAGGGCCGGATTCGCCGCGCCGGCGTCCGCTTCATTTCGAACGAATCGCGCGTGCACGCCTCCTTGGATCGGCGACGATAGCCGCCCATATGCAGGGCGCTGGCCCCGACGGGCCCTGATGGGAGAAGATCATGACCCCCGAAGAACGCCAAATGCTCGCCGGCCTGTTCGAACGCGTCGGTTCGACCGCCGCGACGCCGCGCGATCCCCAGGCGGAAGCCTTCATCAACGACGCGGTGCGCGCGCAACCCTACGCGCCCTATGTGCTCGCCCAGACCGTGCTCGTGCAGCAACAGGCGCTGGAGAACGCGAGCCGGCGCCTCGCCGAACTCGAGGCCCAGGCCAAGGCCGAACCCAAGGAGGAGACCAGCTTCCTCGGCAGTCTCGGCAAGTCCCTGTTCGGCGGCGGGTCGGCGCCCCCGCCCGGCCCGCCGCCGCGGCCGTCCTATGCGCCCGACCCCAGCTATCAGCGCCCGCCCGCCTATGGCGCCCCCCCGCCCCCGCCGCAGGCGGGCCCGTGGGGCGGTGCGGCCCAGGCGGCGGCGCCGGCCGGCGGCGGCTTCCTGCAAAGCGCGCTGACGACGGCGGCGGGCGTGGCGGGCGGTGTGGTGCTCGCCCATTCGCTCGGCAGCCTGTTCGGCGGCAATTCCGGCTATGGAATGGGCGGCGGCTTCGGCGGCGGCGGCGGCGAGGAGATCGTCAACAATTACTATGAGGCGCCGGCCGGCGCGGCGGGTCCTGAGGCCGACGGCGTCGCCGACGACCAGGACGCGGACGTCGCCCAGGACGCCTCGTATGACGATACCGGCGGGTTCGACGACAGCGGCAGCTACGACACCTGACGCCGCGAGGCCGGCGCCCTGGACCGCCGCCGAGCGGTCACGCGCAAGAAAAAGCCCGCCGGAGGGACGATCCGGCGGGCTCTTCTACGCGGAGGCTTGCGGGAGGACGAAGCCAGCCCCGGCGCGGTTGGTTCAGGCGGCGATGCTCTGCCGCACGATGAACTCGATGTCGCCGCGGCGAATGCCGATGTCGTTCAATTCCCGATCGTTGAGGCGGGACAGTTCACGCACGGCTTCGCGGTAGCGGCGCCAGGCGCTGAGTTTTTCTGCGATGGTCTTGATGGAGGTCATCAACCTCTCCTTTTGTTGCTGCGCAAAATCTTCGGCGTCTGCGGGTCCGGCATGGACGACCGCTTCGGCCAGTGCACTGCAACATAGGGAATGGGAGCGCCGGTAGGAAGGGACCTGAGCGTCCATCAGTCATGCATATGGCGCATGACAGTTTTAGCAATATCTTCACATTTCGGCTCTTTCGATCACAACCGATCATAATTTGTAAGAAAATTCAATCGATTGGGGCTCCGTGAGCGAACTCTAATTAGCCAACCGCCCTTATGAATGCGATATTTTCATGACGATTGTCTGTTGCAACGCACCAAAGGGGTCCCGGCGGCGAAGTGTCGCGGCCGGACGGGATCAGCTCGCCTCGGCAAGCAGCGACAATTGCTGCCTGCCCGATTCGCCGGCGAGGTCGGTCAGCCGGGTCGGGTAGTCGCCGGTGAAGCAATGGTCGGTGAATTGCGGCTGGGCGTTGTCGCGGCCGGCGTGGCCCATCGCGCGATAAATGCCGTCGACCGACAGGAAGGCGAGGCTGTCGGCGCCCATGAACCGGCGCATCTCGTCGAGATTCATCCGCGCGGCGAGCAGCTTGTCGCGCTCGGGCGTGTCGATTCCGTAGAAGTCGGGATGGGCGATCGGCGGCGAGGAGATGCGAAAATGCACCTCCCGCGCGCCCGCATCGCGCATCATCTGCACGATCTTCACCGAAGTCGTGCCGCGCACCACCGAATCGTCGATCAGGACGACGCGCTTGCCCGCGATCACCGAGCGGTTGGCGTTGTGCTTGAGACGCACCCCGAGCTCGCGGATCGCCTGGGTCGGCTGGATGAAGGTGCGCCCGACATAGTGGTTGCGGATGATGCCGAGCTCGAACGGAACGCCGCAGGCCTGCGCGTAGCCGAGCGCGGCCGGCACGCCCGAATCGGGCACCGGCACGACGACATCGGCCTCGGCGGGCGCCTCGCGCGCCAGTTCGGCGCCCATCGCCTTGCGGGCCTCGTAGACCGGGCGTCCATGGACGACCGAATCGGGGCGGGCGAAATAGATGTATTCGAAAATGCACGGCCGCATGCGCTGGGGCGGGAAGGGCCGCAGGCTCTGCACGCCGTCGCGCGAGATCACGACGATCTCGCCGTTCTCGACGTCGCGCACGAATTTGGCGCCGATGATGTCGAGCGCGCAGGTCTCCGAGGCGAGAATCGGGCAGCCGTCGAGTTCGCCGAGCACCAGCGGGCGGATGCCGAGCGGATCGCGCGCGCCGATCAGCTTCTTGTTGGTCAGCGCGACCAGCGCATAGGCGCCCTCGATCTGGCGCAGCGATTCGATGAAGCGCTCGACGATGCGCCCGCGGCGCGAACGGGCCACGAGGTGGAGGATGACTTCGGTGTCGGAGGTCGACTGGCAGATCGCGCCTTCGCGGACCAGCTCCCGCCGCAGCGTCAGGCCGTTGGTCAGATTGCCGTTATGGGCGACCGCCAGGCCGCCGCCGTCGAGTTCGGCGAACAGCGGCTGGACGTTGCGCAGGATCGTCTCGCCGGTGGTGGAATAGCGGACATGGCCGACGGCGGCCGAGCCCGGCAGCCGCTCGATCGTCGCCGCATTGGAGAAATGATCGCCGACGAGGCCCTGGCGGCGCTCGGAATGGAACCTTCGCCCGTCGAATGCGACAATGCCCGCCGCCTCCTGGCCGCGATGCTGGAGCGCATGCAGGCCGAGCGCGACGATCGCCGCGGCGTCGGGATGGCCGAAAATGCCGAACACGCCGCATTCCTCATGCAGGCGGTCGGCGTCGAGATCGAGGTCGCTGTCGCTCGTCGAAGGGCTGGAGATGGCGGCCTCGCGCGGTTCAACGCCGGCTGTTGAGATGGGGCGCCGCGCGGCCACGGTCAAGGCTTGGCGGGCGGCGAAGGCGCCGGCGCCGGTTTGGTCGGCGCGGCGGGCTGCCTGGCCAGCGAATCGAGCTTCTGCTTGTCGGCGGGAGCGATCGCGCCGGGCGCGGGCGCCGGGGCCGGCTTGGGCGCCGAAGCGTCGGTGGGCGGCGCCGCGGCCGATTCGTCGGGCGGCTCCTCCGCGCCCGCCGGCGCCTTCTTCTTCCAGAGGCCCTCGATCTCCTTCTCGGCGTCTTCCGGGAGATAGGCGATCACCCGCTCGGCGGTCTGGACGAGCAGCGGGCGGAACCTGGCGGTCTTGATCCAATCCGACTGCTGCTTCTCGGCGACGAGCCAGTTGAAGATCGCGAAGGCGACGACGGCGAGCAGGAACCCGCGCACCGCGCCGAACACGAAGCCGAGCGAGCGGTCGAGCGCGCCGACCTTGCTGTCGAGAATGGCGTCGGAAATGCGCACCGTCAGCACGGAGACGACGATCAGGGTGACGAAGAACACCACCGTCGCCGAGGCGATCTTCTGTATCTCCTCCTTGTGGATGTAGGGGGCGATGTAGGGCACGAGGGCGGGATAGAAGAAATAGGCCGCCGCCGCCGCCGCCGCCCAGGAGCCGATCGCCAGCACCTCGCGGGTGAAGCCGCGCACCATCGAAAGCACTGCGGAAAGCAGGATGATCCCGATGACGGCGAGGTCGAGGTAGGAGGGCATTTCGTTTGGCCTCGTCTGGCGTCTACGCTGTGCGCCAGTCACAGAATGCCCGCGCCCGGCGCTTATAGCGAAGGCGGTTCGCTTCGTCACCCCGGGCCGACCCCTGGTCGGCCCCGGGCCGACCCGCGACGAACCATCGCTCAATCCGCTGCGGTCTTCGCGGCGTCGGGCGCCGCCCTGCCCTTGGCGATTCCCGCCGCGGCGATTTCGGCGACCAGCCCTGCGACCGACGCGACCGCGCTGAGCGCCAGGCCCGGCGCGCCGCCGGGCCGCCCCTCGGTCGCGGCGGGGACGACCGCCCGGGTGAAGCCGAGCTTGGCCGCCTCTTTCAGCCGCAGCCCGGCATGGGCGACCGGGCGCACCGCGCCCGACAGGCCGATCTCGCCGAAATAGACCGCGTCATGGGGCAGGCTGACCCCGACCAGCGAGGAGACCAGCGCCGCGGCGGCGGCGAGATCGGCGGCGGGTTCGGCGATCTTCAGGCCGCCGGCGACGTTGAGATAGACGTCATAGGCGCCGAGCTTAAGCCCGCCATGGGCCTCGAGCACGGCGAGAATCATCGCCAGCCGGCTGGAATCCCAGCCGACCACTGCGCGCCGCGGCGTCCCGAAGCTGGTCGGGGCGACCAGCGCCTGGATCTCGACCAGCAGCGGCCGCGCGCCCTCGATCCCCGCGAACACCGCCGCGCCCGGGCTGGCGCCGTCGCGGCCGGCGAGGAACAGCGCCGAGGGGTTGGCGACCTCGGCGAGCCCGGCGCCGGTCATCTCGAACACGCCGATCTCGTCGGTGGCGCCGAACCGGTTCTTAGAGGCGCGCAGGATCCGGAAGGCGTGGGCGCCCTCGCCCTCGAACGACATCACCGCATCGACCATGTGCTCGACCACGCGCGGCCCGGCGATCTGGCCGTCCTTGGTGACATGGCCGACCAGAATGATCGCCGCCCCGCTCGCCTTGGCGAAGCGGATCAGCGCCTGGGCGGCGCCGCGCACCTGGGTCACCGTGCCCGGCGTCGATTCGATCGCCTCGCTCCACATGGTCTGGATCGAATCGATCACCACCAGCCGCGGCCGGTCGCCCGAGCCAAGGGTGGCGACGATGTCCTCGACGCCGGTCTGGGCGGCGAGTTCGACAGTGGCGTCGGCGAGGCCGAGCCGGGCGGCGCGCAGCCGCACCTGGCCAGTCGATTCCTCGCCCGAGATATAGACGACCCGCCCGCCCTGGCGCGCCAGCGCGGCGCAGGCCTGGATCAGCAGCGTCGACTTGCCGATCCCCGGCTCGCCGCCGATCAGGGCGACCGAACCCTCGACGAAGCCGCCGCCGGTCACCCGGTCGAGTTCGGCGAGGCCGGTGGCGACCCGCGCCTCGGCGCGCCCCTCGCCGGCGAGCCCCTCGAGCGGGAAGGCGCGCCCCGAACCGCGGTTGCGCGACGCCGCGATCCCGGCGGCGACCGCCTCCTCGACGATCGTGTTCCACTCGCCGCACGCCTCGCACCTGCCCTGCCAGCGCTGGCTGATCGCGCCGCAGTTCTGGCAGACATAAAGGGTCTTGGATTTCGCCATGAGCGAGGGGTGCCGGATTCGGGGCGGGATGTCGAGGGCGGGCGGGAGGTCGGCGCGCCGTTCTCCCGCAACGCGGGCGTCAGGGGAACGCGAAGCGTTCCCCTCGAGGCAGCCGGCGGAGCCGGCCGCGGACGAACGAAGTTCGCCTTGGGATGCGCTCTCGAAGCTCGGCGTCCCCGCAGCGGCGCACGAGGATTACCGATGATCCTCGTCGGCGACCAGATCTTCCATGCGCACGCGCAACGCGCGCGCCAGGCGCAACGTCAGCGCGGCGTCGCCCTTGCGGCGTCCGGCCTCCAGGTCGGCGATGTAGCTCTGGGATACGCCGCAAGCGTCCGCCAGCGCCTTTTGCGTGAGCTTGCGCCTGGCGCGCCAGAACGCCAGCGGCGTCGGCGCTTCGAGCGCCTGCGCGACTTCCTCGGCGCTCAGCCATTCCTGGCGGCCATGAGCGATTTCGGCGAGCGTCCTGGCGGCGAGCGCGGCCTCGAGAGCGTCCCGCATCGCCTCGAAATCGGCCTTGGCGATCAGCACGAGCTCCTCGCCGGCCGGGGTCTTGACCTCGGTATGGTTCATCGCGCGGTCTCCTCAATCGTAAACGCCGCCGCGCGGTCCGATGCGGATCACATCGATCGTCGCGGCGTCTTCATTGAATATCACCCTGAAATCGCCGACCCGCAGCCGCTTGTGCGGCTGACCCGCCAACGCCTTGACGTCGCCGGCGCCGATCTCGGCGTAGCGAGCGACCTTCGCCATGATCCGGTTGGCGTCCGCGCGATGCTTGCGCAGGTCGACGAGGGCGTCTTGCGAGTAGCGGATCGTTTTCACAAGCCAAATATCGCATATCGCGATTTTTGGTCAAGCTGAACGATCGCATTTTGCGATGTATCTCGGCGCGGCCCGCAACCCGGCTTCGTGGCGGATTCGCCTTGCAAAGCTTCCGGGCAATACGCGATGACCAACGAGCGTCGTCAATTCGCCCGGGCGTTGCGCAGACGTCAGACGCGCGCGAAGGCGCTGCTGCGGGAGCGTCTGCGCGGCTCGCGCTTTGACGGCGCGAAATTCCGGCGGCAAGCCCCGTTCGATCGTTTCGTCGTCGATTTTTACTGCCACGCGGAGAAGCCCGTCGTCGAGATCGATGGCAAGCAGCACGAATGGCTCGCCGATTATGACGCCGGGCGGACCGAAATTCTCGAACGGCTCGGCGTGCGCGTCCTGCGCTCCACGAATGAGGATGTCTCCAACGAGCTTGATTCGGTCCTGGCGGGGACTCGCGCCGCGCTCCGACGCCTTTCAATTGAGGCGCGGGGCGGGTCAGACTTCGGGGACCGACCGCCGCAGGCGGCTCGACCTCCGGGCGCGCGCCCGACCCTGCTCGCCGCAGGCGACTCGCCCGCCGCGGTCAGGCCGCGAGCGGCCGGATCGGCAGTTTGGCCGCCACATGGGCGCGCGCGGTCAGCGGCAGATGGTCGGAGGCGATCCGCGCCAGCGCGCTGTCGTGGACGGCGACGTCGGTGACCAGTCCGGCCGGCCAGCCGAATATGCGGTCGAGCGCGAGCAGCGGCCGGCGCGAGGGGAAGCTCAGCAGGGAGGCGCCGGCGCCGAACGTCTCCTCGAACACCAGCAGCGCCGAGCCGCGCCGGCGGCGCCATTCGTTGAGATCGCCGAGCAGGATCGTCGGCATCGGCGGCAGGTCGTTGAACGCCGCCAGGATCGCGCCGGCCTGGTCGATCCGCGAGCGGCGCAGCAGGCCTAGATGGGCCGCGATCACCCGGAACTCGCCCCGGCCCAGATTGAGTTCGGCGACGATGGCGCCGCGCGCCTCGAAGCCCGGCAGCCGCAGGCGGGATCGCCGGTAGGTCAGCGGATGGCCGCGCACCAGCAGGGCGTTGCCGTGCCAGCCGAGGCTTTCCGGCCCGTCCGATTGCACGAGCACGTGCATGCCGGTCGCGCGGAGGATCGCGTGGGGATCGAGCAGGCGGCCCTTCTGGCTGAACCGGCGGTCGACCTCCTGGAGCGCCACGAGATCGGCGTGGATCTCGCCGATCACGTCGATGATCCGGTCGGGCCGAAAGGCGCCGTCGGTCCCTCTGCATTTGTGGATGTTATAGGATGCGACCTTCACGAGCACCTCGCCGGACGTTTCATATATAGGGCATGAACAGACGCGCGGCGGCGTCCCGAAGCTTTATTATGAACCATCGACCATCAATTTTCTCTAAAGTGACGGGCTCGACGCAGCGCCTGTCGATGATCCCGGCCAGCCGGGCGGCCAGATCGGCGTCGTAGAATTCCACCGTCAGCTCGAAATTGAGCCGCAGGCTCCTCATATCCCAGTTTGCGCTGCCGACCAGGCTCCAGCGGCCGTCGATCGTCATCAGCTTGGCGTGATCGAACGGCGGCCGGTCGCGCCACAGCCGGCATCCCGTCTGCAGCAGCGGACGGACATGCGCCTGCGCGGCCCAGGCGACGACGAAATGGTTGTTGAGCGCCGGCAGGACGAGATGGACGTCGACGCCGCGCAGGGCGGCGAGCTGGAGCGCGGTCAGGATCTGCTCGTCGGGCACGAAATAGGGCGTGGCGATCCGGATCGAATCCTGCGCCTGGTTGATCGCCGACAGCAGGACCAGGACGAGCTGATCGACCTGCTGATCGGGACCGGAGACGATGGCGCGCGCCGCGCCCGGCGCCTCGGCGGCCGGGACGGGCGCCGGATCGACGCCGGCCGGCGCCGCGCCGGTCGTGAACGACCAGTCGTCGTCGAAGTCGGCGCCGATCTGACCCACCACCGGTCCCTCGACGCGGAAATGGGTGTCGCACACCGGCGCTTTCGGGCGCTGCCGGGTCAGATTCTCCGCGCCGATGTTGAGCCCGCCGACGAAGGCGACGGCGTCGTCGACGATCAGGCTCTTCTTGTGCAGCCGCAGGTCGAGAAACGGCATTTTCCACGGCAGGATCGAATGGAGGAAGCGGGCGGCCGGCACGCCGCGCGCGCGCAAGGCGCGATAGGCGGACGAGGTCAGGAAGCCGCCGCCGAATCCGTCGATCAGGACCCGC
This sequence comes from Roseiarcus sp., assembly GCA_049509635.1. Lineage (GTDB taxonomy): Bacteria > Pseudomonadota > Alphaproteobacteria > Rhizobiales > Beijerinckiaceae > Roseiarcus. Next base: position 9,449 of record JBEKZS010000150.1, read on the forward strand.
GTCCGCACTCCGCGCCGATGCGCCCGGGCGAGCGCCTCGACGAATTGCAGGCCGAGGGCGTCGGTGCGGAAGATATAGGTCGACAGGGCGACGCTCGACCCGGCGCCGTCGATCGCCGCCAGCATCTGCGGATAGGCCTCGTCGCCGCAGTTGAGCACCGCGGCGACCCGGCCGCCCCGGATCGGCTCGCCGGTGATCTTGCCGACGGCGCTCTTCAGTCGCTCGAGCGGGTCGCTCGACCGGGCGCCGTCGAATCGGGCGAGGCCGGCGTCGCGATCCGAGCCCATCATCCGGCGGGCGCGGCGCCTGACCCGATTGATCCCGAATCCGAGATAGAGCAGCGCGCCGAACACGGGCGCCAGCCAGGCGACGCCGATCCAGCCGATCGCGGCGCGCACGTCGCGCTTGTTGATCAGCGCGTGGACGGTGACCGCGCCGGCCATCAGCAGGTGGAGCGCGCCGACCAGCAGCGCGCCGGCGCCGGGCGAAATCGAGGCTGCGAGATCATCGAGCATGGGCGCCCAGCGTTACACCCTATGCCGGCGCGCCGACAGCCCGTCGCTGCGGGTGGCCCGGATGCGGCCGCCGTCGGCGGCGGCGGGCGCGGCGATCCGGGCGGGCGCCGCGCGCCCGACGATCGCTCAAATCGCAGCTTGTTCGGCGAGGGTTGATTGGGCATGATTCGCAATATCCGCCTCGGGAGCA
>JBEKZS010000151.1:0-10149 GCA_049509635.1 Roseiarcus sp.
TCGCAGCCGAACTTGCGCGACAGCGGCCATTCGGCGCCCGCGCCGTCGCACAGAATGCGGCAGAACACTTTCGAGCCGGGCGCGGCGCGCGCGACCTTCTCGACCTCGGCCTCGCAATCGACCGCGAACAGCCGGATGCCGAGTTCGTAGGCGCGCGCGATGTCGCGCTCCTTCTTGATCGTATTGCCGAAGCTGATGCGGTCGGGGGTCGCGCCGGCGGCCAAGGCCTGCTCGATTTCGACGACCGAGGCGGTGTCGAAACAGGAGCCCAGCCGGGCGAGCAAATCGAGGATCTCGGGCGCCGGATTGGCCTTGACCGCGTAGAACACGCGCGTGTCCGGCAGCGCCCGGGCGAAGCCGTTGTAGTTCTCCCTGACCACTTCGAGGTCGACGACCAGGCGCGGTCCGTCTTCGCGGTTGCGGGCGAGAAAATCCCTGATGCGATCGGTCATGGCGGCATCCCCCGTCGCGCGGTCCTCCCGCGCCAGGCAAGGTGAAAGGATCGGAGGCGATGCGACCGCCGGCGCGCGTTGGAGACGCAGCCGTCGACGTTGACCCGCCACCGTGACCGGTCGGCTACGCGCGCCGGAGGCTGAGAGCCGCCGCGCGAATAGCGCCCGATCAGATGCTGCGCCGTGGCGGTGGTCCGGCGACCGGCGAAGGCGCCGGCCGTTCGGGTTCACAGCCATCGTTTGGAGGGGAATGGTCCCTTCCGCACGCCCGGCAAGATAGACAAGCCTCTTCGGTTGTCAGCTTTGGAGGCTGACAGAGACCAAAAAAGCCCGGTCCGTCGTTGCTTCAAGTCGCGTCCCCCGTTTGGCGGGGTGCGCCGGTTTGCCTCCGGCTGCCGGTCTTACGAGGGTGGTTGACTGGCCTCTTGTCCAGATCCCCACCGACCGACACACGACCACAGGCACGTGCGTATTGGGCAATGCAGTAATTGGGTCAAACGGCGCGTTTGACAAGGGTTTTTTTCGTCGCAGGCCGATTATTTCGCCGGCGTCGTCTCTTGTTCGTGAATTTGTCGCGACATGGTTGATGATCGTTCATTTTCGGTGGATGGCGCGAGTAGGACGCGCCGCCGACGGGGGATCGTCACCGCCCGTCGACGCCCGCCGTTCGTGGCCCTCGCGCCTCCATCAGCGATCCCGTCGGCGGCCTGCGCCACAGCGCGCGCGCGCCGTGCAGCATCCGCATCAGCGGGAGGGCGAAGCGCGGCAGCGCGCGCCGGCAGAATGCGACCTTGCGGACGTAGATCTCGACGTGCCATCGCGCCGTCGCGCCGGCGGGGAAGAACGCCACGTCGCCCGGCTCCAGCCGCCGCGGCGGCGTGTCGATGCTGCCGACGGTCACCGCGCCCTCGACGATATGGACGGTCTCGTCGACGTCATAGCGCCAGTCGAACGTCCCCGCGGTGCAGTCCCAGGCGATCGTGCACGCCGTCCCGTCGGCGCTGCGCGCGAGAATCGCGTTGCGCGCGACCGGCGCGCCGGCGACGATCCACCCGGGATCGATCGGCGAGGGATGCAACGGCGCATTACGGTCGGCGTGTATGATGCTGTGCCGCGCCATCCCTGGTCCCCCGCGCCCCGATCGCGCGGTCGGCTCTATCAGATGTGTCCTGAGACTCGATTAACGGCGCGCCGCGGGGGGCGTCCTCAGTTGAGGATCGGTCCCCAGGCCGGGTCGGAGGCGTAGCTCGGCGTCGGCACCGCGAATTCAGCGTGGCCGAAAATGTCGGCCATGAAGATTTTCGAACCCGACTGGCCGCCCGGATCGCGGAAGAACATGACGAACAGGCCGTTGGGCGAAAAGGTCGGCCCCTCGTTGTGAAAGCCGTCGGTCAGCATCAGTTCATGCGTGCCGTCGGGCTGCATCACCCCGATCCCGAAATTGCCGCCCTTCTGCCGGGTGAATGCGATCTGGTCGCCGCGCGGCGACCAGACCGGGGTGGAGTAGCGGCCCTCGCCGAAGGAGATGCGCTTGGCGGGGCCGCCGCCCGCGGCCATGACGTAGATCTGCTGCGAGCCGCCGCGGTCCGATTCGAACACGATCTGCGACCCGTCGGGCGAATAGGACGGCGAGGTGTCGATGGCGCTGGAATCGGTCAGGCGCGTCGTCTGGCGCGTATGCAGATCCATCGTATAGAGGCTCGAGGTTGCGCCCGCGGACAGCGACATCACGATCTTCTGGCCGTCGGGCGAGAAGCGCGGCGAGAAGGTCATGCCGGGGAAATTGCCGACCGCCTCGTGCTGTCCCGTTTCGATGTCGAGCAGCGAGACCTTGGGGTCGGCGTTGCCGAACGACATATAGGCGATCTGCTGCGCGGACGGCGAGAATCGGGGCGTCACCACGAGATCGTCGCCGCGCGTCAGATAGCGCACATTGCCGCCGTCCATGTCCATGATCGCGAGCCGCTTGCGCCGCTTTTCCGCGGGGCCGGTTTCGTCGACGAAGACGACGTGGGAATCGAAGAAACCCTTCTCGCCGGTGATCTGACTGAACACCGCGTCGCCGATCAGGTGCGCGACGCGCCGGCCGTTGGCGGCGTCGGTGACGTAGCGCTGCCCGGCGACCTGCTGTCCGGTCGCGACGTCCCAGAGGCGGAATTCGGCGGTGAGATGCCCGGGGTCGTTGTGGAGCGCGCGGCCGGTCACGACGAACTGCGCATTGACCGTCTTCCAGGCGTCGAGATTGGGGCGCGCGTCGGGATTGGCGATCTGCTCGGGAAAGCTGGTCGGGCTGATCGGCTCGAGAAACACCGAGCGGGCGAAATCATTGGTGAGTATGTCGGTGATCTTGACCGCGCCGTCGTCGCCGGAAAGCGGCGTCACCGCAACCATGACGGGTTTGAAATTGGGCCCGGCGTGGACGATGAGCTGGCCTTCCGCGCGTCCGGCGGCCGGACAAGCAACGCCCAGCGCGAGGGTGGCGACGAGGCGGAGCAGGAGGGTTCGTTTGTTCATGGGTCGATCGTCTCTCTGGGCGGTCATGGCGTGACGGAACTCAGCCGGCGGGCGCGACGGGCGCGCTGCGGGTCGCGGCCTGCTATCCTTGCGCGCTCTCGGGATCGAAATGCACCGTCTTCGTCCTCCATTCCTCGTAATAGGGGACATATTGAGGCGGGACGCGCAGGGGATTGCATTTCAGGACCGCGCGCATCGAGCTCTCGGCATAGGCGCGCCAGGCGGGGTCGGCGGGCGGATTGACCAATTGCGGCGGCGCCGACAGCGAACCGTCGGAATTGTAGGCGACGTGGATCAGCGCGACGTATTTCTCGCCCGGCGGCATCGCCGGCGGCGGCGTCCAGCAGCTCAGATAGGCGTCCTGCAGCCAGCCGTCGAGCGAGGCCGACAGCGAGGGCGACATTCGCTGCGCGTTCTGGCTCTGCGATCCCAGCGGCGTGAGGCTCGCGAGCTGGCGCGTCGGCGAGGGCTTGCCCTGGTCGATCAGCTTGGCGATCGCGCTGGGATCGAAGGCCGTCCGCGGCGGGTCGATGGTCGCCGACCCCGATTTCGGCCTGGACTGCGCCTTCTGCTCCTCATCGGTCTTCACCTTGTCGAGAAATTTGGCGACGTCGTCGGGACGCGGCCGCTCCGGCGGCTTGTCGACCTTCGGCCGCGCCGGCGGCGCGGGCTTGGGATCGATCTTCGGCTTCGGACGGTCGGGTTCGGCGTCATCGGGCGTCGTGGGGACCGCCGCCTCGCGTTGCGGCGGGGTCGGCGGCGGCGCCTCGGCGGCCGGCCTCGGCGGCGGCGCCGGCGCCGCGTCGGGGCCGGGGTCGTCGACATGTTTCAGTTCGGGCGGAGCGATCTTGGGCGGCTCGGGCGCGGGCGTCGGCGCCGTCGCCTCGACCGGCTTCGGCGCCGGCTGGTCGACCGGGGTCTTGGCGAGCGTCCCCGCGCGGTCGCCCTTCATGATCTTGTTGAGCTGCTCCTGGGTGACCGTCTCGACCGGAAACGACTCGGACGCGTCGTCGAATTTCGGCGCCTCGGCGAATCCGACGACGATCGCCGCGAGCAGCGCCGCATGCAGCGCCGCCGAAGCGAACAGACCCGATTTCGACGGCTGGTCGGTCAACGCTCGAGAGCCCCGCTCAATGCTTGTCGGTGTCGGTCACCAGGGCGACCTTCTTGTAGCCCGCCGCCGTCAGCGACGCCATGATCTCCGCCACCCGCCCGTACGGGATGCCCTTGTCGACGCGCAGATAGATCCGCTCGTCGAAGCCCTGCTTGGCGATCGCCTGGATCCGGGGGATGAGATCGGCGGCGGCGACCGGCGCGTCCATGAGGAACAGCTGACCCTGGTCGTTGATCGCAATCGAGATCGGCTTCTGGTCGATGTTGAGCGGCCCGGCCTTGGTCTGCGGCAGGTCGACGGCGACGCCGGTCGCCAGCAGCGGCGCGGCGACCATGAAGATGATCAGCAGCACGAGCATGATGTCGATGAACGGGGTCATGTTGATGTCGGCCATCGCGCCGTAGCGCGGCACGCCGCGCCGGCGCCGTCCCCCCTTGCGGCCCACGGCCATCGACATGCCCATGATCTCGTTCCCTTCGGCGCGGCGGCGGGGTCAGGCGGCCTTGTCGCTCGACAGATGCTGGTCGATCTGCCGCGACAGGATGGACGAGAATTCGTCGGCGAAGCTTTCCATCCGCGCCTGCGACTTGGCGACGTCGCCCTGCAGCTTGTTGTAGGCGATCAGCGCGGGGATCGCGGCGAACAAGCCGATGGCGGTGGCGAGCAGCGCCTCGGCGATCCCGGGCGCGACCACGGCGAGCGAGGTGTTCTTCGAGGCCGCGATCGAGCGGAACGCCGTCATGATGCCCCAGACCGTGCCGAACAGGCCGACGAACGGCCCGGCCGAGGCGACCGTCGCCAGGAACAGGAGATTGGACTCCAGCCGCTCGACTTCGCGCGCGATCGAGACGTCGAGCACCTTCTCGAGGCGCGCGTGCAGCCCCATGAACGAGGAGGCGGGGTTCTGGAACGAGCGCTTCCATTCGCGCATCGCCGAGACGAACAGGCTCGCCGCGCCCGTGTTGTTCTGGGTCGAGAGCTCGCCATAGAGGTCCTCGAGCGACTGGCCCGACCAGAACACCTGCTCGAAGCCGTCCATCGACCGCTTGAAGCGCGCGAACAGCAGCGTCTTGTTGACGATGATCGTCCAGCACCAGAACGAGGACAACAGCAGGCCGACCATCACGAACTTGACGACGATATGGGCCGACCAGAACATCGAAAGCAGGGAGGTCTCGGGATCGGCGACCGCCTGGGCGGCGGCATCGGCGGCGTTCATCGTCGGAAACCCTCGCTGCGATTGTTGGCGTCCGACGCGTCCGCCGGCCGGTGTCCTCGTGGCCGAAACAGGGTCTGCTCTGCAAATGGGCCGAAACTTGGGCTACGGCCGCGCTGCGAACAGGAGGGTTTCGGCCAGGATGTTAAGACCTGCATAGGGTTAACAAAGGGTTACCACGGCGGGACGCCGTCCGCTGTCAGGTGGTTCCGAGGCTCGCCAGCTGGCCGACGATGTGGCGCCGCATCTCCTCGACGCAGAGCTCGATGAAGCTCTTGGTGCGCGGCGGCAGCATCCGGCGCGAGGGATACAGGACGCCGAGCGTGACGGGCAGGGGCGGCGCTTCGGCGAGCACTTCGACGAGCCGGCCCTCGGCGATCAGGGGAGCGACTTCGAACAGCGGCTTGAGGACGATCCCGAGCCCGTCGAGCGCCCATTGGGTCAGCACGTCGCCGTCGTCGACGTCGAGCGGCCCGGCGACCGGAACCGTCACCGCCTCGCCCGCGCAGTCGAGCGTCCAGCGGAACTGCTGCGAACCGGGAAAGCGCAGCAGCAGGCAGTCGTGCGCGGCGAGATCCTGCGGCGCGCCCGGCGCGCCGCGCCGCGCGAGGTAGGCGGGCGCCGCGCACAGCACCCGCCTGACGTCGGCGATCTTGCGCAGCGTGAAGCTCGAATCCTCCATCCGGGCGATCCGCACCGCCACGTCGACGCCTTCCTGCACGAGATCGAGCAGATGGTCGGACAGGCGCAGCCGCACGTCGGTCTGCGGCTGCAGCGCCCGGTAGCGCGCCAGCATCGGCGCCACGACGCGCCGGCCGAGGCCGAGCGGCGCCGTGACGTGGAGATGGCCGCGCGGCGCCGCGCCGCCTTCGGCCGCCACGCTCGCCTCGGCGCGTTCGACCGCCTCGACGACCTCCAGGCAGCGGTCGAAGAACACCCGGCCCGCCTCGGTCAGGCTCATGCTGCGTGTCGTGCGCGTCAGCAGCCGGCTGTTGAGATGGTCCTCGAGCAGCTGGATGCGGTAGCTGACCACCGAGGGCGAAAGCCGCAGCTTGCGGCCGGCCGCGGAAAACGACCCGGTCTCCACCGCCCGCATGAAGATGCGGACATTTTCCAGAGAAATCATGACGCGATTACCCGATATTCTCGAAAGATATTCCTGAGATCGGCGATGGGCAAGCGCGCGCGCAAAGCGCTATCGTCGCTGGACGGCGCGGCGCTTGCATGGCGCGCCAACGAGAGCGAGGGGTCGATGGAAGCCTGGTTCCCCTACATACTGGAATGGGGCTCGATGCTGCTGCGCTGGCTGCATGTGACGACCGCGATCGCCTGGATCGGCTCGTCGTTCATGTTCATGCATCTCGACGCCTCGCTGCGCAAGCAGAAGGGCATGCAGCCCGGCGTGTCGGGCGTGTCCTGGCAGGTCCATGGCGGCGGCTTCTACGAGATGAGCAAGTATGCGCTCGCCCCGGCGATCCTGCCGGACCATCTGGTCTGGCACAAATGGCAGTCGTACTGGACCTGGATCTCCGGCTTCAGCCTGCTGTGCTGGGTCTATTACGGCCAGTCGACGTTCTTCCTGATCGATCCCGCGGTCATGCCGCTCGCGCCGTGGCAGGCGGCGGTCGTCGGCATCGTCGCGCTGGCGCTCGGCTGGATCGTCTACGACCTCCTGTGCAAGTCGCCGGTCGCCAGGAGCGATTCGGCCCTCGCGCTCGCCGGCTTCGGCTATGTCGTGCTGACGAGCTGGGTGTTCACGCTGCTGTTCTCCGGGCGCGGCGCGCTGATCCACACCGGCGCGCTGATGGCGACGATGATGACCGCCAACGTCTTCTTCGTGATCATGCCGAACCAGCGCAAGTCGGTCGCCGCGCTGATCGCGCGCCAGAGCCCCGACCCCAAATGGGTCAAGACCTCCAAGCAGCGCTCGACCCACAACAATTACATCACGCTGCCCGTGCTGTTCATGATGCTGTCGAACCATTATCCCCTGACCTACGCCAATCCGCGCATCATCCCCGCGCTGGTGACCCTGGTGATCGTGACCGGCGCGATCATCCGCTATTTCTACAACATGTGGCACGCCGACCACGAGAAGGCGCCGATCTGGGCCTGGTTCGTCGCCTTCGCCGCGATGCTGACCGCCTTCTATGTCTGCATGGCGGCCTCGCCCGGGATGCGGATCTCGCTCGGCCTCGGGCCCGCGCCGGCCGAGCGCGTGGCGAGCGTGGCGCTGCCCAGGGCGCCGGCCGACGTGGTCGCGGTGATCTCGGCGCGCTGCTCGATGTGCCACGCGCCCGAGCCGGTCTGGGAGGGCGTCGGCGAGGCGCCCAAGGGCGTCCTGCTCGACACGCCCGAGCACATCGCCGCCTTCGCGCCGGCGATCCGCGTCCAGGCGGTCTTGACTCACGCGATGCCGCCCAACAACCTCACCGAAATCACGCCCGGGGAGCGGCGGATTCTCGCCGAATGGCTCGCCGGCGACAGGCTCGCCCGGAACTAGGAAGGCGCCGAAATGACGCAGGAGACCGCGAGCCCCGGCCGCCGGCTGATGGCGCGCCTCGACGAATTCGCTGGATTCAGCGACGAGGAAGGCAAGCTGACCCGGCTGTACCTCTCCAAGGCGCATCGCGACGCCGCGCGCCAATATGTCGCCTGGTGCCGCCAGATCGGTCTCGCCGCCAGGATCGACGCCTCCGGCAATGTCTGGGCGCGCTACGAGGGCAGGCAGGCCGGCGCCCCCGCGCTGATGATCGGCTCGCATATCGACACCGTGCGCGACGCCGGCCGCTATGACGGCAATCTCGGCGCGCTCGCGGCGCTCAGCGTCGTCGAGGAGCTGACGAAACGCGGCGAGCGGCTCGACGTCGCGGTCGAGATCGTCGCGTTCGGCGACGAGGAGGGGGTGCGGTTTCCCACGACGCTGACCGGCTCGCGCGCCTTCGCCGGCCTGTTCGCGCGCTCCTCGCTCGACCAGCGCGACGCCGAGGGCATTTCGATGCGCGAGGCGCTGACCAATTTCGGCTGCGAGCCCGAAGCGGTGGCGACGCTGCGCGGGCGCAACGTCGCCGCCTTCGTCGAACTGCACATCGAGCAGGGCCCGGTGCTCGAGGCCGAGAACCTGCCGATCGGGGTCGTCACCGCGATCAACGGCGCGACCCGGTTCCACTGCACCGTGCGCGGCGTCGCCGGCCATGCGGGCGCGACGCCGATGAACCTGCGCCGCGACGCGCTCGCCGCCGCCGCCGAGATGATCCTGATGGTCGAGGCGCGCGCGCGCCGCGAGGACGAGCTCGTCGCCACCGTCGGCCGGCTCGAGGTCGAGCCCGGCGCGGTCAACGTCATCCCCGGCGAGGCGCGGTTCACCATCGACATGCGCGCGCCGCGCGACGAGCGGCGCCAGCGCGCCGTCAACGACATCGACCGCCAGCTGATCGCGATCGCCAGGGCGCGCGACGTCGAACTCGTCTCGATCCACACCCACGAGGCCGCGGCCTATGTCTGCGATCCCGGCGTCGTCGCCGGGCTCGCGGCGGCGGTGCGGCGGATCGGCCAGCCGGTGCGCCTGCTGCCCTCGGGCGCCGGCCACGACACGATGATCATGGGCGCGCTGTGCCCGGCCGGCATGCTGTTCGTGCGCTGCAAGGGCGGCGTCAGCCACAATCCGCTGGAGTCGATCACGGCGGAGGATTGCGAGATCGGGCTGGCGGCGCTGCTGGAATTCGTGCGCGGGTTCAAGGCGCCCTGAGCCGCACGCCGTCCTCGGGGCCGGGCGCGGCCCGCCATCCCTCCGCGTCGCCGCGGCCCGGAGGAGGGCGGAAGCCTTCGGAAGCCCTTCGGAAGCCTTTTTGAAGTGTTTTTATTTCCTGGTTTTGTGGGAATCTGTCTTATATTTCAATGGCCTGAGAGAGGCCGGAAGCTTTTTTGACCCCGAGGCTCCCGCGCTTTGGGGGCCTGGGCCGCCTCTCGCGCAGCCGTGACTCTCCTTGCCTTCGCCTGGTTCCGACCTCCGGTCCATCCCAATGCGGATAGTAGACCGGGGGAGGGACCGGAGTCAAGAAGAATTTCTGTAAAAGCGAAAGAGGCGCTGCGTCGGGCAGCCGAGCGGGCGCCGACGTGACGGGATCGGCGGAAGCCGCGCCGGCTGTTCTCGATATCAAGAACCCGCATGCGGTGGCGGACGACCACGGCGACCCGGAAACGCTGCTGGCGGACCTTGCCCGCGCCGAGGCGGAGACGGCAGGCCTGCGCGATCAGTTGAAGGCGATCCTCGCCGAGGCGCTGGCGCGATGAACCATGGTAGAACACGTCCGATTCAAGAGATGAATGAGAAACGCCATGCATGCTGACATCGCCGGGAAGCGCGACGCGCTCAGCGCGCTTTGCCGGCGCTTCGGGGTGGCGCGCCTGGAGGTGTTCGGCTCGGCGGCGCGCGGGACGGATTTCGATCCGCAGCGCAGCGACATCGATTTTCTGGTCGCGTTCGAGCCCGATCTCGAACTGCCCCCGTTGGAGCGGTTCTTCGGGCTTGCCGAAGCCCTCGAAGCCCTATTCGGGCGTCCGGTCGATCTCGTCGAGGATGGCGCCATGCGAAATCCCTATGTGCGCGCCGGCGTCGACCGGTCGCGGGAGCCGGTCTATGGATCATGATTCGCCATGCGCTACCCCATCGCCATAGAGCCCGGCGACGAAGACAAGGCGTTCGGAATCGTCGTTCCCGATCTTCCCGGCTGCTTTTCCGCCGGGGACAGTCTCGACGAGGCGTTTTCGGGCGCGGAGGAGGCGGCGGCGGCCTGGATCGACGCCGCGCTCGACGCTGGCGAGGCGATTCCGCCGCCGTCGCGCCTGGAGGC
>JBEKZS010000152.1:0-10106 GCA_049509635.1 Roseiarcus sp.
GCGCGCGCGCTGTCGATGCGCTCGCGGGTCATCGTGATGGACGAGCCGACCTCCGCGCTCAGCGAGGCGGAGGTCGCCAATCTCGCCGGAATCGTCCGCCGCCTGCGCGACGACGGCCTCTCGATCATCTTCGTCACCCATCGGCTCGAGGAAGTGTTCCGCCTCTGCGACCGCTACACGGTGCTGCGCGACGGACGCTTCGTCGGCGCGGGGCGCGTCGCCGACACCAATGTCGAGGCGATCATCCGCATGATGGTCGGGCGCGACGTCGATGCGCTCTACGGCGCCCGGCCGATCCCGGAGCCCGGACCGGTCGCGCTCGAGGTCAAGGGCCTGACCCGGCGGCGCACCGCGCGCGATCCGCATGCGATCGAACTGATCGACGTCTCGCTGCGGCTGCGCCAAGGCGAGATTCTCGGGCTCGCCGGCCTCGTCGGCGCCGGGCGCACCGAAACGGCGCGGGCGATTTTCGGCGCCGACCGGTTCGACCGCGGCGCGATCACGATCGCCGGCGAGCCGGTATCGTTCCTCGGCCCGCAGGACGCGATGCGCGCCGGCATCGGGCTCGTCCCCGAGGATCGCAAGAAGCAGGCGTTGTTCCTGCGGCTGGCGATCCGCACCAACATCAGCATCGCCGCGCATGAGCAGATCAGCCGCATGCGCTTCTTCATCGACGAGCGCCGGGAAAACGATCTCGTCGACCGCTACCGCCGCCTGCTGAGCATCCGCATGGCGAGCGGCGACCAGATCGCGGGCAACCTCTCGGGCGGCAATCAGCAGAAGGTGGTGCTGGCGCGCTGGCTCGCGCTGCGGCCGAAAATCCTCATCGTCGACGAGCCGACGCGCGGGATCGACATCGGCTCGAAGGTCGAGGTGCACAACCTCCTCGTCGAGATGGCCAAGTCGGGCATAGCCGTCCTGGTCATTTCCTCCGAACTGCCGGAGATCCTCGCGCTGTCCGACCGCATCGTCACGATGCGCGAGGGGCGGGTGACCGGCGAGATCGGCCGCGACGCGGCGACGCAGGAGGGCCTGATGGCGATGATGACGCTGGGCGAGACGCCGGCCGGGGCCGGCGCGGCGAGCAATTGAGGGGCGCAATGTCGGATTCGAAAGTCCTGCCGCGGGGCGAGGACAGGGGCCTGGATTTCTTCGGCCTGCTCGCGAAATTCGCGCCGCTGATCTTTCTCGTCACGCTGATGGCGCTGATCGCCATCCTGGAGCCGCGCTTCCTGTCGTCGATCAACCTGTTCAACGTCATGCGCCAGGTCTCGATCACCGGGGTGCTGGCGATCGGCATGACCTTCGTCATCCTGACCGCCGGCATCGACCTGTCGATCGGCTCGCTGCTCGCCTTCGCCGGGCTCGTCGCCGCCGCGGTCGCCAAGGGCGGCCTGCAGGACCGGTTCACGGTCGGGGAGGGCGGCGTCGGCTATGGCTGGGGGCTGGCGGCGCTCGCCGCGATCGCGGTCGGGCTGATCGGCGGCTATATCCAGGGGCTCGCGATCACGCGGCTGAAGGTGCCGCCGTTCGTGGTGACGCTCGGCGGCATGTCGGCGTTCCGCGGCGCCGCGCTGCTGTTCGCCGCGGGCGGGCCGATATCGGGCTTCGAGCCGTCCTACACCTGGTGGGGCCAGGGCAAGATCGGCCCAGTGCCGGTTCCGGTCATCATTTTCCTGATCGCCGCCGCGCTCGCCCATGTCGCGCTGCGCTACACGCGCTACGGCCGCAAGGTCTATGCGGTCGGCGGCAATCCCGAGGCGGCGCGGCTGTCCGGGCTCAATGTCGACCGCATGATCTGCAGCGTCTACGTCATCATGGGCTTCTTCGCCGGGCTCGGCGCCTTCGTCCTCTCGGCGCGGCTGAATTCCGCCGAGGCGGTCGCCGGAACGGGCTACGAACTCACCGTCATCGCCTCGGTCGTCATCGGCGGCACCAGCCTGTTCGGGGGATCGGGGACGATTTTCGGGACCTTCATCGGCTCGATCCTGATCGGCGTGCTGCTCAACGGCCTCGTGCTGATGAACGTGTCCTCCTACATCCAGCAGATCGTCATCGGCGTCATCATCGTGCTGGCGGTGGCGTTCGACACGTTCGCCAAGTCGCGGCGGCGCAGGCTATGAGCGGTTCGGGCGGCGCGTCCCCGGGGCTCGGTGCTATATTGCGGGCATGGTCGCCGTCCCCCTCGATCGCGTCGAGCCGCCGCATGTGCTGCCGGATCTGTTGCGGCCGGGGCTGCGGCTCGTCTTCTGCGGCGCCGCCGCGGGGACGGTCTCGGCGCGGCGCGGCCAGTATTACGCGCATCCCCAGAACCGGTTCTGGCCGACGCTGCACACGGTCGGCCTGACGCCGCGCCGGCTCGACCCCTCGGAATTCGCGCTGCTGCCGGGCTTCGGGCTCGGCCTCACCGACATCGCCAAGCATGCCTGCGGCATGGACCGGCAATTGCCGGCCGGCAGCCTCGGCCGGCTCGCCTGCGCGGCCTTGAGCGCGCGCATCCTCGCGCACCGGCCCGCCATTCTCGCCTTCACCAGCCTGACCGCGGGCCGCAGCTTCCTGCGCCGCGCGGCGGGCTTCGGCGAGCAGCCCGAGACGATCGGGGCGACCCGGCTCTGGCTTCTGCCCTCGCCCTCGCCGGCGGCGAACTGGAACTGGCGCGAGAACGAAGGCTGGTGGCGGGCGCTCGCCGAGGCCGCGCGGGCGAAGGCGTTGGATCGAGCGCCAACGATGACGTAGAAGCGCCGATCGACGCCGCGCGGCAATGCGCGCGACGATCGCGCCCGACGATGCGACGCCGGCGTCCCCGGCCGGCCATGGTCGCCGGCCGCGCGGCGAGCTCGTCCAGGGTCTGCCGGCCGCCGGGAATCGCGAAGCGCTCGGCGATCCCGAAGGCATGGGCGGATTCGAAGGCCGGCGGGAACGCCGGCTTCGTCCCTCTCCGATCGCCTCGACGGCGCCGGCGATGCGGGACTTCCGCGCCTGGACCGCCCGCCGTCGCAGGCCGGCGAAAGATATTGCTAACCATTTCCGGCTAGCTTTCGGCGAAATTCACAAGGGCGGTCCGATGCTCAAAGCCGAAACTGCCCCCGAGGACTGGCGCGAGGACCGGCTGGTCGCCCTGGAATCGGCGCTCGGGCCCTCCAACGGCGCGATCACCCATGCCGCCGTGCCGTTCCAGTGCGGCCATGGCGCCGGCGGGCGCGCCGACGTCGCCCATTTCTACGAGCGCGTGGCGGGCGTCGTCCATGCGACCTGCGAATTGATCGGCGAGGAAGCGCAGATCGTCAACAGCCTCGGCAATTACGAACTGGCGATCTGCGGCCGCGCCGACGACGACTGGACGATCGGTCTCATAGGCGTCCTCGCCTATCACACGTTCGAGGAGCGGCTGGAGCCCGGCCAGACGATGGACCTCGGCCGCGCCGCGCCGCCGGGCGCGACGGTTTCGGCGCTGCTGTTCGCCGAGTTCGGCCGCTTCCTGGTGCGCGGGCGCCGGGCCGGCCTGCTGCTGTGCGTCGGCATCACCGCCGGCGAACTCGCCGCCTGCCGCAATGGCGGGCGCCAGCGCGTCGAGACCGGACTGCGCGCCGCGGGCGTCTATCCGTTCACCGACCTCGCGCGGCCGTCGGTGATCGTGAACTAGCCGGCGATCGGGGCGACGAGCGCCTTGCATTCCGGCCGGCGCCGTCATTCCGCCGCGGGCGGCGCCGCGTAGACGTCCATCACCGTGCGCAGCATCCGGAGCGCATCGGCCCTGGGCCGCTGGAACGAATTGCGCCCGAGAATCGAGCCGAACCCGCCGCCCGCGTGGATCGCCCTGATCTCGCCGAACAGCTTGTCGTCGTCGATCGCGGCGCCGCCGGAGAAGATCACGATGCGCCGGCCGCCGAACGCGCAATCGACGATGTGGCGCACGCGCTCGGCCTGGGTCGCGATCGGAATCTTCTGCGCCTCGTAGACCTTCTTGGCCGCCGGCTGTTCGATATGCCCGCTCGGCAGCTTCACCTTGATGATGTGCGCCCCGAGCTGGGCCGCGATCTGGGCGGCGTAGCCGACGACGTCGATCGCGGTCTCGCCTTCGCTCGAAATGTCGCCGCCGCGCGGATAGGACCAGACCACCACGGCGAGCCCGCAGCGCTTGGCCTCCTCGGCGAGCGCGCGCAGCTGCCCGTACATTTCCATCCGATGCCCGGAGCCGGGATAAATGGTGAAGCCGATCGCCGAGCAGCCGAGCCGCAGCGCGTCGGCGACGCTGCCGGTCAGCGCCTGGTCGGGGTCGCGCTCGGCGCGCAGCGAATCGGAATCGTTGAGCTTCAGGATCAGCGGGATCCGGCCCGCATAGTCGCGCGCGCCCGCCTCGAGGAAGCCGAGCGGGGCGGCATAGGCGTTGCAGCCCGCCTCGATCGCCAGTTCGAAATGATAGCGCGGATCATAGGCGGGCGGATTGGGCGCGAAGGAGCGCGCCGGCCCGTGCTCGAAGCCCTGGTCGACCGGCAGGATCACCAGCTTTCCCGTGCCCGCGAGCCGGCCGTGATCGAGCAGCCGGGCGAGGCTGCCGAGCGTGCCGGGATTGTCGGCGCCGTACCAGCGCAGGATTTCTTCGACGCGTGGGGTCATCGCCAAGCCCTCTCTCCATGGGTAAGCCGCCGCTCCAATCGCCATTTAGGCATTGCCGGCCGCCGACAACAGGGCGGGGCCATTCGGATGCGCGCCGGCCGGCCAAGCGGCTTCGCCCTTGAACCCGGGCGCGCGCGTGACGATGTGCGAGCCATGACGATCAACCCCGAACCGCCGCCGTTCTCGATCCTCGACCTCGCGCCGGTGCCTGTGGGCGCGACGCCCGGCCAGGCCCTGCGCAATTCCCGCGATCTCGCCCGCCACGCCGAATCCTGGGGCTATCGGCGCTATTGGCTGGCCGAGCATCACAACATGGTCGGCATCGCCAGCGCGGCGACGGCGGTCGCGATCGGCTATGTCGCGGAGGGCACCAGGACGATTCGCGTCGGCTCGGGCGGAATCATGCTGCCCAATCACGCGCCGCTGGTCGTCGCCGAGCAGTTCGGCACGCTGGAATCGCTCTATCCCGGCCGGATCGACCTCGGGCTCGGCCGGGCGCCGGGCACGGATCAGCTGACGCAGCGGGCCCTGCGTCGCGATCCCGCCAGCGCGGAGAGTTTTCCGCGCGACGTGCTGGAGCTCCAGGCGCTGCTGGGGCCGCTGCAGCCGGGGCAGGCGGTGCAGGCCGTCCCCGGGACCGGCCTTCGCGTGCCGATCTGGATCCTCGGCTCGAGCCTGTTCGGCGCCCAGCTCGCAGCCATGCTGGGGCTGCCCTACGCCTTCGCCTCGCATTTCGCCCCGGAAGCGCTGATGCAGGCGCTGGAGGTCTATCGCGCGCGGTTCGAGCCTTCCGAGCAGCTGGAGCGGCCCCATGCGATGGTCGGCGTCAATGTGATCGCCGCCGAGACCGACGCCGAGGCGCGCCGGCTGTTCACCTCGGTCCAGCAGAGCTTCGCCAATCTGCTGCGCGGAGCGCGCGGCCAATTGCGGCCGCCGATCGACGACATCGAGACCTACTGGACGCCGGCCGAGAAGGCGCGCGCCTCCGGCATGCTGCGCTACGCGTTCGTCGGATCGCGCGAGACGGTCCGACGCGAACTCGAGGCCTTCATCGCGGAGACCGGCGCTGACGAATTGATGGTCGCCGCCGCGATCTTCGATCACGGCGCGCGGCTGCGCTCCTACGAAATCCTCGCCGAAATCCGCCGCGCGATCGGCCGCGTCGAGGCGGTCGCCTGAGCCGGCGCGCCGCCGCGGGCGCGGCGCTCAGCGCGTGCGGGAATGGGCGCGCGCGAGCGCCGGGGCGGCGGGCGCGGCGCGGATGCCGCGGCCCGCCCAGGTCTTCGACGCCGTCTTGCCGGGGGCCAGCGCCGGGTCGATCGCCGGCATGGCGTCGGCCTCGAGCCGGCTCAGCTGATGTTCGGCGACGACCCGCTCATAGGGCTCGTTCGCGGATTTGATCCGGTACTGGAGGACGTCGCCGAGCGGCGGCATCAGCGCGCTGATCACATAGGCGCCGGCGGTCTTCAGGTAATTCCCGGAATGGGGGATCAGCGCGACAGCGTCGCCGACGTGGAAGAGATGGGGACTCATGGCTGTTCTCGCTGCGCTTTCGGTCTGGCGCCCTTCGAACGTCCCGGCAATCGGCCGGGGCGGTCGGGGCGGCTCTGGTTCGGAACGCTCGATGGGCTGGGGACTGGTTTGCGCCGCCGCTACCCGAGCCGGCGCCGCGCGCGCGTCATCCCTCCGAGGGTCGGAGATTCTATATAGGCCATATCGGGATCAATGAACACGAAATAAGACTCGCAGCGGCCAGGACGGGCGGAGCCGCGCCGCCGGTCCAGAAGCGGAACGGAACCGGCACGAATCGGCGCTGCGGCCACCCGGGCCGGAGTCAAGGTCTTTCTGGCTTGCCGCCAGGGCGATCGACCCCTATTGGCGTGGCGAGGTCCGGCCCCTTGGGACCGCCGAAGCCTGTTCCGGATCGGCGCGCGGTCCGACGGCCTGGCCGGCGCGTTCCGGTCTGGCCCGGCGCGCCGCCGAGGCGGGCCGAATCGGAGACCGGACGGCGTGGCCATGCGCAAGACAGTCGCGATCTTCTTCGACGCCTACCTGCGCTTCGTCGCCGACGACGGCTGGGCGATCTCGAGCCATATCGCCCTTTCCACCTTGATGTCGCTGTTTCCCTTCCTGATTTTCGTAACCGCGCTCGCCGGTTTTTTCGGATCGCAGGACCTTGCCGACGAGGCGGCCAAGCTCATCTTCGCGGCCTGGCCGCCGATCGTCGCCAATCCGATCGCCGGCGAGGTCCATCGGGTCCTGACGGCTCCGCGCGGCGGCCTGCTGACGATCGGGGCGACTCTGGCGCTGTATTTCTCCTCGGGCGCGATCGAGGCTCTGCGGGTCGGCCTGAACCGGGCCTATGAGACCGCCGAGACCCGGCCCTGGTGGCTGCTGCGGCTGGAATCGATCGCCTATGTCCTGGTGGGGGCGGTCTCGCTGCTGGCGCTCGCGTTCTTCGTCGTGCTGTGGCCGCTGATCTGGGCGGGCGCGGTGGAAATCGCGCCTGCGCTGGCGCCGCTCGAAGGCGTGGTGACGACGGTGCGCCTGGGGGCCGTCTCCGCGCTGATCGCGGCCTCCCTGCTGATCGCCCATCGCTGGCTGCCGATCGAGCGGCGGGCGCTGGTCGAGATCGCGCCGGGCGTCGCGCTGACGCTGGTGGTCTGCGTCGCGTTCAGCGAACTGTTCGGCGCCTATCTCGGCGAATTCGCGCGCAACTACGTGTCGACCTACGCCGGCCTCGCCTCGGTGATGATCGCGCTGGTCTTCCTCTACACGATCGCGGCGATCTTCGTGTTCGGCGGCGACCTCAACGCGGCGATCATGCGCGCGCGGCGCGAGGGCCGCGGGTGAAGGCGTCGCCGCGGGACGACGGGACGCTTCTCCTGCCTGCGAGGGATGCAAGCAGTCGCATTTTCTCGCCGCTCTCATCATTCACCGGCGCGACGGCGCCGGCGCCCGCTCAGCGCCGGCTCGCCTCCAGCACGTCGTCGAGCGTGCGCAGGCCGGTCTTCGGCGCGTTGACGAGCACCGCCATATTGCCGGGCGCATGCTCGTTCTTCCACATCTTGGTGTGCGCCATCGGGATCTTGTCCCAGGGAAACACCTCCGACATGCAGGGGTCGATGCGCCGGTCGAGCACGAACTTGTTGGCGGCGGCGGCCTGCTTGAGATGGGCGAAATGCGAGCCCTGGATCCGCTTCTGGCGCATCCAGACGAAGCGGGCGTCGAAAGTGAGATTGAAGCCGCTCGTCCCCGCGCAGAACACGACCATGCCGCCGCGCTTGACGACGAAGCACGAGACCGGAAACGTCTGCTCGCCGGGATGCTCGAAGACGGTGTCGACGTCCTTCTTGCCGGTGATGTCCCAGATCGCCTTGCCGAATTTGCGCGCCTGCGTCATGAATGCGGCATAGGCCTCGGAATTGACCTTCGGCAGCTGGCCCCAGCAGCTGAAATCCTTGCGGTTGATGACGCCCTTGGCGCCGAGCGACATCACGTAGTCGCGCTTGGATTCGTCCGAGATGATGCCGATCGCATTGGCGCCGGCGGCGGCGCACAGCTGCACGCCGAACACCCCGAGCCCGCCCGACGCGCCCCAGACCAGGACGTTGTCGCCCGGCTTCAGCCGATGCGGTTCGTGGCCGAACAGCATGCGATAGGCGGTGGCGAGGGTCAGCGTGTAGGAGGCGCTCTCCTCCCAGGTCAGGTGCCGGGGCCGCTCCATCAGCTGGCGGTCCTGGACGCGGCAGAACTGGGCGAACGAGCCGTCCGGCGTCTCGTAGCCCCAGATGCGCTGCGAGGACGAGAACATCGGGTCGCCGCCGTTGCATTCCTCGTCGTCGCCGTCGTCCTGGTTGCAATGGACGACGACCTCGTCGCCGACCTTCCAGCGCTTCACCTTGGCGCCGACCGCCCAGACGATGCCGGAGGCGTCGGAACCGGCGATGTGGAAGGGATGCTTGTGCGAGTCGAGAACGGACACCGGCTCGCCGAGCGCGGCCCAGACGCCGTTGTAGTTGACGCCGGCCGCCATCACCAGGACCAGCACGTCGTGACTGTCGAGCGGCCAGGTCGGCACGATTTCGATCTTCATGGATTGTTCCGGCGGCCCGTGCCGTTCCTTGCGGACCGTCCAGGCGTACATGGTCGCCGGGACATGCCCGAGCGGCGGGATCTCGCCGATTTCATAGAGATCCTTGAGCGTCCCGGCGCCGGTCTGGTCCGGGGATCGCGAGTCGAATGAGGCGCTCGCCGCGCGATTGACCATTTCCACCCTCGTCTCGCCCTCTTGCCCGGTCGACCGGAATATTGCGCCGCAGCAACCGCTTCATCGCGCGGCCGGCGCGGAAAATCAATCCCCGCCCGAGGATTCCGTCAACCGTCCGGCGATGGCCGGGATCCGTTAACCCGATCCTAACCGCTTTGGGCGTAATCTCGACGCCAAGTCTGAGAACGTCAGCGGACGTTGGAGAGTCGCGATCGCGCCGGTGCGCGTCGTCCGGGATTGGCCGCCATGAATTCGATTCCTTGGCTCGCGAGCGTGGAGGAAATGCCCACGCTGGAATTGTGGCTGTTGGGCCTCGGCGTCATCGCCCTGGGTCTGGCGGCCGGCTTCACCGTCGATTTCATCATGCGGGACGCCGGGTTCGGACCTGCGGCGAACGGCGTCCTCGCCCTGGGCGGCGTCGTCCTGGGCATATATTTGCGCTACCGGCTGCTCGCAGCCAACACCCTCTACGACTTCTGGCTGACCTCCGGCATGGCGCTCGGCACCGCCTGCGTGCTCCTGTTCGGGCTCAGCCTGGTGAGGAACCGGGCGCACTGAAGTCCGGAGCCGTCGGGCCGCCCGGCTGCGCCCGCGCCCTGGAAGCTGCGACTGGCGCCAGCGCCCGAATTCTGCGATTGTGCTGCGCAGCATTCGCCGCCGGACCGCGGCGCGCGGGGCCAAGACAGCGGAACTGGCGGGATGACGGCCAACGGCGATCGCGGCGCGCGCAAACCCGATACGCCCTGGATTTTCCGCACCTATGCGGGCCATTCCTCCGCCGTCGAATCGAACGCCCTGTTCCGGGCCAATCTCGAGGCGTGCTGGTACTTCTGGATCTTCATCGGCCTGGTGGAGCTGTTCTTCTGGCTACTGTTTTATGTGATCTGACTGATGGAGGTGGGTGGGTGATGCTCGTGACCAACAGCCTTGTCGGGGCCCAGGCCCTCACCTTCGTCATCCCCATCGGGACGTTCATCGTCGTCTGTGTGTGGTTCTTCTTCCAGCGTCGCCCGAACCGGTGACCGGGCGGGCCGCCGCCGAGCGGCCCGGTGGACAGATCGATGCCGACGGCCCGGGCCGGGCCGGGCCCACTCTGGCGGCGCTGGCCGCCGTCTTCCTGGTGGCCGCCCTGGTGCCGCCGCTGTCGTCGGAAGCCCGACGGCTCGAGGTCTTCGAGGCGCTGCAGTTCGCCCTGTTGGCCATCGTCGTCCCCGCCCTC
>JBEKZS010000153.1:0-10076 GCA_049509635.1 Roseiarcus sp.
GGCTTCGCGCTCCTCGACGACGCGGAATCCCGCCGCGACATTGGCCTCGAACGGGAACCGGTGCAGCAGCCGCTCGCAGAAGGCGTGGATCGTCTGGATCTTCAGCCCGCCGGGCGTCTCGATCGTGCGCGCGAACAGGCGCCGCGCGAAGGCGAGTCGCGCAGCGTCGGGCGGCTCGGCGCCCGCCTCGATGATCGCCGCGCCGAGCGCCTCGTCGGAAAGCCGCGTCCATTCGCCGAGCGTCCTGAACACGCGCTCGGCCATGTTGGCCGCCGCCGCCTTGGTGAAGGTCAGGCACAGGAGGCGCGCCGGCGGCGCGCCGCCGAGCAGCAGGCGCAGCACGCGCTGGGCGAGCACATGGGTCTTGCCCGAGCCGGCGTTGGCCGACACCCAGGCCGAGGCGCGCGGATCGGAGGCGCGCGCCTGCGCCGCGCGCGTGGCCTGCGGAATCTCCGGCCGCGCCGGCGCAGCCGCGCTCATTGCGCCGCCCCGTCGGTCCCGCCGCCGGCCGCCGACCATTCCTTGACCCGCGCGAGATGGTCGTAGGCGCCGAATCGGCCGGCGAATTTCGGATAGGGGCGCGACAGATAGGGGGTCTCGGGCCGGTCGAACTGCGCGAGCAGCAGCAGCAGTTCGTCGTAATGCTTCTCGACGACGTCGGCGAAGCTCGCCTCCTTGAATTGCAGCTCGCGCGTCTCGCCGCCCTTGGCGCCGCCGAGCTTCAGATAGAGCGCGCCGACCGCCTTCACCCCGGGCGCGTCGGGAAAGGCGCCGCGGGCGAGCATCGCCGCCTCCAGCGTCAGCTGCGGCGCGAAGCCGACCTCGACCTCGCCGAGCCCCGGCGGCGTCCCGGTCTTGTAGTCGATCAGCACCGCGCCGCCGCCGCGCAGCAGGTCGATCCGGTCGGCGCGCGCCGTCAGCGCGAACGAAGCCCCGCCCGGCAGCGCGATTTCGAGCCGGCCGGCCTTCTCGACGACGCAGCGCGCCAGGATGGCGCGCTGGTCGCGGTCGAAGGCGAGGAAATATTCGAGCCCCTGGACGATGCGCGGCCAGGCGAGCGCGCGGAACGACGGGTCGGCGAGCAGCGGCGCGAAGCGGGCGCGCGCCATCGCCATCAGCCGGTCGCGCGCGTCGACGGGCAGGTCGCCGCCCGGGAACGCCTCGGAAAAGGCGCTGAGGACCTCATGCCACTCATTGCCGACCTCGCGCGCGCCGCGGATCATGCCGATCGGATCGAGCGCCTGCAGCTCCAGGATCCGCTCGGCGTAGATCGCATAGGGGTCGCGCCGGAGGGTCTCGATGCGGGTCACGCTGAGGCTGCGCGGGCGCAGCGCGACCGGCGGGCAGGGCCGCGGCGCGGCGATCGGCGCGACCGCCTCCGGCCGGTCGATCGCGCGCGCCCAGTCGAGACAGGCCGCGCCGCGCGCGACGGCGCCCGCCCAGGCGGCCTCGCCCGCCACCGCGGCCATCCGCAGCAGGAAACGCGAGGCGACCGTCGGCGCGCCGCCGCGCTTCTTCGCCCGGACGAGGACGGCCTCGGGCGCGCCGAGCGCGGCGACGAAATCATGCGCGGTCTGGCCGATTCGCCGCTCCGGCGCGGAAAGCCCGAGCGCGGCGCGCATCGGCCGGTTGAGAAACGCGTCGGTCTCCGCCTGCGGCGGCCAGACCGACTCGTCGAGGCCGGCGAGCAGCGTCAGGTCGAACGCGAGCAGCCGCGCCTCGAGCAGGCCCAGAATGTGCAGCCGGGGATGGCCGGGCGGCGCTTCGGGCGCGCGCTGGGCGGCGGCGACCGCGTCGAACAGCGCGGCATAGTCTTGCGGCTCGCAGGCGAAGCCGCCCTGCGCCGCCTGCCCCCATTCGCCGATCAGCGCGATCAGCGTCGCCCCGCCGGACGCCGCCGCGAGCGCCGGCTCGCCCGCCAGCGCGGCGAGCGCGGCGGCATGGGCGGCGATATGGTCGGCGAGCGGCGCGCCCGCCGCCAGCCGGCGCAACGGCGCCAGCGCCGCGCGCGCCTCGCCCAGCAGGTCGCGGGCGGCGTCCCATTCGGCGGCCGTCAGGCGCCGGCAGGCGCCATGGGCGTGGCGGTCGGCCGCCGCCCGCCGCGCCGCCGCGAACAGCGCCTCGGCGTCCGCGAGCCCGCCGACCGGCAGGACGCCGCGCAGCGCGCCGATCTCCAGCGCGCGCGCCGCCGCCTCGACCTCGGCGCGCGGCCGCGAAAGCAGCGCGAGCGGATGGGCGAGCAAGGCGAGCAGCGCGAGCGGGCCGTCCTCGAAGGCCGCGCCGAGGATCAGCCGGGCGAACGCCCCCGCCTCGGTATCGCCGAGCCTCTGGCCGGCGGAATCGGCGACGGCGACGCCCCAGCGCGCGAGCTCCTCGCGCACCCGCCGGCCGATCTGCGGGTCGGGCGCGATCAGCGCCGCCGTCCGGCCCGGCGTCTCCAGAGCCTCGCGCATCGCGATGGCGAGCGCGAGCGCCTCCTCGATCTCGTCGGCCGCCTCGATGATCGTGACGCCCGCCAGCGGGTCCCCCGTCGCGGCGTCGGCGCGCGCCGCGCCCCGCCAGAGATCGGTCGAATCGGCCGGGCGCAGCGCCTCGGCGAGGAAGCGCGCGCGCCGGCGCAGCGGCGGCGCGACGGCGCCGAGCGGGCGGACGTCGGCGCGCGTCGCCTCGACGACGCCGAGCAGCCGGACCAGCGCGGCCTGCGGATGGCCGGCGACGAGCTCGCCGTCCTGGTCGCCGATCAGCCGCCAGGACGGCTCGTCGAGATCGAAGTCGAGATCGGGCAGGACGACCGCGCCCTGGGGGGCGCGCGCGATTCCGGCGATCAGCCGCGCGGTGGCGCGATTGGTGCCGGTCGAGCCCGCGATGATCACCGGTCCGCGCCGCGCGCCGGCGGCGAGGCGCGCGAGCTCCCGCTCGACCAGCAGGGCGCCGCGCGCGGCTTCGTCGACGAGCCCGCGCTCGGCCAGCCATGCCGGCCATTGCGCGATCGCGATCTTCAGGAAATCGAGGGTGATCCGCCAGTAGGGATCGAAATCGCCGGGCGCCAGCCCTTCGAGCCGCGCCCACGGGACGCCCTCGATGATCATGTCGTCGATCAGCGCGGCGAGATCGCCGGCGAGCGAAAACGCCTGGGCCGGACTCGCGGCGACCAGCGGCGCCTCGTCGTCGTGGAACAGGAGTTCGCCGTCGGCGCCGATGCGGGCGATCGCGCCGCGCAGCGCCTCGCCCCAGGCGCGCGTCAGCCGGGCCAGAACCATGCGCCGCGTCAGCTCGGAAACCGCGGGCGGCGCCTCCGGCGCGGCTTCGGGGCCGTCCTCGAACAGCAGCCCGTCCCGCTCGGCCTCGAAGGCGCCGAGCGGCGCGATGCGCGGCAGGATCAGGCTTCCCCGGCCCGCCGCCTCCGCCAGCGCCTGGCCCAGCGCGCGCGCCGCGCGCTGGGTCGGCACGTAGATCGTCGCGCCCGCCAGGGCGAGCGGCCCGCCCTCGCCGGGAAAGCCGGGCACGAGCGCGCCGTCGAGCAGCGCGCGGCTCAGCGTCGGGAGGAAGGGCGCGCCGGCGGGGATGGAGAAGAGATTGGGGCGCAGAGGGGGCTCGCTGTGCGGGAAGAGAGGCTCGGCCTGCAACAGCATAGGCCATGGCGCGGCCGGCCGGAAGGCAGGCCGCTGCGTGATCCGGGGATCGGGCGGCGACGCGGATCGAGCGCGTCGGCCTGCGCCGTCGATCGTCCCGGCTGGCCGCAGGAGAGCCGGCCCGGGTCCGCGCCGTCGTCGTCAACACGGCGATCGGGTTTGCCGATCGGCGTCCGGAGCCCTGTTCGCCGTCGCGTTAATTTCTCTTTTACAGAAAAAATGCTTGACTCCGGCCCGTCCCCGATCCATAGTCACCATCTCGATCGATGGCCGGTCCGAGCCAGGCGAACCCAAGGAGATTCACCGCCCGAAAACCACCAGGGAACCCCACGGCGCGCAACTCCAGGGCGCACCCTCTTTCAACGTCAGAGCGCCCCATGAGGCGATCCTGGCGGCCGCCGACGTTGGTTGGTTCGCGGGGCCATTCGGCCCTGTTTCAACGTTTGCCGTCGCCGGGGCCTTCGAGCGCCGGAAGCGCGGGCGTCGGGGGGCCACAAAATCCGCAACTCCCCAAGGGGTCCCTCCGTCAGCGTCGAGAGGCCCCTTCTGTGGCGATCCTCGCGGACACCGACTTTGGCTTGTTCGTGATGCGATTCGCACTTGTTCGATCGCCAACCCCCGCCGGGGCCTTCGACAGCCCCGAGAGCGCGGGAGGCTCGGGGTCAAATAAACTTCCGGCCTCTCGCAAGCTGTTGAAATATAAAAGATAATCGGGAAATAAGGGATTTCCGAAAGGCTTCCAAAAGGCTTCCAAAACGCTTCCAATGATTTCCGCGGCTCTGGGGCCCGGGCGACACGGGAGGATTGAGGGCCGCTTGCGGCGATGGGCGGGAACGGCGCTCCGGCGACGGCCGCGGGCCGCGTTCGGAAAAATCGGAGGCCCCGCTGGATTCGAGGATGCAAATCGACCTTCGCTCGCGGCCGGAGCCGGCTTGGCGTGTGGCGCAGCAAATCCCTGGTCAGCCGAGCAGACTCTGCTCAGGGCGCCGCCGCCGCGGTCCACGCCTTGTAGTCGGCTTCGGAAACGCCCGGCAGCTTCTTCACGAAGGCGGCGATCGTCCAGATCTCCTGGTCGGGGACGCCTTCCGAGCCGAAGCTCGGCATGCCGGTCATCTTGATGCCGTTCTTGACCACCCAGTAGATCTGCGGCGCGCCGGTCTCCTTGGCGACCTCCTTGAGATCGGCGGGCCAGGGCCGCATTCCCTCGGAATATTTGGCCCAGGGGACGCCGGGGCCGCCGTGGCAGTTCACGCAACCGCGCGCGACATAGGCGCGCGCGCCCGCCTTCAGGATCGCGGGGTCGTCGAGCGCGATGGTCGGCTGTTCGGTCGCGTGTCGGTCGATCGAGGCCCGGCGAACGGCGGCGAGCGCCCAGTCGACGACGGCCGGCTGATCGCTCGTGCCCGCCACGTCGTAGAAGCCGCCGAAGAAGAACGCCGCCGCGGCGACCGCCGCGACAATCGCGATCACGCCGATGAAAGCAAGGCGTCGCATGGGCCATCCCCTGGATTGGGCGACCGGGAGGGTGGGCGCCGCGGAAGATCCGGCGGCTCAACCAAACACAGGATCGCCGGCCATTCAAGCCGGTCCGCGGCCGCCGGGCGACGGCGGGCCGACGGCCCGGGCGGGGATCGGAGTTGCGCGCGACGCGCCCGCGCAAACCTCGCGCCGGCGCCGGCGGACGTGGCGACGAATTCCGCGAGGGCTCGCGTCGTCCTACTGATCGCTGAGCCGGTTGACCTGCTGCACCAGGATGCCGAGATGGGCCTTGAGTCGCGCATTCTCGGCCAGGAGGTACGAGAGCCTCATGTTCTGATATTCGTCGTCGCAAAAGGGCTCCGCCCTGTGCTCGGCGAGCAGCTCGACGCCGGCCCGATCGTGGTTGCGCCATACCAGCCGGGCGATCGTGTCGATGCGCTTCTGCGGAATTCGAATCGCGAATCGATCGGGCAGGGCGATCGTCGACTCGAGGTTCAACTGGGCGCCGGTCTCCGAGAGCTGATTGACGATGCAACGGATCGAAATCGCGCCGTCGACGTAGCTGATGAAACCATGATAGAATGCTCGATTCCGGTTTGCGCGCTGCCGCTGGGATCCCACGACACACTCCTGAAAGCACAACGCGACGAGCGTCCGGTCGCTTGTCGGGCAATGTGTTGCCTGGACGTTAGAGAATCGTGCCGGCGATCGCGAAAAATTCCTAAATTGAGATTCATGTTTCGCCCGTCCGTTCGCGGCGCAGCCTCCGGCCGCGCGCATGACGCTGTTCGGTCGTCCCGTTTCCCGTCAGCCGAGCCCCGGCAGATCGAGCCCGTACCGCCGCGCGCAGTCGATCGCGATCTCATAGCCGGCGTCGGCGTGGCGCATGACGCCGGACGCCGGGTCGTTCCACAGGACGCGGCCGACGCGCCGCGCCGCCTCGGGCGTGCCGTCGCACACCACAACCATGCCCGCGTGCTGCGAGAAGCCCATGCCGACGCCGCCGCCGTGGTGCAGCGAGACCCAGGTCGCGCCGGAAGCGCAGTTGAGCAGCGCGTTGAGCAGCGGCCAGTCGGACACGGCGTCCGAGCCGTCGCGCATCGCCTCGGTCTCGCGGTTCGGCGAGGCGACCGAACCCGAGTCGAGATGATCGCGGCCGATGACGACCGGCGCCTTCAATTCGCCCGAGGCGACCATTTCATTGAATGCGAGCCCGAACCTGTGCCGGTCGCCGAGCCCGACCCAGCAGATGCGCGCCGGCAGGCCCTGGAAGCGGATCCGCGCGCGCGCCATGTCGAGCCAATTGTGCAGATGCCGGTCGTGCGGCGCCAGTTCCTTGACCCTGGCGTCGGTCCTGTAGATGTCCTCGGGATCGCCCGACAGCGCGGCCCAGCGGAACGGCCCGACGCCCCGGCAGAACAGCGGTCGGATATAGGCGGGCACGAAGCCGGGGAAGTCGAACGCGTCGGCGACGCCCTCCTCCTTCGCCATCTGGCGGATGTTGTTGCCATAATCGAGCGTCGGCACGCCCGCGCGATGGAAGTCGAGCATCGCGCGGACGTGGACCGCGATCGACGCCCGGGCGGCCTTGTCGACCGCGTTCGGATCGCGCTCGCGGCGCTCTTCCCATTGCGCGAGGGTCCAGCCGCGCGGCAGGTAGCCGTTGATCGGATCGTGGGCCGAAGTCTGGTCGGTGACGGCGTCGGGGCGCACGCCGCGGCGCAGCAATTCGGGATAGACGTCGGCGGCGTTGCCGAGCAGGCCGATCGAGACCGGTTTGCCGTCGTTCCTGGCCGCGTCGAGCCTTGCGAGCGCCTCGTCGATCGTCGCCGCCTGCACGTCGAGATAGCCGGTGCGCAGCCGCATCTCGATGCGGCTCGGCTGGCATTCGACGGCGAGGCACGACATCCCCGCCATTGTGGCGGCGAGCGGCTGCGCGCCGCCCATGCCGCCGAGTCCCGCGGTCAGGAGCCACCGGCCGGAGAGATCGCCGCCGTAATGCTGGCGGCCGAGTTCGACAAAGGTCTCATAGGTGCCCTGAACGATGCCTTGCGAGCCGATGTAGATCCAGGACCCCGCGGTCATCTGGCCGTACATCATCAGCCCCTTGCGATCGAGCGCGTTGAAATGCTCCCAGGTCGCCCAGTGCGGCACGAGGTTCGAATTGGCGATCAGCACCCGCGGCGCGTCGGCGTGGGTGTGGAACACCCCGACCGGCTTGCCCGATTGCACGAGCAGGGTTTCGTCGCCTTCGAGCCGCTTCAGCGTCGCGACGATCTGGTCGAAGGCGTTCCAGTCGCGCGCGGCGCGGCCGATCCCGCCGTAGACGACGAGTTCGCTCGGCCGTTCGGCGACTTCGGGATCGAGATTGTTCATCAGCATCCGCATCGGCGCCTCGGTCAGCCAGGATTTGGCCGACAGCGCCGCGCCGCGCGCGGCGCGGATCGTGCGGGCGTTGTCGATGCGGGAATTGGGGGTCATGAGCGCCTCGGGGGTTCAAGGGATCGGCCGGCGGCCGGGTCAGGGCTCGCGGCCCCGTCCGGCCCAGGCGAGCACGGCGGCGAGAATCGATCGCAGGAGCTTGCGGGCGTCCTCGGCGAAGGCGGGGTCATAGGGCGGCGGCCAGTCGGCTTCGGTCACCGGCCCGACCGGTTCGCGCAGATAGCTCCGGCAGGCGAGCTCCATCTGCAGCGCATGGACGCCCGCATCGGGCGCGCCGTAGCGCCGGGTGATCCAGCCGCCGGTGAAGCGGCCGTTCACGACGAACGACCGGCCGCTCGACGCCATGATGGCGGTCACCTCCCGGGTCAGCCCGGGATCGGCGCTGGCGCCGCCGTTCGTCCCCAGATTGAGCGCCGGCAATCGACCCTCGAACAGCCGCGGAACGACGGAGCGGATGGAATGGCAATCGTAGAGCGCGACCACGGGGTGGGCGGCGCGGAGGCGGGCGATTTCAGCCTGCACGGCGGCGTGATAGGGATCGAACCAGGCCGCCTTCCGGGCGGCGATCTCGGCGGCGTCCGGCGCCTCGCCATCCCGATAGAGCGGCTCGCCGTCGAAGGTCGAGGTCGGGCACAGCGCCGTCGTCGCCTGCCCCGGATAGAGCGAGGCGCCCGACGGATCGCGGTTGACGTCGACGACCGTGCGGGAGATCGCCGTGTGGACGACCGTGGCGCCGAGGCCGCCCGCAAAGTCGTAGAGCCGTTCGATCCGCCAGTCCGCGTCCTTGCGCGCCCGCCAGGGCGAGACGAGCCGGGGCTCCAGGCCCGCGAGGTCGATGCCCGTATGCGGAAGGCTGACCAGCAGCCGCGCGTCGCCGGGCGCCACCGTCAACCAGGGCGGCGCGGTCATCGCCCGGCCCCCGCCAGCGACGGCAGGTCGGCGACGCCGGCGGCCGCGATCGCCGCGCCCGAGCGCACGAGGCCGATCGCCTTCTCGATGTCGGGATGAAGATGGCGGTCCTCGTCGAGATGCGCGATGTCGGCGCGCACGCGCCGGCGCAGAGCTTCGAGCGGCGCGCTCGAGGCGAGCGGCGCGTGGAAGTCGCAGCCCTGCGCCGCTGCGAGCAGTTCGATGCCGATCACGCCGGAGGCGTTGTCGATCATCGGCAGCAGCCGGCGCGCGCCATGCGCCGCCATCGAGACATGGTCTTCCTGGTTGGCGGAGGTCGGGATCGAATCGACGCTCGCCGGATAGGCCCGCTGCTTGTTCTCGGAAACCAATGCGGCGGCCGTCACCTGCGCGATCATGAAACCGGAATTGAGGCCCGGCCGCGAGGTGAGGAAGGCCGGCAGACCCGACAGCGCGGGATCGACGAGCATCGCGATGCGCCGCTCGGCCAGCGAACCGATTTCGCAGACCGCGAGCGCGATGACGTCGGCGGCGAAGGCGACCGGCTCGGCGTGGAAATTGCCGCCCGACAGCGCCTCGTCGGGACCGGTGAAGATCAGCGGATTGTCGGTGACGCCATTGGCCTCGCAGCCGAGCGTCGCCGCCGCCTGGCGCAGGATGTCCAACGCGGCGCCCATCACCTGCGGCTGACAGCGCAGGCAATAGGGATCCTGCACGCGCTCGTCGCCGACGAGATGGGAAGCGCGGATCGCGCTGCCGGCCATCAGCGCGCGCAGCGCCGCGGCCGCCTCGATCTGGCCGCGGTGGCCGCGCAGCGCATGGATGCGCGGATCGAACGGCGCGTCGGAGCCGCGCGCCGCGTCGGTCGACAGCGCGCCGCTCAGCAGCGCGGACTGGAACAGGCGCTCGGCCTCGAACAGGGCGGCGAGCGCATGCGCGGTGGAGAATTGCGTGCCGTTGAGCAGCGCCAGGCCTTCCTTCGGGCCGAGGCTCGCGGGCGTCAGCCCGGCCTCGGCGAGCGCGCCGCCCGCCGCGACGCGGCGACCGTCGACCCAGACCTCGCCGTAGCCGATCATCGCGGCGGCCATGTGCGCGAGCGGCGCCAGATCGCCCGAGGCGCCGACCGACCCCTGAGAGGGCGTCACCGGCGTCACGCCGCGCGCCAGCATCGCCTCCAGCAGCGCCAGCGTTTCGCGCCGCACGCCCGAGGCGCCCTGCGCGAGGCTCGCCAGCTTCAAGGCCATCATCAGCCGGACGATCGACGTCGGCGCCGGCTCGCCGACGCCGGCGGCATGCGACAGCACGATGTTGCGTTGCAGCGCCGCGAGGTCCGCCTCGGCGACGCGGATGCTCGCGAGCTTGCCGAAGCCGGTGTTGACGCCGTAGACGGGCTCGCCGCCGGCGACGATCCGGGCGACCGCGGCGGCGCTGGCCTCGACGCGTGACCAGCAGGCCGGATCGAGCGCGGCGCCCGCGCCGTCATAGATGGCGCGCCATTCGCGCAGCGGCGTCGCGCCGGGGGTCAGGACGATCGCAGTCATCGGCCCTTCCAGACGCGGCTGTGGAGCGGGTTGAAGCCGAGCCGGTAGACGAGCTCGGCGGGCCGCTCGACAT
>JBEKZS010000154.1:0-9997 GCA_049509635.1 Roseiarcus sp.
GCCAGCGCCGCCAACTCGCCGAATCGCTCGAATGTTTCGAGCGGATCCTGGCGATCGATCCCGGCCATTTCGGCGCCCGCGTCGAGATCGGCCACGGCCTGCGCGAACTCGGGCGGCTCCCCGAAGCGGAAGCCGCGTTCCGGGCGCTGCTCGGCGCGGCGCCCGGCCACGTCGGCGCGCTGGCCGGGCTCGGCAGTCTGCTCATCGACCTGTTCAGGCTCGACGACGCCCAGACGACGCTCGGCGACCTGCGCGACCGGGCGCCCGATTCGCCGCAGGCGCAGCTCGGCCTGGGATATCTCGCCCGGCGGCGCGGCGATCGCGCCGCCGCGCTCGCCTGTTTCGAGGTCGCCGCCGCGCTCGTTCCGCTCGACGTCCGCGCAAGGCTCGAAGTCGCGGCCGAACGGCGCGACCGAGGCGATTTCGCCGAGTCGGAGCGCCAGCTGCGGTCGATTCTCGACCGGCAGCCCGACAATCTCGCCGCGCTGGTTCAGCGCGGCCACCTGCTGCGCCGCAGGGGCGATCGCGAGGCCGCGTTCCACGCCTTCGAAGAAGTCTGGACGCGCCATTCGCGACACACGCCAGCCCTGGTGGAGATGGCGGTCGATGCGCGCGCGCTCGGCTGGGCCGAAGAGTCCATGCGACTTCTCGGTCTGGCGCGCGAGCGCGACCCCGAGAGCCTGCCGGCGTTGCTCCAGTGCGTCGAGCACGCTCTCCTGATGGAGGATTTCGAGGCGGCTTCCGCCCTGTGCCTTCATGCGATGGCCGCGCATCCGGCGAGCCTTCAGCCGCTGCTGATCGCGGCGCGAGCGCACGCCGACTGGGCGCTCATGGATCAGGCGCGCGCCCTGCTGGAACGCGCGCGCCGAACCTTCGGCGACCATCCGGAAGTGAGAGCCCAGGAGATCGAACTCGCACGCCAGTCTGGCGACCACGAGCGGATGCGAAACCTGGTCGAGTCCGCCGCCGGCGATGCGCGGCGATTCTTTCCGCTCTGGGCGCAATCGGTCCGCTTCGCGATCGACACCGGCGCCTACGAAGCCGCCGAAGAGGCGGCGCGACGGCCTCCCGCGACCAACACCTTCGAAGCGGCGCATGCCCACGCTCTGTCCGGACGACTCGCCGAAGCGCAGGGAAACCACCGGGGTGCGCTCGATCGCTATGGCCGGGCGCTCGCCCTCAATCCCCTGAGCCACGTCCATTTCGAGATGGCGCTGGCGAGCCTCATGCTGCTCGACGTCGAAGCGGTTCAGGCGCAGATGAAACGCTCGATCGAGGTGAACAGGACGTCGCGCATGCTTCGCGGCGAGCCGATGCGGGTCTCCCAGACTCATGTCGGCCAGTTGCTCGACGAATTCGCGCTCGACAGGCCGCTGCTCGACCGCCTGAAAGCGATCAGCCGCGAGCCGGCGGAGGGTCAGGTCGACTTGCTGCGCGGTCTCGTCGCAGCCAATCCCGATCATACGCCGGCGGCGATTCGGCTGGTTCTGGCGCTTCGTCGCTCCGGGCGGCTCGGGACCGGCGCGCCCGCCTCGCCGCTGCAGTCCCTTCCCGGCGCCATTCCGAAGCGAATCGCGCAATACTGGGATTCGGCGCGGCCGCCCGGCGACGTCGCCGCGCTGATGCGCTCCTGGACCGAATTGAATCCGGGCCATGACTATCGCCTGTTCGACGACGCCAGCGCCAGTCGATATCTGCGCGCGCGCGCCGCGCCCGAGGTCCTGAAGGCGTTTCGACGCGCCGCGCATCCCGCGCAACGGGCCGACGTCTTCCGCCTCGCCTATCTCGCGGCCGAAGGCGGATTCTACGCCGACTCGGATGACCGGTGCATCGCCCCGCTGTCTTCCTGGACGCCGTCTTCCGCGCGCTTTGTCGGCTACGTGGAGGATTACGGCACGATTGCGAACAATTGTCTGGCGGCGGCGCCGGGCCACCCCGTAATCGCGCTCGCGCTCGCCAGCGCGGCCGAGGCGATCAACCGCGGCGACGCCGACATGCTCTGGCTGTCGACCGGGCCGGGCCTGCTGACGCGGGCCTTCGCGCGCGTCGCGGCCGCGGGCGACGGCCTCGCAAGCACAGCGCTGCGCGACAGCCATCTCCTCGACCTCGGCGCCATCCGGCGATCGGTCGCGATCCATTGCCACCTCGGGTACAAGAAATCCAATCGCCACTGGAGCCGCGCGGAGTTCAAGCGCAACGCCGCGACCGACCGCCGTCCTGTGCTGGCGATGACGATGCGGAACGAGGCCCTGGCCGACGCATGACCGCAGGGCGCGCCGCTCGCATCATTCCGGCGCGCCGCGACTCGCCTCCGCCGCGACCAGCGCGAGGAGATCGATCGCGTTGCGCCGGAGGTCGAAGCGCGCGAGGAAGGCGGCGCGCGCGTTCGCAGCCATCGCGCCGCGTTCCGGTCCGGACAGGGCGCACATCCGCGCCAGACCGGCCGCGATCCCCTCGACGTCGTCGGGCACGACCACCCCGGCCGCATCCATTTCGATTTCGCGCCAGATGTTGACCTTGTCGGTTATCAGGACCGGGGTCGCGAGCGCGAGCGCCTCGGCGACGACGACGCCGAAATTCTCCTGGTGGGACGGCAGGGCGAAGAATTCCGCGCAACGGAACGCGCCCCATTTGACGTCGCCGGCAAGCATGCCGGTCCAGTGAATGCGATCGGCGACGCCCGCTTCGGCGGCCAGCCTCTTCAGGCCCTGGACCAGGCCCGACTGGTCCGGGCCGGCCACGACGAGATCGAATGCCGGAAACGCGGACGCCAGGCGCCCGAAGGCCTGGATCAGCATATCGACGCCCTTCTTGGGATGAATCCTGCCGAGGAACAGGACGAACCTGCGGCCCCGGACGCCCGGAACCCTCGCCGCAAACGCCGCTTTCTGAGCCTCCGGATCGCCGTCGACGTCGCGAGCGCCATGGCCGACGACGAATTCACGCGCCGCATAGGGCGCAAAGGCCGTTCGCGCGAGAACGCGCTCCTCTTCGCTGGTGAACAGAACGCCCCGCGCGTCGCGCAGGACACGGTTTTCGAACAGTCGCCAGAAAACGCCCTTGAGGAGGGCCTTGGTCGGATAGGCCTTGTTGAACCACGGGTCGAGCATTCCGTGCGCGAACACGAAATAGGGGACGTCCAGCTTGCGAAGGGCGCGCCAGGACCCCAAAGAGGCATAGTTCCATAGGCCGTTGACGATGACGGCGTCATAACCGCCGGCGTTGGCTGCGAGCCAGCCGGTGAGTTTGGGCGCATAGCCGTAGCGAAGCCACGGCTGCAAGCGGCGCGTGAGACGGTGCATCGGTCCGTCCGGCCCGACAGCCAGCGGCCGGAATTCCGAATCCGTCACCCACGGGTCGCCCGGCGCGTCGAGCGACAGGATTTCGCAGTGATGACCGAGCCCGCGCCAGACCGTCGCCCGCGAGCGCGCCCCTTCGACCGGCCCGCCGCCCCGGAGATCGACCGAGCGGATCACCTCCAGGAGCTTCATGCGGCGATAGCCTGGAGCCGGCGGCGAGGCGGGATCATGAAGCCGGGCGACGGCTGGGACGTCCAACCCGCCCCGCGCGATCCGCCGGGGAATGCAGCCGAGCGAAGGGCCTCGTTCCGTTCCGGCGCCGATGACCGGATCCGCGCGATCGCGGCTGGTCTGGCGCGGCTCGCCCGGACCGGCGCCGAACCCGCGCGCCGCGCATCTCATGAATTGGGCGTCCAAAGGCTCCATCTCGTCGAGGGTCGCAGCGACCTCGAACACGGCGCCGACCATGCCACGCCAGCTGGCGAAGCGGCGTTCCCCGGCGCGTTCGGAGGTCGGCGAGTTGGAAATGCAGCGAGGAAAACAAGGTCGAGGCTTTCGACTGAGCGGACGCGGGACTCGGGCGACGGCTCTGATGCTGGACTATTATGATAATTCATCTTCGTAAGTTTGCATATTGTCCGCAATCCATGCCATCTGTCGCAGATATTTTGCTTTTGATCCGATTCCTCGCCTGCGGCCCGGAACGGGAGTTCAGAGCGTAAGTCTAAGTTACATCTATGTTTTGTGAGTCCCCAGGCGCTGACCGGCGCCCTCGGGGCTTTGGCGCGCGCCTTCGGCGCTGGCCCTGTCGCGTACGGATTGTCGGCCCTCGATTGCCGATCTCGCGCGATTTCCCTGTTTGACTGACGCAGGCGCGCGAGCGGGCGAAAATGATAGTTGAGAGGAATTTGCCATGGCGAATGAGACCACCTCCACACTCGGCTCCTGGAACGATCCTGGCGTCTGGTCGGGCGACGCGGTTCCCAATGCGGCCACCAACGCCACGGTCGACGGAATTGTGTCGATCAATAGCGCCGCCACGGCGGAATCCGTGACCGCCAACGGCGTCCTGGAGCTCACAGGCGGCTCGCTGAACGCCTCGCATGGCTTGACGGACAATGGTTTCGTCCTCGGCGAGGGCGTGATCGGGCCGACGACCGCGGTGACCGGCGCCGGGGAGCTCTACGCGATCGGCGGAACCCTCGAAGTCCAGGGGTCGATCGACGCCACCGGATCCTCCTCGACACGGCTCGGGGTCGAAACAGGCGGTGTCCTCGAGCTCGACGGGACGGTCGGCAATCTCGACGCCACCAACGACCCGACGGTCACGTTCGGCGGGGCCGGCGTCCTGGATCTGACGGGCGAAGGCAATGGCGCGGCAGGCGAACTGGCGAAGTTCCAGGGGACCGTCGAAGATTTCGTGGTCGGCGACAAGATCGAGGTCGTCGGCGCACTCGGCGACACCGTCCATTACAACCTGCATACCGACATGCTGACCGTCGAGTCGAGCGCCGGCGCGATACAGGCCGAAATCCCGCTCGCCGGATCATATGCCGGGAGCAGCGCATTCTCGATCCAGAACGTCGGCGGGACCGACGCGATCACGACCAACACGGTCATCTCGGGGCCGAGCGGCGGTAATGCGACCTGTTTCATGGCCGGCACCGTGATCCGCACGCCCGAAGGCGAGACGGCGGTCGAGACGCTGAAGCGCGGCGATCTCGTCGTCACCGCCGATGGACTCGCGAAGCCGGTCAGCTGGCTGGGCCGCCAGACCATTTCCACCGTCTTCGCCGACCCCATGCGCGTCTGGCCGATCCGGATCAAAGCCGGCGCGCTGGCCGAGAACGTCCCGGCGCGCGACCTCGTCCTCTCGCCCGATCACGCCGTCCTCGTCGAGGGGGCCCTGATCCACGCGGGCGCGCTGGTCAACGGCGCCTCGATCGTGCGAGAATTGCGGGTCCCGCGGTTCTTCGTCTACTACCACGTGGAACTCGACGATCACTCGCTGGTTCTCGCAGAAAACACGCCGGCTGAAACGTTCATCGACAATGTCGACCGACTGGCCTTCGACAACTGGGCCGAACACGACGAGCTCTATCCGAACGGCAAGATCATCGAGGAACTGCCCTATCCGCGCGCCAAGGCGCGTCGCCAGGTGCCGGTCAACCTGAGGGTGAAACTCGCGGAGCGGGCCCAGTCGATCGGCGCGGCCAGCGCGGCCGCCGCGTGAATTCCAACCGACCAACCTCAGCGGCGGCGCCTCCGCTCGGATCGCCGCGCCCGCGATCCGGCCCGATGACGTCGCCGCTGCTCATCCCGGCGGGAACCAGCGGCGAAGTCCCGCGGCGGACCCGCTTGGCCCGCCCACGGGAAGCGAGGAACGCGAGCGATGGGGGGCGCTGTTCGTCGCGCCAGGCTGTGCTATGAGGCGTCTCTCCGCGTTGCCGCGCGAGCGGCCGGCGGCCGACGATTCCTGGCCGAGGACCCTGATGTCTCGCGAACGAGCCTACCCCGCGGGTCCCGTTGGCCTTGCGCTGTATGCGATCGGCGACATCCATGGCCGGCTCGATTGCCTGACGAAGGCTCATGCGCTCATCGACCGCGACATCGTCCGTTGCGGCGCCCGCGATCAATCGATCGAGATCTATCTTGGCGACTACGTCGATCGCGGGCCGGACTCGAAGGGGGTGATCGATCGGCTGCTGGCGCGGGCGGCGATCGTTCGGACGGTTTTCCTGCGCGGCAACCACGAAGCGATCCTGGAGTCGTTTCTCCGCGGCCAGACCTCCTTCGAGGATTGGCGGTCCGTGGGCGGGCTGGAGACGATCCTGTCCTATGGCGTCGAAGCGAGGGCCTTGCTCGCGCGCGCCGGGACCATCCGGCCCGGCGACCTCCTCGAGAAGCTTCCGGCGGCGCACCGGCTTTTCTTTTCCGCCCTCGAGAATCTGCGCGTGTTCGGCTCCTATTGTTTCGTCCACGCGGGGATCCGGCCCGGGATCCCGCTCGAGCGCCAGTCGATCGAGGACCTCACCTGGATTCGCGGCGATTTTCTGAACTTCGCCGGCGACTTCGGCGTCATCGTCGTCCATGGCCACACGCCGAGCGTCGAAATCGAATTCCTGCCCAACCGCGTGAACGTCGACACCGGCGCCTACGCCACCAATCGCCTGTCGGTCGTGCGCATCGACGCCGACGGCCTGGCCGCGCTCGAACCGCCCTGCCCATGAGCCGCATCGATTTCTCCGCCGCCCGGAGAATTCGGTTCTGCGCGAGGGGCGTCTTCTTCGCGGCGATCGCCTGGACCGTGCTCGCTTATGGTTCGGCGGCCGAGGCGCCCGCCTATGTCGCGACCATCGTCTTCGCGCTCCTGGCGGCGCTGTCCGTGGTGTTCCCGATCGACAGCCCCGGGGCCGGCCGTCTCTTCGCCGGCGCGATCGGCCTGCTCGCCGCGCTGCTGCTCTGCGCGATCATTCAGATCCTGCCGGCGCCGGCGGGTCTGGCGAACGAGGCGTGGCGGTCGGTCAACGAACTCGTCGGACCCACGCCGGGCGCGATCTCGGTCGCGCCGGGGATGACGATCGACGCGCTGCCTCGGCTCGCGCTGCCTTTTCTCGTCTTCCTGTCCGCCCTGGCCTGGTTCCAGGGCGACGCGGGCGGCTTGGCGCTTTGGCGCGGCCTCGCCTATTTCGGCGCGGCCTATGCCGCGTTCGGCATTCTTCAGGAGCTGCTTCTGCCCGACCAGCTGCTGTTCGCGCCGAAGCGATTCTATCTCGGCTCGCTCACGGCGAGCTTCGTCAACCGAAACACCGCCGGGACGTTCTTCGGGATCGCGCTGATGCTGAATCTCGGGCTCGGCTTTCGAGCCCTGCGAAATGTTCGCCTCGCCGGCTTCGCCAGGAAGGCGCTCGCCCTCGAGATCGGCTGGCGCGACGAGAACGGGGCTCTGCTGCTGCACGCCCTGCTGTGCCTGATCGTCGCCCTCGCGTTGTTTCTGACTCAGTCGCGGGGTGCGGTCGGGGCGAGCTTCGCCGGCGCCGTCGCCGGGGTCGCCATGATGACGGCGCGGCCCGTCACCGGTGACGCGCCGAACCCGCGCCTGGGCGAACGCGGCCGCGCCGCCGCCGCGCTGGCGGGCGTACTCCTCATCGTCGCCCTGTTCGCGCTGTTTGCCGACCGCTCGGTGCATCGGCTGGAGACGCAGGGCGTGGCGGATGCGCGCTGGTGCTCGTTCGCCTCGACATTGGAGGCGATCGAGGACCACCCCCTCCTCGGGACCGGGTTCGGCGCCTTCCAGGACGTCTTCCCGGCCTACCGCAAGGCCGAATGCGCCGGCATCCACGGAGTGTGGGACCACGCCCACAATTTCTTCCTCGAGGGCTATCTCGGCCTCGGCCTGCCCTTCGCAATCGCGCTATGCGCCGGCTACGGGGCGCTCGTCGGCGTCGGCCTCCAGGGCCTGCGCCGGCGGCGCAGACTCCGATTCGCGCCGGCGATGGGGCTGGCGTCGCTGCTGCTGGCGAGCTTGCACGCGATCGTCGATTTCTCGCCGCAGATCCCCGGATTCGCGGTCTATTTCGCCGCGGTCATGGCCTCGACGCTGACGATCTCGACGGGGGCCGGGGCTGGGGCGCGCGCTTTGCGCGGCGCGGCGCGCACGCGCCAGGACGCCGAAGGCGATGCAAGCGGCCCGCTGGCCGATGCCGGGCTCAGATGAGGCGATCATCCGCGGCGTCGAACCCGCGCGCGAACCCCGAGTCGGGCGTCTGCGACCGCGCGGCTTCGGCCGGGATCCGGGCGTCGACGATGTCGGCGAGGCCGATCATCGCGCCGCGGACCACCGGCGCGAGTCTGGCGGGCGCGAGGTTTCGGTTCATCCACGAGGCGATGTCGGCGACGAATCCGCCGGCTCCGCCGGGATTGCGGAGGCTCTCCTGCGGCGCCGCCGGACCGGTCGCGAAAGGCTCGCCGAGAGCAAGCTCGCCCGAGGCGCCGCCGGATGATCTCGCGTCCGCCTCGACGGCGAAGCGAGGATATTCCGGATCGCCGGCCGGAGCCGCGAGGCGCATCGCCGTCCCGGGATCGCCGGCGCCGAAGCGACCCTCCTGCTGGGCGAGTTCCGTCGGGTCGACGGCGCGCGCCGCGAAGGTCTGGTCCGCGTGCCCGCCATGGAGTTCGACCCAGAACCGCGGGTTGGTGGCGGATTGCCGCATGATGAAGCGGTAGCCGGTCTGCCGCCACGACACGATCCCCGGGCGCAGGTTGTCGAGGACGAGGTCGCCCTGGTCGGTGCGCACGGTGACGACGAGATGCCCCTCGCCCGAGGCGGTCTTGGCGACGGTCAGCGCGAGCGCCGCGGCGGGCCAGCCGCGCAGCAGCAGGTCGTGGCGCTTCTGAACGGCGAAGCTGTTGCAATCGCCGGCGGCGACGTTCAGGCGCCAATAGCGCAGCCTCGACGTGTCCGGCGTCGCGACGATTTCGGCGTTGACCGCGCTGTTCACCGCAGACAGCTGCGCCATGCGCGACGTGTTGAGCGCCACGCGCGAGGGGCCTCCGGAGGCCGGGCATTCGCGGGGATAGTCCGTGCAAAACCTGACGAACGAAAATGGCGCGAGCGTGTACCCATCCTCGCGCAGGGTCGCCCCGGAGGGCAGGGCGCCGGCGGCCGACAGGCTCGCCGGCCACATCAGCGCGCTCAAGAAGACAGGGAACAGATACTTCACCATCGCTCGCCTGCTGGAGACGGCTATAGGTTAGGCGGAACCCTTTGAACCCGGCTGAAACGGGGTGGTCAGAATGTAAGCAAATTGCGTTGGTTTAATTTACCATGCCGGATTCGTAATATATGCACGGTAATAAGAGTCGTGAATATCAATAACGACATGATCAAACTTGGCAAGCATGATACTACTAATGTCACGATTGATTATCTAACGTGTCAATACGTGATTTAACTGTGGATTATATTCGACAACACCACAACTTTTGAGCGCTGATTTCACCGCTATCGCCGCGCCCGAACCAGGGCGGCGAGGCGCCGCCGAAGCGGTGGCTCCTCGCTGTTTCGAGTGAGTGGAGCGGCGGCGCCATCCTGATCGGGCCATTGTCGTCCATCGATCTCTCGGCGGCGCGAAACGTCGATGGACAAATCCTCGTCAATGCCGAAGCCGCCGGAGGCGGGGGCCGAAGGCCCGCCTTTACAAGGGTTTGGCCATCGACGACGATCGGCAGCCGAGATCGGGGGCCGCTCTGATTTCAGGCGCTCGCCGTGTTCGCTGGCAAGCCCGCGCGATGTTCGGAGACGAAGACGCCCACTCGAAACAGCAAAGAGCCGAAGCGGTTGCGTCCTCGAGTCGAGCAGCGTCGGCTTGCAACCCCCCGGGCCAGACCGCAGCCGGTCGCCGCGGCCAGCACGGTCGCAATGTTCCAGCGCCCCGTTTTCGCCGGCGTCGAGGCCGCGGACTCCGTTCTGGCTCAGGCCTGACGGACCGACGCCAACCCGCCGGCGCCCCAGGCGGAACGCCGGCCTTGGCCTCCCGATGCGACCGCTATTGGGTGGACGATTTTCCATCCGTGCAGTTCGCCGCGCCGGACGGGCAGTTCTGCGCCGAACCGCCGTTCATCGAACCATTGGCCGAGCCGCTCACGCCGGTTCCGCCGGCGCCGGTCGAAGCGGTCCCGCTCACGCCCGAGGACCC
>JBEKZS010000155.1:0-9847 GCA_049509635.1 Roseiarcus sp.
ATGCGATAGGCGGTGGCCAGCGTCAGGGTGTAGGAGGCGCTCTCCTCCCAGCTCAGATGCTGCGGGCGCGCCATCAGCTGGCGGTCTTGCACCCGGCAGAACTGGGCGAAGGAGCCGTCCGGCGTCTCGTAGCCCCAGATGCGCTGCGAGGCGGAAAACATCGGGTCGCCGCCGTTGCACTCCTCGTCGTCGCCGTCGTCCTGGTTGCAATGGACGACGACTTCGTCGCCGACCTTCCAGCGCCTCACCCTCGACCCGACCGCCCAGACGACGCCCGCCGCGTCCGATCCGGCGATGTGATAGGGCTGCTTGTGAACGTCGAGCACCGACACCGGCTCGCCGAGCGCGGCCCAGACGCCGTTGTAGTTGACCCCGGCGGCCATGACGAAAACCAGCACTTCGTGGCTGTCGAGCGGCCAGGTTGGCACGACCTCGACCTGCATCGACTGCTCGGGCGGGCCGTGGCGCTCCTTGCGCACCACCCAGGCGTACATCGACGCCGGCACATGGCCGAGCGGCGGGATTTCGCCGATCTCGTAGAGGTCCTTGTTGGCGACGGCGGCGGAAACGGGGCCGAGCGCAGCGCCGCCCCCGGAGCGAATGGCCATGACGTTCCTCGTGACGCGGGCCGCGCCGGCGGGCCGGCGGCCCTCGAGCGACAGGCGCGGGCGCCGATTTCCTCCGGCTTGTTGCACCGCAGCAAGCGACAATCGCGCCCCGGCCGGCCAAAATCAATCCCACTTTGGTCTCTGGCCATTCCGCTAGGTCACGTTCACCGGGCGCAAACGAATGGCTGGGTAAGCTGACGGCCAAGCGGCGCCTCGCCGGCGCCGCCGTCCGCGCGAGGCCGCCATGGAAGCGATGACGCCCCTCTTTCTGATGATTAGAGATCTCGACGGGTTCGAGATGGTCTGCTTCTGGCTCGCCGCCTTCGTCGGCTTCGTGCTGATCGGCTTCGTGCTCGATTATCTCATGGGCCGCCAAGGGTTTGGCCCGTACATCAACTCGATCCTGGCGCTGGCCGGCGTGTTCGCCGGGCTCTACGTGCGCTACAACTTCATGACCCCCTATCTGCGCTACGAGCCCTACCTCAGCTTCGGCCTGCTGTTCGCCGCGCCGGTGCTGCTGGTGTTGCTGTTGAGCTTCGCCCGCACGCGCGTCTTCTAGCCGCCCGCCTCCGCCTAAGGGACGACGCCGGCTTATCTAGCCGCCCTGGCGAATTTCTGCGATTGTGCTGTGCACAATGAGCGGACCGGGACAGAAGCGGCGCGCGGCGCCGGCCATCGACGACGGCCAGGCGGCGCCCAAGCGCGACAAGCCGTGGATCTTTCGCACTTACGCCGGCCATTCGACCGCGCGCGAGTCGAACCGCCTCTATCGCGCCAATCTCGCCAAGGGCCAGACCGGCCTGTCGATCGCCTTCGACCTGCCGACCCAGACCGGCTACGACAGCGATCATCCGCTGGCGCGCGGCGAGGTCGGCAAGGTCGGGGTGGCGATCTCGCATATCGGCGACATGCGCGCGCTGCTCGCCGAGATTCCGCTCGACAAGATGAACACCTCGATGACGATCAACGCGACCGCGCCCTGGCTGATGGCGCTCTATGTCGCGG
Source organism: Roseiarcus sp. (assembly GCA_049509635.1). GTDB lineage: Bacteria > Pseudomonadota > Alphaproteobacteria > Rhizobiales > Beijerinckiaceae > Roseiarcus. Next base: position 1,614 of record JBEKZS010000155.1, read on the forward strand.
TGGCCGACGAGCAGGGCGCGCCGCGCGCCAGCCTGCAGGGAACCACCCAGAACGACATCATCAAGGAATATCTGGCGCGCGGCGCCTATGTGTTTGCGCCGGGCCCGTCGCTGCGCCTGACCAAGGACCTCATCCTGTTTTCGGCGCGCGAGACGCCGAAATGGAATCCGATGAACGTCTGCTCCTACCATCTGCAGGAGGCCGGCGCGACGCCGGTCCAGGAACTCGGCTTCGCGCTCGCCACCGCGGTCGCCGTGCTCGACATGGTGCGCGCGTCGGGCGAGGTCGACGCGGCCGCATTCGCCGAGGTCGTCGGGCGGCTGTCGTTCTTCGTCAACGCGGGCATGCGCTTCGTCACCGAACTCGCCAAGATGCGCGCCTTCGTCGAAATGTGGGACGAGATCACCCGCGACCGCTACGCGATCGCCGATCCCGCCAAGCGCCGGTTCCGCTACGGCGTCCAGGTCAATTCGCTCGGCCTCACCGAGCAGCAGCCCGAGAACAACGCCTATCGCATCCTCATCGAGATGCTGTCGGTGGTCCTGTCGCGCAACGCCCGCGCCAGGGCGGTGCAATTGCCGGCGTGGAACGAAGCGCTCGGCCTGCCGCGCCCGTTCGACCAGCAATGGTCGCTGCGCCTGCAGCAGATCATGGCCTACGAGACCGATCTGCTCGAATTCGGCGACCTGTTCGAGGGAAGCCGGGAGATCGACTCGCTGGTCGCCGCGCTGAAGGCCGAGGCGCGCGCGGAGCTGGCCGCCATCGAGGCGATGGGCGGGGCGGTCGCGGCGATCGAGTCCGGCTACATGAAACGCAAGCTGGTCGAGTCGAACACGCGGCGGCTGGAGGCGATCGAACGCGGCGAGCAGGTCGTGGTCGGCGTCAACCGGTTCACCGGGGGCGAGGCCTCGCCGCTGACCGCGGGCGATGATTCGATCGTCGTGGTGGCGCCCCATGTCGAGGCCGATCAGGTCGCGAGCCTGCGCGACTGGCGCCTGGCGCGCGACGAGCGCGCGGTCGCGCGCGCCCTCGCCGGGCTGCGCCAGGCCGCAGCGGCGGGCGTCAACATCATGGCGCCCTCGATCGAGGCGGCCAAGGCGGGCGCCACGACCGGCGAATGGGGCGCCGCGCTGCGCGCGACCTTCGGCGAATATCGGGCGCCGACCGGGGTCAGCCGGGTCGCCCGCCAGGAGGCCGCGGACCTCGACCAGGTCAGGGCGGAAGTCCAGCGCGTCTCGCTCAAGCTCGGCGCGCGGCTGAAGCTCCTGGTCGGCAAGCCGGGACTCGACGGCCATTCCAACGGCGCCGAGCAGATCGCGGTGCGCGCCACCGACGCCGGCATCGACGTCGTCTACGACGGGATCCGGCTGACCCCGGCCGAAATCGTCGCGCGCGCCGGCGAGGGCGTGCATTGCGTGGGATTGTCGATCCTGTCCGGTTCGCATCTGGCGATGGCCCGCGAGGTCGCGGCCGGATTGCGCGCGGCGGGGCTCGGCCACGTTCCGCTCGTCGTCGGCGGAATCATTCCCGACGCCGACGCCGAACGCTTGCGCGCCGAGGGCGTGGCGGCGGTCTATACGCCCAAGGACTTCGAGATCAACCGCCTGATCGGCGACATCGTGAAGCTGGTCGATTCGCGCACGACGTGAGCGCGGCTTCTTCGGATAATCAGTATTCGTCTGGGATGACGACCCGGCGGCGCCGGCGTCGATCGATCCCGCAGCCGGGCCAATTGGCGCGGCCGGGTCGTCCGCCGGCGCCGCTCGACGACCGCGGCGTCGCAACCAGCCGCCGCGCAAACTTCGAAAGGCGGGCGGCGCGATCGAGACGGGCGCGCAGGCCAGGGCGCGGCGGCCGGACTGCGTTGACGCGATCGTGACGACCGACGGTCCCTTTGATCTTGCCGTTCCGACCGGCCTCGGCCATTTTCCCGCGGCCTTGTCCGATGGCGGCGCGGCGCGGCGGATGCGCCGCCGCGCGAGACGGCCGCGCCGGGAGCGGAAGCCCAGATGGATATGACGCCGACCCAGATCGTGCCGCACGAGCGGCGGCGCGAAATCGTGATCGGCGTCCTCGTCGCGATGATGCTCGCCGCGCTCGACCAGACGATCGTCGCGCCCGCGCTGCCGACGATCGGGGCCTCGCTCGGCGACGCCGATTTCCTCAGCTGGATCATCTCGGTCTATCTGCTGACCGGCACGGCGGTCACCCCGCTCTATGGCAAGCTGTCCGACATTCACGGCCGGCGGCCGATCCTGTCGCTGGCGCTGGCGGTGTTTCTGCTCGGCTCGGTGATCTGCGCGCTGGCGCCGAGCATGGCGGTCATCATCCTCGGGCGCGCGGTTCAGGGCCTCGGCGGCGGCGGCCTCGTCGCCCTCGCGCAGACCGTGATCGCCGACGTCGTTCCGCCGCGCGAGCGTTCGCGCTACGTCGTCTACATCTCGACGGTCTGGGCGACCTCGAGCGTCGCCGGCCCGATCCTCGGCGGATTTTTCGCCGAACATCTCTCGTGGTCGCTGATCTTCTGGATCAATCTGCCGATCGGCGCGGTCGCCTTCTTCATGACCCATACGCGGCTGCGCGGCCTGCCGCAGATCCGGCGCGCCCATCGGCTCGACGTGCTCGGCGCGGCGCTGGTCACCAGCGCGACGGTCGCGCTGATGCTGGCGCTGACCCTGGGCGGGGCGCGGCTGCCGTGGAGCTCGCCGCTCATCCTGGCGCTCGCGATCCTCGGCTGCGCGCTGACCGCCGCGCTCGTCGCCCATCTCCGGCGCGCGCCCGAGGCGCTGATCCCGCTCGACATTTTCCGCAACGAGGTCGTCGGGACCGCGACCGCCGCGATCTTCTTCTCGATGTTCGCGTTCATCGGCTCGACCGTCTATCTGCCGATCTATCTGGAATTCGTGCTCGGCGCGGATTCGACGCTCGCCGGCGCCGGGCTGATCGCGCTGGTCGGCGGCAGCGTGATCGGGGCGACGATCGCCGGCCGATCGATGCCGCGCCTCGTCCATTACAAGCGGGTCGCCGTCGTCGGCCTGGTGTTCGCGATCGCCGCCATGGCCCTGCTGGCGGCGTTCGCGCCGGTGCTGAGCTTCTGGCAGGCGGAGGCGCTGGTTCTCGCGCTCGGCCTCGGCGCCGGGCCGCTCTTCCCCACGGCGACCGTCTGCGTCCAGAACGCCGTCGACCGCCGCGACCTCGGCGTCGCGACGGCGACGCTGGCGTTCCTGCGCACTTTCGGCAGCGCGCTGGGCGTGGCGCTGATGGGCGCCGTCCTCATCGGCTTCGGCATCGTCACCGACGCCGGGGTCCCGGCCAATCACGGGGCCTTCGATCCGTTGCTCGCCGAGCGCGCCGGCGCCGCCTTTTCCGTGATGTTCGCCCTGCAGGGGCTGGCGATGGCGGTGAGCCTGGCCTGTTTCCTGATGATGGAGGAGCGGCCGCTGCGCGGGTCGAGCCCGAGCGTGCCGAACCTGGCGGAATGAACGCCCCGCTCAGGCCATATATTGCCCGCCGTTGGCGCTGATCGTCGATCCCGTGATGAAGCCGGCGTCGTCGGAGGCGAGGAACACGACGCAGCGCGCGATCTCCTCGGGCTGTCCGAGCCGGCGCGCCGGAATCTGCGGCAGGATCGATTTTTCCACCACCTCCTTGGGCACCGCCATCACCATTTCGGTCGCGATATAGCCGGGGCAGATCGCGTTGACGGTGACGCCCTTGTTGGCGTTCTCCTGCGCCAGCGCCTTGGTGAAGCCGAGGTCGCCGGCTTTCGAGGCGGAATAGTTGACCTGCCCCATCTGGCCCTTCTGGCCGTTGATCGAGGAAATGTTGATGATCCGTCCGAAGCCGCGCTCGCGCATGCCCTCGATGACCGGGCGGCACATGTTGAACAGCGAATTCAGATTGGTGTTGATCACCGCATACCATTGCTGCGGGGTCATCTTGTGGAACATGCCGTCCTTGGTGATCCCGGCGTTGTTGACGAGAATCTCGACCGGGCCGAGCGCCTTCTCGACCGCGGCGAGGCCGGCGACGCAGGACTCGTAATCGGCGACGTCCCATTTATGGGTGGCGATGCCGGTCTCGGCCGAAAATCTCGCGGCCGCCTCGTCATTGCCGTGATAGGTCGCCGCCACCCGGTAGCCGGCGGCCGCCAGCGCCTTCGAAACCGCCCCGCCGATGCCGCGCGTCCCGCCCGTGACCACTGCAACTCTCGCCATCGCTCCACCTCTGTTCCGCGTTTCCCCCGCGCGCGTTCTGTGACCGACGCGACGCCCGTCTCCGTTCGACCGGGCCGCCGCGCAGGCGGCGCCCCGACCGCGGCCTGTCTAGCGCTCGACGGTCAGGGCGATGCCCATGCCGCCGCCGATGCAAAGCGTCGCGAGCCCCTTCTTGGCGTCGCGCCGGACCATTTCGTGCAGCAGCGTGACGAACACGCGCGCCCCCGAGGCGCCGATCGGATGGCCGATCGCGATCGCCCCGCCATTGACGTTGACGATCGCGGGATCCCAGCCCATGTCCTTGTTGACCGCGAGCGCCTGGGCCGCGAACGCCTCGTTGGCCTCGACGAGGTCGAGCTCGCCGACCTTCCAGCCGGCCTTCTCCAGCGCCTTGCGCGAGGCGGGAATCGGACCCGAGCCCATGATCGCCGGGTCGACGCCCGCGGTCGCCCACGAGACGATCCGCGCCAGCGGCGTCAGGCCGCGCTTCCTGGCTTCCTGCGCGGTCATCAGCACGACCGCGGCGGCGCCGTCGTTGAGGCCCGAGGCGTTGCCGGCGGTGACCGAGCCCTCCTTGGAGAAGGCGGGCTTCAGCTTGGCGAGCGAATCATAGGTCGCGCCGTGGCGGATGTATTCGTCGTCGGCGACGACGATGTCGCCCTTGCGGGTCGCCACCGTGAACGGCGTGATCTCGCCCTTGAATCGCCCGGCCTTCTGCGCCGCCTCGGCCTTCTGCTGCGAGCCGAGGGCGAACCGGTCCTGGTCCTCGCGGGTGATCTGCCACTTGGACGCGATGTTCTCCGCGGTGTTGCCCATGTGATAGCCATGGAACGCGTCGATGAGGCCGTCCTTCAGCATGGTGTCGACGAGCTTCAGTTCGCCCATCTTCACGCCGGCGCGCAGATAGGCGCCGTGCTGAGCCTGCGACATCGATTCCTGGCCGCCGGCGACGACGATATTGGCGTCGCCATTGCCGATCTGCTGGAGGCCGAGCGCGACCGCGCGCAGGCCGCTGCCGCACAATTGGTTGAGGCCGAAGGCGGTCTTTTCCTGCGGCACGCCCGCCTTCATCGCCGCCTGGCGCGCCGGGTTCTGTCCCTGGCCGCCCGAAAGGATCTGGCCGAGGATCACCTCGTCGACCTCGGCGGCCTCGATCCTGGCCAGTTCGATCGCCGATTTCACCGCCGCCGCGCCGAGGTCGTGGGCGGGCGTGTTGGCGAACGCGCCGCTGAACGATCCGACGGCGGTCCGTGTGGCGCTGACGACGACGATGTCTGTTGCCGGCATGGCGGGTGCTCCTGAACGTGAATCGCCCCCTCGCCGCGCATCGGCCGGGGCCGCTCCGTCGGGTTGCTTATAAGCCCTGTTTCGCCGCGGCGAAAAGGGGCGGGCGCGGTCGCCGGATGAAAATTAATCCGCGCCGGCGCCGGCGCCGGTCATCGACCGAGGTCGAGCAAAGTCAATCAAAAGTGGCTTTCTCCCCCGATCGGCCCTAGGAATGGAGTTCCGAGGAGCGCCAAGACGGCCTATGTTTCGAGCTGCCCCGCCGGGGCGCAGTTCCGCGTGGAGTCCAGACCGCCATGACCACCGCATCGCCCGTCGCCCCGATCACGATCAAGAAATACGCCAACCGGCGGCTCTACAATACGGCGTCGAGCGCTTACGTGACGCTGGCGGATCTGGCGAAAATGGTCAAGGCGGGCGAGGACTTCGCGGTCTATGACGCCAAGACCGGCGAGGAGATCACCCGCTCCGTCCTCACCCAGATCATCTTCGAGCAGGAGGGCAAGGAGGGGCAGTCGCTGCTGCCGATCACCTTCCTGCGCCAGCTGATCCGGTTCTACGGCGACAGCGTCCAGGCCCTGCTGCCGAGCTATCTGGAATTCTCGATCGACCGCTTCACCGGCGAGCAGCAGAAGTTCCGCGAGGAGGCCAGCCGCGCGTTCGGCGTGACGCCGTTCGCGGCGCCGGCGTTCGGCGCGCTCGAGGAGCTGACCCGCAAGAATCTCGCCGCCTTCACCAAGGCGCTCGGCATGTTCACCCCCTTCGTCGCGCCCGCGCCGGCGCCGGTCGATCTGGCGGCGCCCGCCGCGCCGGCGGAGAAGGCCGATCTCGACCAGATGAAGACCCAGCTGTCGGAGATGCAGCGGCGCCTCGACAGCCTCGCCGAGAAGCGCTGAGCGACCCCGGCCGGGTCAGAATCGATCCTTGCGGCCGCGCAGTTCCGCGAAAACCGCGGCCGGGTCGGCGCCGCTCATGCCGAGCGCGGCCTGGACCTCCGGCTCCTCGGCGCGCAGGAAGGGGTTGGAGGCGAGCTCCAGCGTCATGGTCGTCGGCAGGGTCGCCTCGCCCGCCGCGCGGCGCCGGCCGATCTCGGCGATGCGGTCCTTCAGCACGACATTGTCCGCCTCGATCGTCGCCGCGAAGCGGGCGTTGGCCTCGGTGTATTCGTGGCCGCAATAGATCTCGGTTTCTCCCGGCAGGCGCTCGGCGAGCTTGGCGAGCGAGTCCCACATGACGCCGAGCGGCGTCTCGAACACGCGCCCGCACCCGAGCGCGAACAGGGTGTCGCCGCAGAACGCCAGTTCGTCGTCCTCGAACCAGTAGCAGATATGCCCGGCGGTATGGCCAGGCGTCTCGAGCACGCGCGCCGCGATCTGGCCGACATGGGCGTAATCGGCCTCCTGCAAGAGGACGTCGAGGGCGCCGATCCGCGAGGCCTCGCGGGCGGGGCCGGCGATGCGCAGCGCGGGAAAGCGCGCCTTCAGCCCGGGGATTCCCTGGATATGGTCGGCGTGGTGATGGGTGATCAGCAGGTCGGTGAGCGTCCAGCCGCGCGCGCCGGCCGCGGCGATGATCGCGTCGGCGTCGGGCGCATCGATGGCGGCGGTCGCGGCCGATCGCGAATCATGGACCAGCACGCCGAAATTGTCCTGCAGGCAAATGAATTGATGGACGTGCGTCGTCATTTGGGGCCTCTCTGCGGGCGGGGCGCGGCGGGGGCGGGCGCGGGCGCGGACTTTTCGGCGCGCCGTCGACATGCAAGAACATCGCGATGCCTCTGGATGTCAACGAACTTCGCAGCTTCTACGCCTCCCCGCTCGGCGACGTCGCCCGGCGGCTGATCGGCCGCGTCCTGCGCGTGCGCTGGGACAATTGCGTCGGCCTGTCGCTGATGGGGCTCGGCTTCGGCGCGCCCTATCTCGACCGGTTTCGCGAGGAGGCGATGCGCTCGCTCGCCTTCATGCCGGCAGAACAGGGCGTCGTGAACTGGCCGGCGTCCGGCCGTTCGTCCTCGGCGCTCGTCGAGCCCGAGATGCTGCCGCTGCCCGACGCGTCGATCGAGCGGATTCTCGTGGTCCACGCGCTCGAAATGGCCGAGCATCCCAACGCCCTGCTCGAGGAGGTCTGGCGCGTGCTGACGCCGGGCGGGCGCGCCCTGTTCGTGGTGCCGTCGCGGCGCGGCGTCTGGGCGCGGGTCGACGGCACGCCGTTCGGCTTCGGCCGGCCCTATTCCAAGGGACAGCTGCGCGAACTGATGCGCGAGACGCTGTTTTCGCCGATCTACTGGGGCGAGGCGCTCTACGCGCCGCCGTTCAAGCGCCGGCTGTTCCTCAACTGGGCGACCGCGTTCGAGCGCGTCGGCGCGGTGGTCGGCCTGCCGTTCGCGGGCGTCTTCATCATCGAGGCGACCAAGCAGCTCTACCGGCCGGTCGGCGTGCGCCGCGCCGTCCGCCGGGTCGTTCCCCAGCTGCAGCCGGCGCTGGCGCCGAGCGCGAACCGGGGCGCCGCGCCGCGTCCGGGGTGAGCGGGGCGCCTCACACGAACCGCTTGATGAAGGCGAGCGCGACCTGCGCGACCTCGCGCCAGCCGTCGTCGATCGTCAGCGCATGGCCGCGGTTGGGCATTTCGACGATTTCGGTCACGCCCGAATTGCCCTTCTGCTGCCCGAACGACGCGTTGGCGATCGCCCAGGGGACGGTATTGTCCTTCTCGCCCGATATGATCAGCAGCGGC
>JBEKZS010000156.1:0-9705 GCA_049509635.1 Roseiarcus sp.
TCCGGCGCCGCGGCGGCGGCGGCGCTCGCGGCCAGGAGCCCGGCCAGCAGGATGGTCGAAGCGGGGTTCATCGTCCGTTTTCCCTTCTGTCGGCGGGACGCGGGCGCGTACGTCCGTCGCGCGACGCCCGCGGGCCCCGATTTGCAATGTCTATCGGATCGCGGCGGTCGCCATCTCGATCGAAGTCATGGTCTTCGGCGCAGCCGCGGACCATGATCGGGGGTCACCGCCCCTTCCGCTCCGCGATCCTCGCCAGCTCGCGCATGATCGCCAGCGTCGCGTCGAGCCGCTCGGAAAGCTCCTCGAAATCGCCGGTCACGACGATCCGCATGTCGGGCCGCACCTTGGCGAGCGCGCCCTGGTTCGTCACCCATTTCACCAGCGCGGCCGGATTGGCGAAAGAATTGTCGCGGAACGCGAGCGTCACGCCCTTGGGGCCGGCGTCGAGCTTCTCGACATTGGCGCGCCGGCACAGCGCCTTGATCGTCACCAGCTTCATCAGCAGCGCGACCTCGGGCGGCGTCGGCCCGAACCGGTCGACGATCTCGGCGCCCATCGCCTCGATGTCGGCGTCCGCCTCCAGCGCGGAGAGCCGGCGGTAGAGCGCGAGCCGGGTCGGCAGGTCGGGGATGTAGGCTTCCGGAATCGTGACCGGCGCGCCCAGCGAAATGCTCGGCGACCAGATGTCCGGGCCGGTGTCCTGCGCGCCGCTCTTCAGCCGCTCGACCGCCTCCTGCACCATCTGCTGGTAGAGTTCGTAGCCGACCTCCTTGACATGGCCCGACTGCTCGTCGCCGAGCAGGTTGCCGGCGCCCCGGATGTCGAGATCGTGGCTGGCGAGCTGGAAGCCGGCGCCGAGCGTGTCGAGCGACTGGAGCACCTTCAGCCGCTTCTCCGCCTGCGGCGTCATCGGCTTGTTGGCGGGCACGGTGAAAATCGCATAGGCGCGGGTCTTCGAGCGCCCGACCCGGCCGCGCAACTGATAGAGCTGGGCGAGACCGAACATGTCGGCGCGGTGGACGATCAGCGTATTGGCGGTCGGAATGTCGAGCCCGGATTCGACGATCGAGGTCGACAGCAGGATGTCGTATTTGCCGTCGTAGAAGGCGCCGATGCGATCCTCGAGCTCGGTCGCCGCCATCTGGCCGTGACCGACGACGAACTTGGCCTCCGGCACGTTCTGGCGCAGGAAGGCGGCGGCCTCGTCGAGGTCGTCGATGCGCGGACAGACGTAGAAGGACTGGCCGCCGCGATAGCGCTCGCGCAGCAGCGCCTCGCGCACGATCAGCGCATCGAACGGCGAGACGAAGCTGCGCACCGCGAGCCGGTCGACCGGCGGGGTGGCGATGATCGAGAGATCGCGCACCCCGGTCATCGCCAGCTGCAGCGTGCGCGGGATCGGCGTCGCCGACAGGGTCAGCACATGCACCTCGGCGCGCAAATCCTTCAGCCGCTCCTTGTGGCCGACGCCGAAATGCTGCTCCTCGTCGATCACGACGAGGCCGAGGTCCTTGAACGCGACGGTCTTGCCGAGCACGGCATGGGTGCCCACGACGATGTCGACCGAACCTTCGGCGAGCCCCTTCTTGACCTCGCGCTGCTCGCCGGCGCCGACCATGCGCGAGAGCTGACCGATCCGCACCGGCAGGCCGGAAAAACGGGTAACGAAAATCTTGTGGTGCTGGCGCGCGAGCAGGGTCGTCGGCACGACGATCGCGGTCTGCTTGCCGTTGATCGCTGCGGCGAAGGCGGCGCGCAATGCGACCTCGGTCTTGCCGAAGCCGACGTCGCCGCACACCAGCCGGTCCATCGGCTTGCCGGAATTGAGGTCGTCGAGCGTCGCGTCGATCGCGGCCGACTGATCGGGCGTCTCGTCATAGGGAAAGCGCGCGCAGAATTCGTCATAGAGCCCCTCGGGCGCGTGCAGGCGCGGCGCCTCGCGCAACTGGCGCGCGGCGGCGATGCGGATGAGCTCGCCCGCCATTTCGCGCACGCGCCTCTTCAGCCGCGACTTGCGCGTCTGCCAGCCGGTCGAGCCGAGGCGGTCGAGCTGGGCGTCGCCGCCCTCCGAGCCGTAGCGCGACAGCAGTTCGAGATTCTCGACCGGGAGGAACAGCCGGTCGCCGCCGGCATAGTGGATTTCGAGGCAGTCGTGCGGGGCGCCCGCCGCCTCGATCGTCTTCAGCCCGACGAAGCGGCCGATGCCATGGTCGATATGGACGACGAGATCGCCCGCGGCGAGCGAGGAGGCCTCGGCGAGCACGTCCTGCGCGCGCCGCTTGTGCCTGCGCTGGCGCACCAGCCGATCGCCCAGAATGTCCTGCTCGCCGACAATGGCGAAGCCGCCCGCCTCGAAGCCCTGCTCGAGCGCGATCACCGCGAGCGGCAGCGCCCCGGCGCGCGCCGCCTTGGCCTGCGCCCAGGACGAGACCAGCTCCGCCGATTTGAGCCCGTGCTCGGCGAGCACGTGGGAGAGGCGTTCGCGCGAGCCGTCGGTCCAGCCGGCGACGACGACGCGAAGGCCGCGGTCGCGCAAGCCGCGGATGTGGGCGACCGCGGCGTCGAACACGTTGACGTTCTCGTCCTGGCGCTCGGGCGCGAAGCTGCGGCCCGCGCGCGCCCCGCAATCCACGACATCGGCGGCGCCCGACGGCGAGGCGAACGGGGTCAGGCGGGCGAGCGGCGCCGCGGCGAGCCGATCGCGCCATTCGTCCTCGCCGAGGTACAGACGATCCGGCTTCAGCGGCCGGTAGTTGGCCTTGGCTGCGTCCTCCTCATAGGCGGTGCGGCGCGCCTGGTGATAGTCGGCGATCTGGGCGAAGCGCTCGTGCGCGACCTCCTCCGCGCGCGCGTCGAGAATGACCGGCGCGTCGGCGAGATAGTCGAACAGGCTGTCCATCTCCGGGTAGAACAGCGGCAGCCAGTGCTCGAAGCCGGCGGGCCGGCGCCCCTCGCTGACCGCGTCGTAGAGCGCGTCGCCGCGCGTCTGCGCGCCGAATTCGGCGGTATAGGCCTGGCGGAACCGCCGGATCGTCTCGGTGGTGAGCTGCGCCTCGCTCATCGGCACGAGGTCGAGCGCGCGCAGCTGGCCGACGCTGCGCTGGGTCTCCGGATCGAACGAGCGGATCGATTCCAGCGCGTCGCCGAAGAAATCGAGCCGGACCGGCGCCGGGGCGCCCGGCGCATAGAGATCGAGAATGCCGCCGCGCATCGCATAGTCGCCGACGTCGCGCACGCTGCCGGCGCGCGAAAACCCGTTGGTCTCCAGCCAGCGCGCGAGTTCCTCCATGTCGACGCTGTTGCCCGGCGCGGCGGAAAAGGCCGCGCCGGCGACGAAGCTCCTCGGTGGAATCCGCTGCACCATCGCATTGACGGTGGTCACCAGAACCCGCGGCCGCTCGATCGCGCCGCGGGTGCGCGCGAGCCGGGCGAGCGCGGTCATCCGCTGGGCCGAGATCGCGGCGTTGGGCGAGACGCGGTCATAGGGCTGGCAGTCCCACGACGGCAGGTACAGCGCCTCGACCTGCGGCGCGGCGAAGGCGAGCGCGTCGATGAAGCTCTGCGCGCGCTGGCCGTCGCGCGCGACGAAGCACAGCGCGGCGGCCCGCGCCTCGCCCGCCCGCGCGAGGCCGAGCGCGAGATCGGCGACCACGAAGGCGTCGAACCCCTCGGGCGCGGCGGCGAGCGTCAGCGCGCCGCCCTCGGCGAGCCGGCTGACCGCGGCGCCGAACAGGCCGGCGGGGGGAACGGGCTTGTTCACGGTCGCGGCGCCTCGCGGGCGGGGACCTCGCGGGGGCTGAGGCGCAATTGCGCGAGCAGCGGCGTGTCATATTCGGCCGGCGTCGGCGTCTCGCCGGTGATCCAGGCGAGCACGGACGGGTCGGGCGCGTCGAGCAGGCGCTCGAATGCGTCGAGCTCGGCGTCCGACATTCCGGGCAGCCGCGCGTCGGCGAATCGGCCCATCACGATATCCATCTCGCGGATGCCGCGTCGCCAGGCGCGGAACAGGATGCGGCGACGGCGGGCGTCGAGCCCGGCGCTCGAAAGGTCGGAGCCGGTCATGAGATTCCCTTGGGGGAGGCGCCGATCCTAGCGCGGCGCCCGCGCGGCGCCTTATAGCGGGCGGTCGGCGGGATGTCAGCCCATGGCGGGCGCCTCGAGGCCGCGCGAGCGCCGCAGCCGCCCGGGGCGCGGACCGCGGCCGCGCGTCCTGCCCGCCGGCAGCGATGACAGCGAGGATCGCGCGCGCCGAGATCCTCCAAACGCGAGGCCAGCTTCCGGCGCATGGGTCGCAAGAGCCGGGAACTGCGCACGAAATCGTTCTTCGCGACGAGGCCCGACTCCGCCGGCGCGGCCCATTGTCGCAATCCGTCCAAAGCAGCTTCGTCGGGGGCCGCGCGCAAAAGCCGCCTCGCCCGCGGATTTGCCGCGCCCCGGCTCTTTCCGCTGCGCGGGACGCGCGTTAGTTGTGAGCCGGCGCGGCGATTGCGGGCGGCAGGCCCGGGCGCGCCGAGATGGAGAGACAACAGCGATGAAATCCCTGAAGATCACGGCGGGGCCCTACGTCTTCGACGCGAGGTTCGAGACCGCCGCCGCCCCCAAGACCTGCGAGTCCTTCCTCGCCAAGCTCCCGTTCGAGAGCAAGGTCGTCCACGTCCGCTGGAGCGGCGAGGGCGTCTGGATCCCGCTCGGCGACATGGATTTCAAGGTCGGCTACGAAAACCACACCTCCTATCCCGCGCCTGGCCAGATCGTCCTCTATCCCGGCGGAGTCAGCGAGACCGAGATCCTGCTCGCCTATGGCGGCGTGCGCTTCGCCTCGAAGGTCGGCCAGCTCGCCGGCAATCATTTCATCACGATCGCCTCGGGTCTCGACAATGTCGCCGCGCTCGGCAGGCTGACGCTGTGGGAAGGCGCCCAGAAGATCAGGTTCGCGCTGGAGTGATCCGGAGGCCGCCGCCGGCGCCATCCGGCGGCTCAGTTCGCGGTCGCGCTTCCCTGGCGGATGACGATCGCGTCGTCCTCGTGATTCTCGTAGCCGCTCAGCGCCTTCAGCGCGGGCGCGTCATGGACGGTGACCAGTCGATCGCGGAACGTCATCAACCCGCGCTCGCGCAGCTGCCGCAACACCCGATTGACGTGAATCGCGCTGAGCCCGAGCGCGTCGGACAGCACGTTCTGGTTCAGCGGGCAGGCGAACGAATCGTCGCGCGCGAGCCCGACCAGCTTCAGGCGGTCGTGAAGTTCGAGGAAGAAATGCGCCGTCCGGCCGATCGCGTTGCGACGGCCGATGCTGACGAGATGCTCGACGAGCATCGCTTCGTCACGCGAGGTCGCCCAGAGGATCGCGGCGCCCAGATGCGGCAGGTCGGTGAAAATCTCCCTCATGCTCGCAGCGTCGACGCGGCTCACCGTGGCGTCGGTGAGCGCGGAAAACGAGTGATCCGAGGTGCGCAGCAACATGCTGCGCAGTCCGACGCAATCGCCGGGGATCGGGAATGCGATGATCTGCCGACCGCCGTCGGGCAGCAGCTTGAAACTGCACGCCCAGCCGGCGTGAATGATATGGGCGACATGGCCCGTCTGCCCCTCATGCACGAGTTCCTTGCCGCGCGCGACGCGGATGCGCGGCGATTCGATCCGGGCGAGGTGATGGAGTTCGCGCTCGGACAGGTGAACGAAGGCGCCGATCTTCCTGGCCAGCAGACTCTGATCGCTCCGCATCGCGTTCGCACTTTCTTGATGCGCCCCCCGAATACGCGACGGCGCATCCCGACGAACCCCGTCGTAATAGCCCAAGAGAAAAGCGCCCTTCGCTAACCAATGTTAATCGCGGAGCGCTGGGATCGACTACAGTGAAGAACCGAGACATTGGGTACCAACCAGTATTCTAGCACGGGTGACGCAGCATGGTCGAATCCACTGAGGTCAACAGCGCCGCTCCGGGGGTCGCCGCGCTGTCGATCTGCGAGTCGCTTCTTCTTGCGCTGGGCGATCTCAAGCTGATGGGCGAAAACGAGGTCGTCGGCGTCGTCGTCGATGCGGCCTCGGCCCATCGCAACGTCGGAGGCTCCTCGCGCGCCAGGGCGCTCAATACAGAAGTCGTCGCCATTCTCGACCGGATCGTCGCGGGCGGAAACTCGATCCGGCGCCCCTGACGCCGGCCGCCCGCGCGCCGGGCGATGCCCGCGACGCGCCGCGACATGATCGCTTCTTCGGGGGGGCCCTTTCGCCTGCGCGTGCGTTGTGTTCCGCGCGATCGTACGTCCCACAGGAGAGCCGCCCATGGAAGCGAAAAGCCAGTCGACCGTCTGGTCGGACGGCGTCGTCGCGCACGGCCCCTGGCTGCCGCGCGAGGCGGGGCCGCGCCGCGCCGCCTACCCCGATTGGCTGCCGGTCGCGATGACGCTGGAGACGCGCACCATCTTCATCGTCGATCCCGACCGCGCGATCCGCGAAGCCCTGCGCGGGCTGTTCGAGGACGGCGGCTACGAAGTGCGGCTGTTCGCCGATCGGCCGGCGTTCCTGCGCGCCTATCGGCCGGTCCGCCGGGGCTGCCTGCTCATGGACGAATCGTCGATCGCCGCCGGCGGCCTCGAAAGGATCGAAAACCGCGCCGGCCGCAGGCTGCGCTACATCGTGATGTCCGCCCAATTCACCTTGCCGATCGCCGTCCAGGCGATGCGGGCGGGCGCATTCGATCTCATGGAGAAGCCGCTCTATCGCGCCGACATCCTGGCGAGCATGAAGCGCGCCTTCGATCAGCCCAACGATATCGCCGAGGATTCCGCCCTGCGCGACGCCGCGTCGCTGCGCATGGCCGGACTGACCGCGCGGCAGCGCGAGATTCTCGACCTCGTCGTCGCCGGCCACCCGAGCAAGAACATCGCCGCCGACCTCGGCATCAGCCTGCGCACGGTCGAGAACCATCGCGCCAAGATCGCCAAGCGCACCGGCTCGAAATCCCTGCCCGCGCTGATCCGCACCGCGGCCTGCGCCGGTTGCACCCTGTCGACGCGGACGGTCGCCGACGGAGCCTTGGCCAATCAATGATCGGCGGCGCCGCGCGGGCGGTTCAATTGGCCGGCGGACCCTGGACGTCGGGCGCGCCGGCGTTCGACCGCATCGATTCCAGCCAGCGCCGGACCTCCTGGCCTTCGTGATCGACGACGATGAACCCGTCCGGCGGCCGGGCGAAGTGCCGGAGCCTGACGCCATAGAGCGCGTCCTTGCAGATATAGACGATCCGGTCGAGGTCGGTATGGATGCTTTCGTCGATCTCGACCGGCTCGTTTTCCTTGCCGCGCTCGATCCACTTCACGGTGTACATCCCGATCTCCCGCCACTCTCCCGCTGTTCCATGGCGAATCATAACTTCGCTCGGAACCAATCGCGTTAGCGTGGATTAGCGCGCTACGCGTTAATTCGGCCGCGGCGCCCGATCCCGCGAACTGGCGCCCGCGCGCGCGAGGCGTATAAAACGGGGCCATGCGTCCCGCCCTGCTCGATCCAATGTTTGCGCCCGCCGCCGCTCTGCCGGGCGTCGGGCCCAAGATCGCCAAGCTGCTCGACCGGCTGCTCGACCGCCCCCAGGGGGCGCGCGTCGTCGATGTGCTGTTTCATTTGCCCTATGCGACGCTCGACCGGCGCGCGCGGCCGAAAATCCGCGACGCCCAGCGCGATGCGATCGCCACGCTCGAGGTGCGCGTCGCCGAACACCGCCCGCCGCCGAGCCTGCGCTCCAAGGCGCCGTTCAAGGTGCTTGTCGAGGACGAGACCGGCGACGTCGAGCTCGTGTTCTTCCTCGCCAACCACGAATGGGTCCGCAAGATGCTGCCGCTCGGCGCGACCCGCTGGGTGTCGGGCAAGCTCGAGCTGTGGGACGGCCATCTCCAGATGGTCCATCCCGACCGCGTCATGGACGAGGCGGCGCTCGCGCGTATGCCGGCGGTCGAGCCGGTGTATGGGTTGACCGAAGGCCTGTTTCCGCGCGTCATGGCCAAGGCGGCGCAGAGCGCGCTGGCCAGATTGCCGCGATTGCCGGAATGGATCGCCGATGCGACCGCGCAGCGGCTGCGCGCGCCGAGCTTCGCCGCGGCGCTGACAGCGATGCACGGGCCCGAACAGCCCGGGGACATCGCCCCCGAAGCGCCCGCCCTGATGCGCCTCGCCTTCGACGAATTGCTCGCCAACCAGCTCGCGCTGCTGATGGTGCGCGCGCGGATGCGGGCGATGGCGGGCCGTGCGAACGTCGCGGACGGGCGCCTGGCGGCGAAGATCGCGGCCGCCCTGCCCTTCCGCCTCACCGGCGCCCAGCAGCGCGCGCTCGCCGAAATCCGGGCCGATCTCGGCTCGGAAAAGCGCATGCTGCGGCTGCTTCAGGGCGATGTCGGCTCGGGGAAGACGATCGTCGCGCTGCTCGCAATGGCCGACGTCGTCGAGGCGGGGCGGCAGGCCGCGCTGATGGCGCCGACCGAAATCCTCGCCCGCCAGCATTTCGAGCGGATGCGCCCGCTCGCCGAGGCCGCCGGTCTGCGGCTCGCGATCCTGACCGGGCGCGACCGCACGGCCGAGCGCGCGCGGACGCTCGAGGCGCTCGCGCAGGGCGCGATCGACCTCGTCGTCGGCACCCATGCGCTGTTCCAGGAGGCCGTCGCGTTCCGCGATCTCGGCCTCGCGGTCGTCGACGAGCAGCACCGCTTCGGCGTCCACCAGCGGCTCGCGCTGGCGGCCAAGGGCGAGGCGGTCGACCTGCTGGTGATGACCGCGACGCCGATCCCGCGCACGCTGGTGCTGACCTATTTCGGCGACATGGACGTCTCGGCGCTGACCGAAAAGCCGCCCGGCCGGACGCCGGTCGACACGCGCGCGATCCCGCTCGACCGCCTCGCGGAGGTCGTCGCGGGCATAGGCCGCGCGGTCGCCGCGGGCGCGCGCGCCTATTGGGTGTGTCCGCTGGTCGAGGAGAGCGAGGCGCTCGACGTCGCCGCCGCGCAGGAACGCGCCGAGGCCTTGCGCGCCGTCTTCGGCTCGGCGGTCGACGTCATCCACGGCCGGATGAAGGGCGCCGACAAGGACGCCGCGATGGAGCGGTTCCAGCGCGGCGAGACCAAGGTGCTGGTCGCCACCACCGTGATCGAGGTCGGCGTCGACGTGCCCGAGGCGAGCGTCATGGTGATCGAGCACGCCGAGCGCTTCGGCCTCGCCCAATTGCACCAGCTGCGCGGCCGGGTCGGGCGCGGCGCGGCGCGCTCGGCCTGCCTGCTGCTCTACAGGGCGCCGCTCGGCGAGGTCGCGCGTGCGCGGGTCGAGATCCTGCGCGAGACCGAGGACGGCTTCCGGATCGCCGAGGCGGATCTTCGGCTGCGCGGCGAGGGCGAGGTGCTCGGCGCCCGGCAGGCCGGCGCGCCCGGCTTCCGTCTCGCCCGGCTCGAAGTCCACGGGCAATTGCTGACGCTGGCGCGCGACGAGGCGCAGGCCGCGCTCGCCCGCGCGCCGCGGCTGGCGGGCGAGGAGAACCGGGGCTTGCGCGTGCTGCTCTATTTGTTCGAGCGCGACGAGGCGGTGCGGCTGCTGGAGGCGGGCTGAGGCTCAGGCGCGCGCCGCCTGCGCCAGCATCGCCCGCACGATGGCGCGGTGGAACGGCTTGATCAGCCCGAGATAGGCGCGGCCGGCGAGGTTGTGGGTGCGCACCAGCGTCGTCGC